>NZ_JBEXFQ010000017.1:0-166740 GCF_040606855.1 Nocardia sp. NPDC005366
TGAAACCGATCACCCGCCGACCTCGCCACAGCGGACATGATGCACCACCGGCCACTCCAAGCTGACTAATCAGACGATTGGGAGACAGAACCTAGCGTGGGAACGCGAATCCGAACCCGAACGCTGGGAGTGAGCGTGTCGTTGTCGTTGATCGCCGAGGTGGGCACGCGCGCCTCGGTCCCGCATTCGCCGCGACGACGCCCCGTCGGGCCCGTCGTGTTCTGGGTGATCCTCTTACTCGGCACGGCGGCAGGCGCGTGGTATCTGAAGCAGGTACTCGACCTGCCGCAGGTGCGGATGCATCTCAAAGACCTGAGCGTGTACCAGATCGCCGGAAATCGGGTGGCCGACGGCGATTCCGTCTACGACACCCCGCTGCTCGGCAATACCCGCGGCGTCTGGGAATTCGTCTACACCCCGTTCGCCGCGCTGCTGTTCGTCCCGCTGGGCGGATTGAGCGGCGATCTGTACACGGCGGTCGGCGCGGTCGGCAATTTCGCGATGCTGGCGGCATCGGCCTCGGCCGCGCTATCGATCCTCGGCTACCGGCGCGACCCGCGCCTGGCGATCACGGGAGTCGCGCTCGCCGGACTTCTGCTGTGGTGCGAACCGGTGCGACAGACCATGGCCTTCGGACAGATCAATATCCTCCTGCTGCTGCTAGTGCTCGCGGATATGGCACTTCCCGACTCCGCGCGATGCAAGGGCGTCCTCACCGGCATCGCCGCCGGGATCAAACTGACCCCCGCGTTCTTCGTGCTCTACCTGCTGTTCACCGGGCGCTACCGCGCCGCGGCCACCGCGGGCGGCGCGTTCACCGCGACCGTCGTCCTCGGGTTCGTCGCGCTGCCGAAGGATTCGCTGACGTTCTGGAGCGGCGCGTTCGCCGACCCGGCCCGCGTCGGGGTTCCCGAGAATCTGTCGAACGAATCGCTGCGCGGCATGCTCGCACGGGCGGTGGGGGTCGACGGCGGTCACCAAATGCTCTGGCTGGCAGGCGCGGTCGCCGTCGCCGCGACCTGCCTGTATCTCGCGCGACGGCTGTCGCTGCGGGGATATGAACTCCACGCCGTCGTGCTGTGCGGTATCACCACCACCGCGGTGTCCCCGTACAGCTGGGTGCATCACTGGGTATGGCTCGCGCCCCTGCTGATCTGCCTGACCGAGGTGGCGATACGTCATCGCGGTGTGGTCGCGCCGCTTGTCCAGGTCCTGGCGGTGGTGGTGGTCTCCGGTGGTCTCCTGCACTACTTCGGTCCCACGGCGGACACCGTCCTCGATATCGGCGGTTTCCTCCAGATCTTCTTCCGCAACGCCTATATCTGGCTGACCGTGGTGCTGTTCGGTGCCGCCGCGCTCTTCCTCCGGCCTTCCGCGCGGTCGGGCGAGGGCGATTCGGCGGTCGGCGAGCGCGCGACGGCCCTCTGACCACGCGGACGGACCCATCGGCGGCCAGCCGAAGTGGTCCGACAGCCGTCGCTGTCGTTACCTTGGAGGCGCCATGTCGGAACCACCCCTATTTTCCGGGGCAGGTCGACGGCGATCGAGGTAGCGAACGGAGAGCACCGGTGAAGCACCGAGCAGGGCAGATGGTTCGGCGGTGGCGCGGACAGGTGCGAGACGTAGTGGATCGCGTCGGGCCGAGACACTCCGAACAACGGGTGATCGCCGAAGCCGCGCAGTACTGGTCGACCCCGGCGGCGCATGCCTGGCGGGGCAACTCCCATTGGCGCGACGGAATCCCCGGTCAGTGGGAGCGCGTGGGAGATGACCACCTCGCCCTGTTCGGCAAGCTGGCGCGGGTTCTCGACCGCGCACCGTCGATGGGGACCGTCGTGGAATGGGGGTCGGGCGGCGGGGCCAACGCGGTCGCGTTCGCCCCCGGCGCCGATCGGTTCGTCGCCGTCGATGTCGCACGAGCCAGCCTCGAGGAATGTGAACGCCGGACACGGGCGGTGTGCGATACGCCGTTCCAGCCGGTTTTGATCGAGGTCGAGCACCCGGAGCAGGCCGTCGAGCACATCGGCCGCGGTACCTGCGATGTGTTTCTCTGCCTCTACGTGATCGAACTACTGCCCTCTCGGGATTACGCTCGACGCGTTCTCGATATCGCACGGGAGTTGCTCGGGCCGTCCGGGGTGATGTTCGTGCAGATCAAATACCGCGACAATGCCGACCGTTCGCCGCACAAACGCAACTACGCCCGAAATCTCGCGTCGCAGACCATCTTTCCGATCGACACGTTCTGGCAGATCGCGACCGCACACGGGTTCACCCCCGAAGTGGTCTCACTGGTGCCGCGCAACGACCTCGACCGGAACTACGCCTACCTGCTGCTCACCCGGTCGCCGAATGGCGAGGACATCGCACGATCGACCTGATCGGGCGGCGCCGTTATCGCGCGGCGGAGACCACACGACCGCACCACCCACGAGGGTGGTGCGGTCGGTTGCGTTCGAGCGCCCTACCCGGGCGACCCGCCCCCTTACGAGGCCGTCGTCTGCCGCTTCGGCAGCTTCCAATCCGGCCGCGGGTAATGGCAGGTGTAGCCGTTCGGGTACTTCTCCAGGTAATCCTGGTGCTCGGGCTCGGCCTCCCAGAACTCGCCCGCCGGGGTCACCTCGGTGACCACCTTGCCCGGCCACAGGCCGGACGCGTCCACATCGGCGATGGTGTCGAGGGCGACGCTCTTCTGATCGTCGTCCAGGTAGAAGATCGCCGACCGGTAGCTGGAGCCGATGTCGTTGCCCTGGCGATCCTTCGTGGTCGGATCGTGGATCTGGAACAGGAATTCCAGCAGCGCCCGGTAGTCGGTCTGCGCGGGGTCGTAGACGATCTCCACGGCCTCCGCGTGGCCCGGGTGGTTGCGGTAGGTGGGGTGGTCGTTCCGGCCGCCGGTGTAGCCCACCCGCGTCGACAGCACTCCCGGCCGCTTACGGATCAGGTCCTGCATACCCCAGAAACATCCACCGGCGAGTATCGCCTTGCGCGTCTGGCTCACGCGTCCTCCTTCGTGAAGATCGTTCTGTACTGCCCATAACCTTCCGCCTCGAGGTCATCGAGGTGGATGAAACGCAGGGCCGCCGAGTTGATGCAGTATCGCAGCCCGCCCGCCGCGCGAGGACCATCGGTGAACACATGCCCGAGATGACTGTCCCCGTGGGTCGAACGCACCTCGGTGCGGACCATCAGATGACTGAGATCGCGCTTCTCGACCACATTGCCCGCATCGATCGGCCTGGTGAAACTCGGCCAGCCGGATCCGCTGTCGAATTTGTCGACCGAGGCGAACAACGGCTCGCCGGATACCACGTCCACGTAGATACCCGGCTCGTGATTGTCCCAGTACTCGCCGGTGAACGGGCGTTCGGTGCCGTTTTCCTGGGTGACGTGGTACTGCTCGGGCGACAGGGCGGCCGCCGCGGGATTCCGGTTGTATTCCTGTGCCATATGACCTCCTCATATCAGCTCCCCGTACAACCCGCTCCCCCGCGTGGAAAGTCCCCGGCGCGGGGCGCGTCATACTTCTGTCATCATTCGCCTCGCCCTCGACATTTCCGAGCTCGTCACGCCCGGGCGCAGTAACGTCGTCGTATGGCGGAGTTGGTGCTCGGCCCGGTGTTGCGGCACGTCGACGCGTCCTCGGCGACCGTCTGGGTGGAAACGAACGGCTCGTGCGAAGTAGCGATCCTGGGACGGCGCGCCAGGACGTTCCAGGTCGGGGAACAGCATTTCGCGTTGGTCGTCATCGACGATCTGGAATCCGACGCCTCGATCCCCTACGAGGTCGCCATCGACGGGGTTACCGCCTGGCCCGAGCCAGGGTCCGATTTTCCGCCGAGCCGGATCCGCACGGGAACAGTCCGGACCATTCTGTTCGGATCGTGCCGGGCGGCCAAGACCGCGCCGGACGCCCTCGGAGCGGACCGGCTCGGCCCCGACGCGCTCGACGCCTATGCGTTGCGCATGAAGGACCGGCCCGAACAGCAATGGCCGGACGCACTCCTGCTGCTGGGCGATCAGGTCTACGCCGACGAACCGACGCCACGGATGCGGCAGTGGCTCGTGCGCCGACGCGGCGACGAGCAACCGCGCGGCGAGGTGGTGTCGTTCCGGGAATACGCCGAGCTCTACCACGAGTCGTGGTCGGATCCGGAGATCCGCTGGCTGATGTCGACGGTGCCCACCTCGATGATCTTCGATGACCACGACGTGCGCGACGACTGGAACACCTCGCGGATATGGCGCGAGCAGATGGCGGCGAAACCGTGGTGGAACAGGCGTATTCGCGCCGGGCTCGCCTCGTACTGGGTGTACCAGCACCTCGGCAACTTCGGGCCGCGGGAGTTGGCGGGCGACGAACTCTTCCGCGAGATCAGTGCGGCGACCGGTGATGTGCGGGAGCTGCTGGAGGATTTCGCCGAGAAGGCGGACAAAGAGCTCGACGGCCGCAAACCCACCCGGTGGAGCTATCGCCGCGACTTCGGCCGGATCCGCCTGCTGGTGATCGACACCCGCAGCGGCCGCATTCTCGACGGTCAGCGGCTCATGGTCGGGTCCGAGGAATTCGCCTGGATCGAGGAGAACGCCGCGGGTGATATCGACCATCTGCTGATCGGATCATCGTTGCCCTGGCTGATGCCGCCCTCCCTGAGTCACCTCCAGTCGCTCAACGAACGGGCGGCGGCGCTGCCGGGGTGGCGCGGCAGACTCGGCGAGAAGGTCAGGCAGGCAGCCGATCTCGAACACTGGCCCGCGTTCCGTGCGTCCTTCGAACAGTTGGCGGCCCTGATCCACCGCATCGGCGACGCGCCCGAGGCGCCGAGCACGATCTGCGTGCTGTCCGGGGATGTGCACCACAGCTACGCCGCGCGCGCCACATACCCGAATCCGACGAAATCGGAAGTGCTGCAACTGGTGTGCTCGCCGGTCCACAACGATCCGCCCAAGTACATGCGCCCGGCGTTCGCCCTGTCCTGGGCGAAACCGCTCGCCGCGGCGCTGCGCTGGCTGGCCGACCGGCGCGGGATCTCGCCCGACCCGGTCCGGTGGGAGAAGGTGAGCGGGCCGTATTTCGGCAATTCCATCGGCTGTCTCGATATCACCGGCAGGTCCGCGCGATTCACCCTGGAGACGGCACAAGAGGGAAAGGGGCTGATCCGGGTCGCTGAGTTGGCATTGCCGATGCGCGGTGAACCGACGAGACCGCTGTGAGCATCGGCTGTACCCGCGCGCGAGCATCGTCGGCGACACGCGAACGTCACCCGAATGTGGCGTCGATCGACCTGTCGGTTCACCCGGTGGTGATGTGGACGCGCGATACTTCTGACGAGAGGCGCGGGCCGCGATTTACGAATTTCGGACAGCCCGCTAGGGTCTGCGCAGGCTCGATGGATGAAAGTCGCGGCCCGAACCGACAATGACGCATAGGGATGTGCAGGCCACCCGTGGTAATTGACAGCACTGCCGATCGGGTGACGCCGACTTCCGGCGCCGCGACGAGCGCACTGGTCGCGGCCGACCGCGACGAAGCGAGCGGACGGTCACGGACCGAACCGGACGCGAAGACGCGTGGTAGCGAGTTCTCGGTGCTGTTGCGCCGCGTGCGGGACGCGGGGTTGCTGGATCGGCGATCGCGGTACTACTACTGGAGAATCGCGCTCACCGCGGTGGCGTTCGTCGGCGGATGGGCTGCCTTCGTCCTGCTCGGCGAATCGTGGTGGCAACTGGGTGTCGCGGCGTTCCTTGCGGCGGTCTTCGCCCAACTCGCCTTCCTCGGTCACGACGCCGGGCATAAGCAGATATTCGGAAGCCGCAAGGCCAATTACCTGTTCGGGGCGATCGTGGGCAATCTCGCGATCGGATTGAGCATCGGCTGGTGGGTAGCCAACCACAACCGCCACCACGCCCACCCCAATACCGAGGGCGCCGACCCGGACGTGATGGGCGTGCTGGCATATTCCAGCGACCGCGCTCGGACCGAGACAAGCTTCCGGCGATTCATCTTCCGCTACCAGGCCTGGTTGTTCTTCCCGATGCTGCTGCTCGAGGCGGGCAGTCTGCATTTCTCGAGCGTCAGGGCGGTTCTGCGCTGGGCGATACCGAACCGGTTCTGGGAGGGCATGCTGCTCGCGGCGCATTTCGCCGGCTATCTCGCCATGGTCTTCCTGGTGCTGTCACCGGCCAAGGCGGTGGCCTTCCTCCTCGTGCAGCAGGGACTGTTCGGGTTCTACATGGGCTGTACCTTCGCCCCCAACCACAAAGGCATGGAAGTACTGCACGAGGGCGATTCGGTGGATTTCCTGCGCCGCCAGGTGCTCACATCCCGCAACGTCATCGGCGGGCCCGTCATCGACACGGCCATGGGCGGTCTGAACTACCAGATCGAACATCATCTCTTCCCGTCCATGCCGCGCCCGAACCTGCGCCGAGCCCAGCCGATCGTGGAACAGTTCTGTGCCGAACGCGATATCCCCTACCTCCAGACCGGCCTGTTCGACTCCTATGCCCAGGCGCTCGCCCATCTCGACGCCGTCGGCCGATTCGCCAGGCCGAACGCGGCATCGAACCGCGATTCGGATACCCCCGCCAACGTGTGATCCCGGTGCGCCGGACCGGGATCGTCACCGCCCGACGATCCTCCCCGTCATGCGCACCGACACGGGCGACGTCGTGCGTCGCCCCCCGTCGACTATCCGAGAGACTTCTCGAACAGCAGGAAGGCGGCGACGATTCCGCCGAGCACAACCGGGCCGTAATAGCCGGGTGATCCGACATAGTCGAAGGTCGACGCGGCCACGACGACCGCCATCATCAGGAACAGAAAACGCTTCACCGGCCGACTCCCACCCTCGGTTCCCTCTCAGCATACGAGATGCGGATTCGGTTGTGCCACAGTTGAAATAGCGGAGGCAATCGGTCTGCGCGCACCCGGTCGACGCCGGATACTCGCCGATGACCGGTTCCGCACCGGAGATGCTGCTCCTCGGTTCGCTACGAATTTCCGGGCGGTGCCGGGCGGGCGGGTGCTCTCCGGAACGTCGACCGCGGGTCGGCCGGAAACTCCGGCGCGTTCACGGAGCGCTCGATACATCAGTCGTAATCCCAGTACTGGAGCCATTTCACCGAGGCGAACACCAGCAGGGTCAGCGCGTAGACGACGACAACGACGGCCGCGCCGATCGCACTGACACCTCTGCCCGCACCGTCGACCGGGTCCAGCCAGCGGCGGAAGCAGACGGCGACCGCCGGGGACAGGATCCAGCTCATCAGGGCGACGCTCACGATCTGGCTGAGCCACATGGCCAGCCAGGGCGGTGCGCCCATCGCGTCGAGTACCGGGCCGAAGAATCGTGAGAGCGTCATGACCGTCGGATAGAGCACGAGCAGGACCAGCATGGCGATCTTCCACGTCGGAGTGACGCGGGTCTCCCCGTCGACGGTGCGCAGGGTCGATCCGAACGGGGTCGTGTGCGCCACGGCCGAGAAGTCCTCGTCGAGTTCGGAACGCAGCGCGGGCAGAGCGGCGGCGCGTTGTTCGGAACGCATCCACACCGACAGGTGCTCGGCCGTGCGAAAGCGCAGCACCGAGATCCAGCGTCCCGAATCGCCCGCGCGGAACAGCGCGGCGCCGTCGAATCCGGGGAAGGTGGCACTCAACGTCACCAATCGCGCTTCGGTCGCGACGAAGTCGGATTCTCTGCCCGGGGAGACTGTGTGGTGGAATACGCCGACGCCGGGCGGTGGCAGTTCGCCCTCGACGACGATCAGGTCCGAACTTCTGCGGTGGAATCCGAGTGCCTCCCCCTCGGCCAGCACGCGGGACCTGGCCGGGGAATCCAGGAATTCGTTCGCCGACCGCTCCGAACCGAAGGTGACGCTCAATCCCGATTCCAACGGCGGTTCCGCGTCGGCCGCACGAGACGACTCGACGAAACCCTCCGTGGCCGTGGCGATTTCGACCATTCGCGCCAGCCACGCACGGAAGGACGCGGCGTCGGCCGGGCGGTGGAATACGGTGATCGCGGTGGCGTTCATCGGCGCGGGCTAATGGTCGTCGATACGACGACCCTGCACGTAGACCTCGGCGATCGTGGTCTCGTCCATTCCCGTCAGCAGCGTGAACAACGTCTGGTCGCGTGCGAGAGCCGGATCTTCGGAGCGGACACCGTGTGTCAGCCTGCCCGCCAGCGCCGGGGTTCCCGCCGGGTCGACGACGAGAAAGTCGGCTTCCTTGCCGAGATCGAAATTCCCGAACCGGCGCTCCATATCGAGAGCACGCGCACCGGCCAGCGTTCCGGTGAACAGCATCTGCGCCGGATGCATCGACACCGCGGCCGCGCCGGATTCGGAGATATGGACTTTGAACGCCGCGGACAGCACCCGGGGGATCGACCATTCGTCGCCGCCGCCGAAATCGGTGCCAGCGGCCACGTTCACACCCGAGGCGATCGTCCGTTTCCACGGCATCGTGCCCGATCCGAGGAATTGCTGCGATACCGGGCAGTGCGCGATCGACGTGCCGGTCGAGGCCATCCGCTCCAGTTCGACGTCCTGGCAGTGCACGCAGTGGGCGAGAATGCTGCGCCGACCGAGCATGCTCTGTCCGCCCACCGCCGATCCCGGCAGGAATTTCCCGTCGTAGGTATCGAGGTAGGAGTTCACCCCGTACACCTGCTTGGTGGTGTCGACTTCGCCGGTGCCTGGACGATTGTTCTCATTGAGGTGGCTGTGGAAATAGACGCCGCGCTCACGGACGGAGTCGTAGAGCTCACCGAGGTTGAACAGCGTCTCGCGCGTCACCGAGAGCGAGAATCGGGGGATGACCGCCACGTGCAGCAGGGCGGTGTCGACATCGCCGGTGTCGGCGGCATGCCAGGCATCGATCTCCGCGCGGGTCAGCCGGACCACATCGTGCTCGGGGATGAGCAGCGAGGCCACCGACGCCTCGCCTGTCGTCTGGATACCCCGACCGCTGACGACGCGCAGGCCGCGACGGTGCGTCTCGGCGAACAGCGCGTCCTGCGCGTGCCGGAAGGCCGATCCGAACACCATCGCGGCCGTCGTGCCCGCCGCGATACGCCGCGCACAGAATTCGGCGGCTGCCTGCCGCGCGTACTCGGGATCGGCGAACCGGGATTCGGCCGGGTAGATGCACAGTTCGAGCCATTCGAGCAGTTGGCCGCCGCCGTATGCGTCACCGGCGAAGGTCTGGGGAAAATGGATGTGGGTGTCGACGAAGCCGGGAAGCAGGAATCCGGGGCGGTGGTCGATGATCTCCCCGCCTCCGAATTCGGGGGGTATCTCGTCACGATCACCGCAGTAGACGATTCGACCGTCGCCGGCCACGACCAGAGCACCATTCGGAAGGGAGACCAGCGCATCCGCCGCGTCCTGGACGGTGGGACGTCCGGCGAGGTGGAATACGTGCCCCAAGTGGACTTGGTTCACACAGGGAGCAGAACACATTTTGCTGGCAATTAGCCAGAGAACTCGCCAAAAGACATTACTACCTGGACATATGCAATAGATGCCACTCGCGCGACCGGGTGCCCGCACCCGGTGCGCCCGATGATCAGATACCGGCCGGAATTGCCTTCGCGTCCTTCCTGATACCGAAGGAGGTGATCACCTCCATGACCCCGAGCACGATCAGCCAGATACCCGCGACGAGCACCAGTGTCGTCGTGGAGGAGATCGGCCACACGATCAGCACCACACCGGCGATGGCGGTGAGGACACCGAAGAAGATCTGCCACCCCCGGCCCGGCACGGGTTCGGAGATCGCGCCCATCAGAATCGCGATACCACGGAACAGCCAGCCGATCCCGATCCACAGGCCCAGCAGCATGATCGAGGCCAGCTCATCCCGGAAGCAGAAGATCCCGATGATGATGCACAGCACGCCCGTGATGAACAACAGCACCCGCATACCGGCGCTGACGCTGGTGCCGAACGCCGCGACCAATTGCAGGACACCGGTGACGACCAGGTAGATGCCGAAAAGGATGCCGGCGACCACCAGGGTGGGCCCGGGCCACACCAACATCATGATGCCGATGACCACCGACAGGAGGCCGATGACCATCACCGATTGCCAGGCACTCTTCGCAAGCGACTCGAGAGGGCCCTCTAGCGCGCTATTTGTGGTCATGACCTCGATGCTAAGCCTTGCAGCATTAGTTCGCTGGCAATTTGCCATTAACGCACCGGGGTGGGACTCCCACCCCGGATTGCCACTCTGACCGGCCCTATTGTCCGGCCGCGGCGGTGATGTTGACCATCCACGCGACGCCGAACCTGTCCAGGCACATTCCGAATTCGTCGCCCCACATCTGTTTCTCCAGCGGAACGGTGACGACGCCGCCTGCGGTCAATTTCTCCCAATACCCGCGCAATTCGTCCGCGTCGTCTCCGCTGAGGCTGACCGAAATACTGCTGCCCGGTGCGTATTCCATGCCGGGCGGGGTGTCCGCGGCCATCAGCGTGAATCCGCTGGGCGATTCGAGCATGCCGTGCATGACCAGATCGGCGCCGGCGGCCTCCTTGTCGCCGAATTCGCCGAAGGTGCTGACGGTCAGCGTGCCACCGAATACATCGCGATAGAACTCGAGCGCCGCGCGCGCGTTGTCGCTGAAGGAGATGTACGGATTGAGCCTGGAGACCATGGGATGCTCCTCGCTGTAGATGCCGTTACCAGCGAGATTACCGCCGCGCGCCCTCCACGGGATCGATGACGCGGCACGTTCTCGACGTTTACCGCCGGCGCGCCGTGGGAAGTCATCCCTAGTGACTCTTGTCGTGTTCGCCTCCCAGGTGCGACGAGGCGCGGTGGTCGACGGGTTTCTGGTGGCTAGGAGTAGAGGGTGGCGGTAGTACTCGTGCTACAGGCACGCGGACTGGGCGAGTTGCTCACCGCGGTCCCAGCGCTTCGCGCGCTGCGTCGGGCCGAGCCGCGCGACCACATCGCGCTCGCCGCTCCCCAGCGACTCAAGCCGATCATCGACCTCATCGCGCCCGTGGACACCGTGGTGCCGACCGCGGATCCGGCCGCACTGCGATGGGACGGCCCGCCGCCCGAACTCGCGGTGAATCTGCACGGCCCAGGGGCCGATGGCATCGCGGCGCTGAGCAGAACCGACCCGAAGCGCATCCTGAGCTACCGCGATCCGGCGGTCCCCGATGTGAACGGCCCGGTCTGGCAGACGGATATGCACGAGGTGGAGCGCTGGTGCCATCTGCTCGAATGCGGCGGCATCGCCGCCGACCGACGCAACCTGGGTCTCGTGCCGCCGGTGTCGACCATCAGCCACCGCGACTGCGTCGTCGTCCATATCGGTGCGGGCGCTCCGGCGCGCCGCTGGCCGCCGGAGCGATTCGCCGCCGTCGTGCGGCATCTGCTCGTGGTCGGCCGCGATGTGGTGCTCACCGGTGACGAATTCGAACGCGATCTCGCGCTGAGTATCGCCGCGCGCGCCGGACTTCCGGTCAGCCGGGTACTCGCCGGCGAGCAGAATCTGATCGAACTCGCCGCCACCGTCGCGGAGGCATCGCTCGTCGTCTCCGGCGATACGGGAGTCGCCCATCTCGCCACCGCGTTCGGCACCCGCACGGTGCTGATCTTCGGCCCGACCCCACCCCGATGGAGCGGCCCGCCCGCGCACCTGCTCGCCAGGCACGCTGTGCTGTGGGCCGGCCAGATCGGCGATCCGGACGCTCAGACCCCCGACCCCGGACTACTGCGCATCGGTGTCGACGAGGTCGTGGACGCGGTCGACAAACAACTCGCCCGTCGCACCTGGCCGGGAACCGAGCGCCGCCGCGCTTCCTATCGCCGCGTCGGCTGAGGGCGCGCGTCAATCTTCGGTCACGGGCCGCGCGTCCGCTCTCGCGTCACCGAGGGCCGCGGCGTAGGCGGCGAGGGCGCTCGGCCAGAACTGTTCGAGGTAGTCGCGGGCGTCGCTGAGACCTCGCGGGTCGAGCGAATACAGGCGGCGGGTGCCGTCGGCGCGCACCATGACCAGGCGGGCGTCCCTGAGCACGCGCAGGTGTTGGGAGACCGCGGAGCTGGTCACGTCGACGAGTGCGGCAAGTTCGCCGACCGACCGGGGAGCCTGCGGCAGCGCCTCGAAGATGGCGCGGCGCGTCGGATCGCCGAGGGCCTGTAGGGCACGCACTCCATTAGTCAGCACTTAATCAGTGTGGCCACCGGGCGAGGTTGCGGTCAATTCGTGACGGTCACGCAAAATCCCAGGCAGATTCGTCTTGCGCCCGGTTTCGTTACCCTGTCGTGACATATCTACGGCGATTTTACCAACCCGTGATGGTTGCCACAGGATGGCTGAAGCCCCGGTTAGGACCCGTACCTTCGGGGAATGCCCGTGACCGATCCGTTATCTTCTCGTCGGCCCGTCGCGAACCACCCTCGTCGTCATCGAGTCGCGACTCGCGCGGTAGCCGTGTCCGCCGTCGTCACCGCCTCGCTGGGTGTGTTCATCGGCGCCGACATGCACGGTGCCGACAAGTGCGGTGCCGACAAGTGCGGGGCCGACAGGTACTGTGCGCGGCTCACCGCCTCCGAGACCACCGACCCGAGCGCGGGCCCATTCACCGCCGAAGCAGCCCATGTCCAGAACGCCGCCTTCACCGCGTTCACCCCACCCGAAGCCCAGGTGCCCCAGATCATCCCCGAGTCCGTGCTCATGGAACAGCACCGCATCGCCACCGAGGCCGCACGGCCCCGTACCGTCCGCCCGGTCGACGGCATCCTGACATCCAACTTCGGGATGCGCTGGGGCGCCATGCACGCCGGAATCGACTTCGGCGAACCGCTCGGCACGCCCATCACGGCCGTCACCGACGGTGTCGTGGTCGAAGCGGGACCGGCCTCCGGCTTCGGCCTGTGGGTGCGAGTGCAACAGGACGACGGCACCATCGGCGTCTACGGACATGTCAACGACATCCTGTCCTCCGTCGGCCAAGAGGTCCACGCCGGTGATGTCATCGCGACGGTCGGCAATCGTGGCTACTCCACCGGACCGCACCTGCACTACGAGGTCCACCATCCCGAGGCAGGCAAAATCGATCCGCTGCCGTGGCTCGTCGGGCGCGGCATCGACGTCTTCCGATCCCCGGCCTGAGTTTCGTGGCCGCCCGCGCGTCGTATGCCGATCCCCTACCCCGGTGTACGTCGCGGCCCGATCCGGTACTCCGGTACTACCGTCGAATGGTCCCGCGGCGGGACGACGCCCAGCGCGCGCGATTCCTATTTTCGGTATATGCCCGAGAACGATATCGATTCCGCGATAACGGATTCCGAGCCGGGACGGCGTGGCCGCGCTCCGGCGCCGGTACCGCAGGGCGGGCGTCTGCATCGCCCGCTGCTCGCCATGGTCGCCTTGATGACGGCATTGGTGATCGTCTCGATCGGCGGCTTGCTACTCGACGAACGCATGCTGCTCGGCGAGTCGGTGTGGCTGAAACCATTGAAGTTCGGCTTCGCCTTCGCCCTCTACGGGCTGACGCTGGCCTGGCTGCTCTCCCTGCCGCACCGGGGTCATCGCGCCACCTGGTGGCTCGGCGCCGTCTTCGCGACCACCGGCGTCGTCGATGTCGGATTCATCGCCGTCCAGGCGGCCCGCGGCACCTTCAGTCATTTCAACAATTCCGATCCCGACCCGGTGAACGTCATCGGACAGCAGATCTTCACCTCCGGTGTACCGGGACTGTTCCTGGCGAATCTGGTTATCGTGCTGATCCTTTCGTGGCAGCGACTGGTCGACCGGCCGACCGCGCGGGCGATCCACGCCGGACTGGCGCTGGCCGTACTCGGGATGGCGCAGGCCTATCTGATGGGGTTCACCGGTAAGCAGCGGGTACTCGATGCCGACGGCGACGTCGTGGAATTGGTCGCCGGGCATACCGTGATCGACGCCGCATCCCGCACCGAGGCGGCCCGCGACGTGGACGGAATGCCGATCACGCACTGGAGCACGACCGGCGGCGACCTCAGGATCGCGCACTTCGTCGGATTGCACGCCATCCAGGTGTTGTTACTCGCCGCGATCGTCTCGGCGTGGCTGGCGACGCGCTACCCCTGGCTGCGGGCCGAATGTACCCGCGCCGCATTGATCGGCGTGCTCGCCCTCGGCTACACCGGCGTGTTCGCTCTGGTCTTCTGGCAGGCGATGCGAGCCCAGTCGCTCGTGCACCCGGACGACACGACCATCGGCGTCTTCGCCGGTCTGGTGGCGCTGGTCGCGGGACTGACGGTCCTGGTCTACCTGCGAGGACGCGATCTGGTGCGGCGGGAGTCCCGCGACACGCCCGCGCTCAGCGCAGTCGTTCTGCCTCTCGGGTGAGCTCGAGCAGGGTTTTGCTCAGTGCCATGAGTTCGCCGGTGTCGGCGCCCTCCTCGATCGCTATCGCGACGTCCTCGGCCGCGCAGCGCGCCGCGAACCAGCGATCGGCCAGGTCAGCGGCTTCTTGAGCGCTGAGCACGACCGAATCGTCGGGAATGCCGGTTCCTTTGAGACTGTTACGATTCTCGTAGGCGCGCTGACGGCACGACTGTCGGCAGTACCTGCGACGGCGCCCGGACTCAGACTCGACGATTTCGCGCCCGCACCACAGGCAGGACAGCTGACGTTGGGCGGCGGCATTGCCTGACCTGGGCGTATGAGGCACGTCGCACACGATAGCCCTGCGCGCCGAGGCGGCGCCAATTGCCGTTGCGGGGCTTGGCAATCCAGGACAGATCCGGGGTCGCGGTCAGGTGGAGGACGGACGACCACTACAATTGCACGGTTCACCGTCGCCGGGGCGGGAACTATTCAGGCAGGCCCGTTCGTTGTACCGAAGGTCCGGTGAGCGCGCGACGTGCTCGTCCGAACACGGTCGCAGCGCAACACAGACTCGAGCACACAGGGAGAGGCACACCATGGCAGATCGCGTACTCCGGGGCAGTCGGCTCGGAGCGGTGAGCTACGAGACCGATCGCGACCACGACTTGGCGCCGCGTCGGATTGCCCGGTACCGCACCGATAACGGCGAGGAATTCGACGTTCCCTTCGCCGACGATGCGGAGATCCCCCCGACCTGGCTGTGCCGCAACGGCCAGGAGGGCATCCTCCTCGAGGGCACCACCCAGGAGACCAAGAAGGTCAAGCCTCCGCGCACACACTGGGACATGCTGCTCGAGCGTCGCAGCAAGGACGAGTTGGAGGAGTTGCTCAAAGAGCGCCTCGACCTGCTGAAGACTCGTCGCAGGGTCTAGAGGTACCGAGTCCAGCACAATCGGCAAGGCCGCTTCCCGTTTCGGGGAAGCGGCCTTTTTCGCGAGTCGGGCGTCGTGGTACGGCGTTTGTAGCGGTGTATCACCGCACGCGCGACACGTGCGCTTCGGAATCTAGTGGCTGGCGACCTTGCGGTACCGCAACAGCGCGAGCGGCACGGCGACGGCAAGGATCGCGATCGAGCATCCGATGGCGTATTCGATGCAGTGATCGGCCGCCCATCCGCTCGCCGGGGTGAACGTGGGCGGCGCACCGTTGTCGAACAGCGTGCGTCCCGCCGCCGAGACGGCGGTGATCGGATTCCATTCGGCGATGGTGCGCAACGGACCCGGCAGCGTTTCGGCGGAGATGAACGCCGAGGAGATGAACGACAACGGGAACAGCCAGATCAGACCGGCGCTCTGGGCCACCTCCACGGTGGGCGACATGAGACCGGTCAACGCGCCGACCCAGGACATCGCGAAGGCGAACAGCAAGATGATGGCGAACGCGAGCGCCGCGTCCCCGATACCGCCGTTGATGCGCCACCCGACCACGTAACCGCATCCGACCATGACCATCAGGCTCACGACATTGACCACGAGATCCGAGAGCGTGCGTCCCATCAGCACCGCCAACCGTGACATCGGCAGTGTGCGCATGCGGTCGATGATGCCCTTGTGGAGATCACCGGCCAGGCCGACGGTGGTGAACGCCGCGTTGAAGGCGACCGTCTGCGCGAAGATGCCCGCGAGCAGGAATTCGCGGTACTGGCTGCCACCGAGCGAGGCACCGAAGATGTAGGCGAAGAGGAAAACGAACATCAGCGGCTGGATGGTCGCGGTGACGAGTAGCGTCGGCACCCGCAGGATCGTCAACAGATTGCGGTAGGCGACGATCGCGCTGTCGCGGAAGATCCGCAGGCGCGGCGGCGTGATCTCATGACTCACCGGCCTATTCACCGAGTCGGTGGAATCCGCACTCGGCGCTTCGTCTTTCACGACGGTACCGGCGACACTCACGACATGATCTCCTCTTGTACGTCGTCGTTTTCCGGCTCCGCGACCGAGTCGCTCGCGGGAGTACCGGTGAGGGAAAGAAAGGCGTCGTCCAGGCTCGGCCGGTGGACGTTCGCGTCGAGAACGCAGACCCCGGCGTCGTCGAGTCTGCGCAGGGCCTCGACCATGGTGCGCGATCCGTCGCCCACCACCACCGACGCCTCGTCGGTGCCCGGCTCGTGCAGCGGTTCGCCGACACCGAGCTGGGCCAGTACCCGCAGCGCGGGCGCCATCTGCTGACCGGCGGCCAGGGTGACGGTCAGCCGGTCACCGCCGATGGAGGTTTTCAATTCGTCGGCCGAACCTCTCGCGATCACCTTGCCGCGGTCGATCACGGTGATCCGATCGGCGAGCAGATCGGCCTCTTCCAGGTACTGGGTGGTGAGCAGCACGGTGGTGCCGTCGTCGACGAGATCGCCGATGACCTGCCACATATCGAGGCGTCCGCGCGGGTCGAGACCGGTGGTCGGCTCGTCGAGGACGACGACCGCGGGCCGCGCGACCAGCGCTCCCGCCAGATCGAGACGTCGCGCCATACCGCCGGAGTAGGTGCCCGCGCGCCGTTGCGCGGCATGGTCGAGGCCGAACGCGCCGAGCAGTTCGGTGGCCCGCGCGGCCGACTGACGCGGCGACATGCCGTACAGCCTCGAAACCATGCGTAGGTTCTCGTATCCGGTCAGATTCTCGTCCACCGCGGCGTACTGGCCCGAGAGCCCGATACGCCTGCGCGCGGCCGCGGGGTCGCGCAACACATCGACGCCCGCCACGTGCACCGATCCCGCACACGGCCGCAGCAGTGTGGTGACGATCCTGACCGTGGTGGTCTTGCCCGCACCATTCGGTCCGAGCAGGCCCATGACGGTGCCCGCGGGAATCTGCAGGTCGATATTGTCGAGCACTCGAATCTTGCCGTAGTTCTTGGACAGTCCCTGTACTTCCACGGCGAAACTCATGAGCGCACCTCACCTTCGTCGATCCGGCGGCCGGTCACGAAGCAACCCCCACATCGCGCTGAGTCACTCGGCATTCTCCTTTGCGGTTCCGGCGGCGCCGTCCAGATGCCGGTGCAGTACCGGCCCGATGACGCCCAGCGATTCGGGGGTGGTCATGGCCGCGTGGCGGCACGGGAGCGGGTGATCGTGGATGACACCGGTGACGAACGACTCCCACGCCGTCGCCCGGCGGGCCGGATCAGCCCGGTTGATCTCGTCGTCGGCCGCGCTGAAGAACACCAGGTCGCCGTCGAAGGTGCGCGGGCGGAAACCGTGCGCCATGACGGTGCCGTTGGTATAGCCCTCGTACAGCCGTTCCAGGTGGTCGACGGTGAGCGACGCGAACGGTCCGGGCCGCGAGCGGAGCAGATCCGCCGCCTCGCGCAGATTCATCGCCGGATCGAGTTCGGCGCCGTCTTCGCGCATGTCATCGCCGAATTCCGCGATGATCTCGGCGACGCCGGGGATGGCGTTTTCCAGCAATTCGTCGGAGAGCCGGTAGCTGTCCATCATCGACAGCAGCGCGACCTGTTCGCCGGCCTCCTGCAACTGCACCGCCACTTCGTGGGCGATCAGGCCGCCGAGCGACCAGCCGAGCAGGTGATACGGACCGGCGGGCTGGATCGACATGATCCGTGCCACATAGTGTTCGGCTGCTTCGACGATCGAGGCGAAACCTTCCTCCCCCGCCACGTGGGGAGACTGCAACCCGTACACCGGACGGTCCGGCGCCAGGTGCGCGAGCAGTCCCGAATAGCACCAGGACAGCCCGATCGCGGGGTGCACGCAGAACAGCGGCGCCCGGGCCGACCCGGTGGCGGGGCGGATCGGTAACACCGGAGCCAGCGCCGCCGTCATGGCCGCGGCCGGATCGACGTCGCCGTCGATCCCCGCCGCGAGGGCCGCTGGTGTCGCCTCGCCGAACATCATCTGCACCGGCAGGTCGATCCCTTCGGCACGCGCGTACGCGACCACCTTGGTGGCCAGCAGCGAGTTGCCGCCGAGTTCGAAGAATCCGTCGTCGACGCCGACCGTTTCCGCGCCGAGAACATCGGCGAAGGCCGCGCACAACACCGCCTCGGTCGCGGTGCTCGGCGCCCGGTAGCCGACGGCCGCGCTGAAGACGGGTTCCGGCAGCGCCGAGCGATCGAGTTTGCCGACCGGGCTCAGCGGCACCTCGTCCAACAGCATGATCGACTGCGGCACCATGTAATTCGGGACGAGCGCCGCCACGTGCGAGACGAGCTCCCGCACCGTGACCGCGCTCCCCCGCCGGATTTTCGCGTAGGCCACAAGGGCCACGACATCCGCGGGTGTGCGATGGCCGATGGTCGTCGCGAATTCCACGGCGTCGTGGCGCGCGAGAGCCCGATCGATCTCGCCCAGTTCGATACGGAAGCCGCGGATCTTCACCTGATGATCGGTGCGCCCGACGTATTCGATCTCGCGCGCTTCCGGCACCGCCGCACCGAGTGTCGCGAGCTCTCCCATACCTGCCGACGACATCGGCGTCTGCCGCTCGCCGCTGAACCAGCGCACCAGGTCGCCGGTGCGGTACATTCGCTCGCCCGGCTTTCCGTACGGGTTGGCGATGAACCGCTGGGCCGTGAGACCTGGCCTGTTCAAGTAACCGCGGGCGAGCGCGTTACCCGCCAGATGTAGTTCACCGGTGACTCCTACCGGGGCCGGGTGCAGTCGCGCGTCGAGGATGATGGCGCTCACGCCGCGGATCGGACCGCCGATGGTGATCGGCTCGCCGGGTACCTGGGGCTGACCGATCACCGTGACGATCGTGGTCTCGGTCGGCCCGTACACGTTGTAGAGGTTGCGTCCCGGCGCCCAGCGGGTCACCAGATCCGGTGGCAACGCCTCCCCGCCGACCAGCACGTGCGCCAATTCCGTGACACCGGTCGGATCGACGGTGCCGAGCGCGGAGGTGGTGATGAACGCGTGGGTGATGCGTTCTTCGATGAAGACGCGGGCGAGGTCCGCGCCGCCGACCACGCCGGGCGGGGTGATCGCCAGCGAGGCCGCACCGCCGAGGGCGAGCAACAGGTCGAGCATGGCGGCGTCGAAACTCGGCGTCGCGAAATGCAGGACGCGGGAGCCGGGGTGGACATCGAAGCGCTGCGCGGTCTCGGCGGCGAAATTCGACAGTCCGCCGTGTGTGACCACGACGCCCTTCGGGGTTCCTGTCGAGCCGGAGGTGTAGATCACGTAGGCCGGATTGTCGATCCGTAACTCCGAGATCCGGTCCCCTTGCATAATCGGCGCGTCCGGTGCGGCCATGACCCTGCCACGGAAATCGATGTCGTCGAGCACGATCCACTCGGCGTCGTCGGGCAGCTCGTCACGATGGTCGGCGAGTGTGATGCCGAGCGCCGCACCGGAATCCGACAGCATATGGCTGATCCGGTCGGCCGGGTAGTGCGGATCGACCGGCACGAACGCGGCACCGGCCTTGGCGACGGCGAGCACCGAGGCCACCGATTCCACCGAACGCGGGATACTCAGCGCGACAAGGGTTTCCGGACCGACGCCGTAACCGATCAGCACGCGGGCGAGCCGGTTGGTCCAGCGGTCGAGCGCGTCGTAGCTGATCTGCGTGCCCTGCGACCGCAACGCGATCGCCTCGCGGTCGACCGAGGCCGCCGCGGCGAATACCGCGGGGAGGGTGAGGGGCCGGTCCGCCTCGGCGCCGCTGACCGGGGCCAGCCCCGACCATTCGCCCGGATCGAGCAGTTCCAGATCGCCGACCGGGGTGGTCGGACTCGCCGCCACCGCGTTCAGCAACCGAACCAGACGTCGGCCGAGCCGCCGCGCGGTCGCCTCGTCGAACAGATCACTCGCGTAATTCACCGCGAGGTCGATGCCGTTCGGCTGCCGCTGCCCCGCCGCACCGCTGTGCGATTCGGTCAGTGTGAACTGCAGATCGAATTTGGCGATTCCGGTGTCGATATCCCCCGCCTCGATACGCAGCCCAGGCAGTTCCAGCGCCCCCACCTGCTGGTTCTGCACCGAGAGCATCACCTGGAACAGCGGATGATGCGAGCGCGACCGCGCGGGATTGAGAACCTCGACCAAGCGCTCGAACGGCAGATCGGCGTGCGCGAACGCGTCGAGGTCGATATCGCGCACGGCGCGCAGTAGATCGGTGAAGCGCGTATCGGGTCGCACCTCGGTCCGCAGCACGAGCGTGTTGACGAACATGCCGATCATCCGGTCGAGGGCCGGATGCCCTCGGCCCGCGATCGGGGTGCCGACGGTGATGTCATCGACCCCGGTCATCCGGTGCAACAGCACCGCGAGCGCGGCGTGCAGCACCATGAACATGCTGACGCCGTTGCTGTTGGCCACCGCGTGCAGTTCCCGGTGGGTGTGCGCGTCGATCGGGCATTCCACGATCCCGCCGCGGTAGGTGGGCACCGGTGGACGCGGGCGGTCCGCCGGCACGTTCAGCAGTTCGGGGCTGTCGGCGAGCACGTCGCTCCAGTAGGCGAGCTGCTTGCTGATCGCCGATTCGGGGTCGTCCTCGTTGCCGAGTACATCCCGCTGCCACAGCGTGTAATCGGCGTATTGGACTTCCGGCGCGAGCCAGGCGGGTTCGCCACCGCGGACGATGGCGCTGTACGCCTCGACGAAGTCGGCGGCGAGTGGCTGCAATGACCAGCCGTCCATGGCGATGTGGTGGACGACGAGTACCAGGGCGTATTCCGGCGGTGCGGCGGCCTGGCCCGCACCGGTCTCGGCGTATTCCGAGACCGTGATCAGCGCGGCCCGCACCGGCACGGTGTCGGCGAGGTCGAATCCCGGTGCGGCGAAGTTCCGTATCGCCTCGACGACCCGGTCCGGGGGCACGGTGGTGCGGGAGAGCGTGATCGCCGCGTCGGCCGGATCGAGCACCTGCTGTACCGGCGACCCCGCCACCTCGGGGAATATCGTGCGCAATGTCTCGTGCTTGCGCTGCACCGCGTGCAGTGCCGCGATAAGCGCCTCGACATCGAGTTCGCCGCGCAGCCGCAGCACGACCGGAATGTTGTACGCGCCCGCGGCATGATCGGAATCCGCCGCCGCTACCGCGACATCGTTGAAGCGGTTGAGGAACCACAGCCGCTGCTGAGCCGCCGAGAGCGGAATCCGTTCCGGGCGCACCCGACGAACCAGTGTCGGCCGATCATCGGCACGCGCGTCCACAGGCTCGGGGGCGGTGTGCGCTGAGGTATCGAGCAACGCCGCGATCTGGGCCACCGTTGGCGAGGTGAAAACCGTGCGCACCTCGATCCTGGTGTCGGTGGCCGCCGCCAACCGAGCCACGAGTTGCGTTGCCAGCAGCGAGTTTCCGCCGATTTCGAAGAAGCTGTCGTCGGCGTTGACCGTTTCCGCGCCGACCAGTTCGCCCATGACACGGGCGACGAGCCGCTCCGCGTCGGTCTCCGGCATCCGCGCCGAACGCGCGACGCTCAACGTCGGCTCCGGCAGTGCCGCGATATCCAGCTTGCCGGTCGGGGTCAGCGGAATCCGGTCGAGAAGCGTGATCGCGGCCGGAATCATGTGCACGGGAAGCTGTTCGGCGATATGCGCGCGCACCGCGTCGATATCCACCCCGGCCCGCTCGTCGGCGGGGTACACGAAGGAAACGATCCGATCCGCGTCCACGATTCGACGCACCTCGGTGTGCGCGAACCGCACCGAGGGATGTCCGCTCAGTGCCGTGGTGATCTCCCCGAGTTCGATGCGGAAACCGCGCAACTTCACCTGGTGGTCGCTGCGTCCGAGGTAGACGATGTCACCGGCGGCGTCCCAGCGCACCACGTCGCCGGTACGGTACATCCGCGAGCCCACGGGACCGTACGGGTCGGCGATGAACCGGCTCGCCGTCAGCGCCCCGCGCTCGAAATAGCCGCGCGCCACGCCGAGTCCGCCGAGGTACAGATCACCGGGGACCCCGACCGGAACCGGCCGCATCCGCTCGTCCAAGACCACCGCGCGGGCGCCGCGCACCAGCGAACCGATGGTGATCGGCAGGCCGACCCCCACCTGCCCCATGGTCACGACCACCGTGGTCTCGGTCGGTCCGTATCCGTTGAACAGATTGCGGCCGGGCGCCCAGCGCGCCACCAGATCCGGGCCGCACGCTTCGCCGCCGATCAGCAACGAACGTAGGTGCGGCAGTTCCCAACGGTCGCGGTCGATGGTCGCCAGCGCGGCGGGCGTCATGAAGGTGTGGGTGATCCGCTCGCGTTCGAGTAGTTCGGCGAGTTCGTCGCCGCCGTAGATATGCGGCGGGCAGATCACCATCGCCGCTCCGGCGCCGAGTGCGAGCAGCAGGTCCAGGATCGCCGCGTCGAAACTCGGCGACGAGAAATGCAGAGTGCGCGCGAACGGACCGGCGTCGAGGCGCTCGCTGAACTCGTCCGCGAGGTTGGACAATCCGCAGTGGCTGACCGCGACGCCCTTCGGCTTTCCGGTGGAACCGGAGGTGTAGACCACGTACGCGAGATCGGTGATCCTGGCGGGCCGCAGGCGTTCGGCGTCTTCGATGGTGCTGTCGTCCCGCGCGGCGAGTTCGGCGGCGAATCCCGGCTCATCGATCAACAGCCAGTCGGTGACCGGGCCCGTCCGGCCGGGCTCATGGCCCGCGGCGCGCAGGGTATCGGCGTACGTGGAGTCGCTGATACCGACCAGGCATCCGGAATCCGTCAGCATGTGCCGGATCCGGTCGGCCGGATATTTCGGATCGACCGGGACGAATGCCGCACCGGATTTGGCGACCGCGAGCATCGTGACGACGGATTCGATCGAGCGGGTCAACCCGAGCGCGACGCGATCCTCCGCACCGAGGCCACGCGCGATCAGCGCCCGCGCCAGGCTGTTCGAGCGGCGATCCAGTTCGGAGTAGGTCAGCGAATCGCCATCGGGCGACGCGTAGACGATGGCGGTGCGCTGCGGATACCGCTGCGCGGTTCCCGTGAAGTACGCGCCGAGTGTGCGGGGCGGCACGGTCGGCCCGCCCGCCGCCGGGGTGAGCGTGCGCCGCTCGTGATCGGTCCTCGCGTCGATATCGCGTACGAGCACCCGCGGATCGGCGGTGACCGCCGACAGCACCCGCAGGAAACGGTCGCCGAGTATCTCGACCGTCGTCTCGTCGAAGAGTTCGGCGGCGTAGACGAATTCGAACCCCAGCGCGGGATCGCTCTCGTCGCCGGTACTCGCGACGCGCAGTTCGAGGTCGAATTTGGCTAGCGCGATATCCAGTTCCTCGGCGCGCAGCGACAGGCCGGGCAGGCGCAGCGACGGCACCTGCCCTTCCCGCACGGTCAGCGCCACCTGGAACAGCGGCGGCCGGCTACCCGCCCCGCGCTGCTTGCCCAATTCCTCGACGACGCGCTCGAAGGGAATTTCGGCATGGGCCAACGCGGCCAGTTCGGTGTCGCGGTCGGCGCGCAGCAGCGACGCGAAGGGGCTGTCCGGGTCGACGTCGGACCGCAGCACCAGCGTATTGACGAACATGCCGACCAACTCGTCGAGTTGGGTGTCCGAGCGGCCCGCGACCGGGGTGCCGATCACGATGTCGCGGCCACCGGTGACAACACGCAGCAGCACCGCCAGTGCCGAACGCAGCACCATGAAAAGGCTGACGCCCTGCTCGGCCGCCAGCCGCGTCAGCCCATGCCGCACCGCTTCCGGCACGGCCAGGCGCACCGTCCCTGCCGCGTGCGTGGGTTGCGCGGGGCGCGGCCGATCGTAGGGCAGCGGCAATTCCTCGGGCGCGTCGGCCAGTGCCGTGCGCCAGAATTCCAACTGGGTGCTCGCGACGCTGGTCGGGTCCGATTCGTCGCCGAGGCAGGCGCGCTGCCACAGTCCGAAATCCGCGTACTGCACGGGAAGTGGCGCCCAGACCGGAGCGGCGCCCCCGTGCCTGGCCGCGTAGGCGATCGCCAGATCACGGGTCAGCGGGCCGAGCGACCAGCCGTCGGCGGCGATGTGGTGGACGACGACGCCGAGTAGATGACGGTCGGATCCGGTGCGCAGCAACGAGATCCGCAGTGCTGTCGAACGGGTGAGATCGAATCCGCTGCGGGCCATGGTGTCCAGCGCCCGCCGCGCGCCCGCATCGTCGGTTGTGATCGGAGTGAGGACCGGCGTCGCCTCGGTGATGGGCAGTACCACCTGCTGGGGCCCCTCGGTGTCCTCGGGGAAGACCGTCCGCAGGACTTCGTGCCGGTCCACCACGTCGATCAGGGCGGCGCCGAGCGCGTGGACATCCAGGTCGCCTTCGATTCGAATGACGAAAGCGATGTTATAGGCGCTCGATTCGGGTGAGAATCTATTGAGGAACCACAGTCGCTGCTGCGGCAGCGACAGTGGAAGGCGTCCCGGACGCGGGGTGTGTACCGCCAGCGCCATCCGCTGCGTCCGGGGCGCTTCCGTTATCCGCTCGGCCACGCCCGCCACCGTCGGGGCCTCGAAGATCTCACGCACGGGCAGATCCACGCCGAATTCCGCGTGCAATGCGGCGGCGAGCCGGGTGGCGAGCAGCGAGTTGCCGCCGACGTCGAAGAAACTGTCCTCCGCGCCCGACACCGGACGGCCGAGCACCTCGCCGAAGACGGCGGCCACGCGCATCTCTGCCTCGGATTCCAGCGCCCGCGAACTGCCGATCGCCACGAAGACCGGCTCCGGCAATGCCCTTCGATCGAGTTTGCCCGCGGGGGTGACCGGCATTTCGTCCAGCACGGTGATCGAGGCGGGCACCATGTACCCGGGCAGCCGCCGACGCGCGGTGTCGGCGACCGCGTTCGCGTCGAGGCCGCCGTCGGCGGCGGTCACGTACGCGGCCAACCGCAGGTGACCGTGCTCGTCGGTGTGCACGATGGTCAACGCGGAGCTCACACCGGGATGCGCGCGCAGGACATGGTCGATCTCGCTGAGTTCGATGCGGAAACCGCGGATCTTGACCTGATCGTCGGCGCGGCCGAGGAAGCGCAGATGTCCGGCATGGTCGATGACCACCAGGTCACCGGTGCGGTACATGCGTTCACCGCGCCTACCGAGCGGATTCGCCGGAAAACGTTGCGCGGTCAGACCGTTGCGGCCCAGATACCCCCGGGCGATGCCGGACCCGGACAGGTACAGCTCGCCCGGCGTACCCGGCGGCACCGGACGCAGCCGGGCGTCCAGCACGAACAGTCGCATACCGCGCACCGGCAGGCCGAGCGGGACCGGCAGCCCCGCCAGCATCGCACGCGAGGCGGTCGCCGCGACGGTCGCCTCGGAAGGCCCGTACATATTGTGGATGCGATGGCGCGCGGACCAGGTCTCGACCAGTTCCTCCGAGCATGCCTCACCGCCGACGATGACCACCTCGAGATCGTCGAGATCCCTTTCCGGCACCGTCGCCAGCGCCGCGGGGGTGATGAAGGCGTGGGTGACGCGCTCCTCGCGCAGTACTCGGGCCAGTTCGGCGCCGCCGTAGATGCCGAACGGAACCACCACCATGGTCGCGCCCGCGGCGAATCCCAACAGCATCTCCAGCACCGACGCGTCGAAGCTCGGCGACGAGAAGTGCAGTGTACGAGCAGATTCGGTGACACCGAACAGATACATCTGCTCGCGGGCCAGTGAGGCGAGGCCACCGTGGGTCACCACGACGGCCTTCGGCTTGCCGGTCGAGCCCGAGGTGTAGATGAGGTAGGCGGGATGACCGATGCGCAGCGGGTAATGCCGCTCGGCGTCGGTGACCGGTGCGGTCGTGTATTCGGCCAGTTCCTCGGCCAAGGCGGGCGAACCGAGCACCAACCAGTCGAGGGACATGTTGCGGTGCTTGCCGTGGGTGTCGGGCCAGGCGGGCATGGCCGTCAGGGAATCCGGCACGGTCAGGCCGAGCATGGCGCCGGAGTCGGCGAGCATATGCCCGATCCGCTCGGCGGGATAGCTCGGATCGATCGGCACGTAGGCCGCACCGGTCTTGGCGACCGCCCAGATCGCGATGATCGAATCGAGGCTGCGCGGCAGCGCGACCGCGACCACGATCTCAGGTCCGGCGCCGTGGTCGATCAGCACCCGCGCCAGGCGGTTCGACAGCTTGTCCAACTGGCCGTAGGTGGTGTCGTCGCCGCGGTAGCGCACAGCCACCCGCTCCGGCATCCGCTCGGCCGTCTCGGACAGCATGCGGGCGAGGGTGGTCGGCGGCTCACCCGGCGCCCCGGCGATCGGGACCAACTTGGCGTTCTCGCGCGTGTCGAGGATGTCGATATCGCCGACGGGGGCGCGCGGCGTCGCCACAACGGCATCGAGGACAGCGACGAATCGGCGCGCGAACGACTCGACCGTGCGCTCGTCGAAAATATCGGTGGCGTAACCGAATTCGGCATGCAGCGGACCGTCGCCGATATCATCGCGCACGTCGAGCTGGAGGTCGAATTTGGCGATCGCCGCGTCGAGTTCGATGACCTCGGCGCGTACACCGGGTAGGTCGACGGGCAGTTCCGGGGTCCGGTCGTAGGACAGCATCACCTGGAACAGCGGATGCCGCGCGGTGGAACGCTCCGGATTCACCACCTCGACCAGCCGATCGAACGGCACGTCGGCATTGGCGAACGCGTTCAGATCGGTTTCGCGGACCACGTCGAGCATCCGGTCGAATCCGCGCGCCGACTCGACCTCGGTGCGCAGCACCAGGGTGTTGACGAACATGCCGACCAGATCGTCGAGCGCGGGATCGGAGCGACCCGCGATCGGGGTGCCGATCGCGATATCGGTCGACGAGGACAGCCGCGAGAGCAGGATCGCCAGTGCGGCGTGCAGCACCATGAACATGCTGACACCCCGAGCGGCGGCCAGCTCGCCTGCGGCGCGACGGGTTTCGGCGGAAATGGCGAATTGGACCCGGCCGCCGGCGGTGTCCCTGCGGAGCGGGCGCGGGCGGTCGAGCGGTAGATCGAGTTGGTCGGGCAGGCCGGCCAACTCGGCGCGCCAGTAGGCCAGCTGCCTGCTCAACGCGCTGGCCGGATCGGTCTCGTCGCCGAGCAATTCGCGCTGCCACAGCGCGAAATCGGCGTACTGCACGGGAAGCGGAGTCCACTGCGGCGCGGCGTCGCGCGCACGTGCCGCGACCGCGACCATCAGATCGCGCGCGAGCGGGGCGATCGACCAGCCGTCACCGGCGATGTGGTGCAACACCACGAGGAATACGTACTGATTCGGGCCCGTCGTCCACAGCGCGACCCGGATCGGCGCCTGACCGCGCAGATCGAAACCGTAACCGGCGAATTCGGTGGCGAGCGCCACCGGGTCCGCGCCGAACGCGTCGATCGGCTCGAGCGTCAGCGGGATCTCGGCGGTCGGATGCACGAACTGGTAGGGGCCCTCGGCCGATTCGGGGAAGGTGGTGCGCAGACTCTCGTGGCGCTCGATCACGTCGGTCAGGCCGGCGTGCAACGCCTCGATATCGATGGGCCCTTCCAGCCGCACCGCCAGCGGCATATTGTAGGCGGCCGCGTGTTCGCCGAAACGGTTGAGGATCCAGATCCGCTGCTGAGCCAGGGACAACGGGATTCGCTCGGGTCTACTCATGGGAAGTAGGCGTGGTGACGCCGTGTCGAACGTGTGCGTCGCGAATCGTTCGACCAACGCCGCGATGGACGCGGCTTCGAACAGATCGCGGATGGTGAGGCCGGTGGCGAGGGTCGCGTTGATCCGCGACACCGCGCGCGCGGCGACGAGCGAATTGCCCCCTAGATCGAAAAAGCTGTCGCCCGTGCCGATTTCGTCTTCCTCGAGATCGAGTACCTCGGCGAAGATCGCGGCGAGCGCGCGCTCCACCTCGGTATGCGGCTGTTCGGCGACCGGGTGGGAGCGGACGGTCGCGGCGGGAGCGGGCAGCGCCTTGCGATCGATCTTGCCGTTCGGGCTGAGCGGCAGTTCATCGAGTTCCATCACCACCGACGGCACCATGTAACCGGGAAGCGTCCGACGTAGGGCGGCGACCAGGGCGGCGGTGTCCAAGAAGGCGGCCGACGCCTCGGATTCTCCGGCATCGCCCGAGGAATCGGGGGTCGCGACGACGTACGCGACGAGTTCGTCACCCTTGCGTCCGGCGTGCGCGACACAGACGGCGCTGGCGACCCCCGGCTGGGCGAGCAGGGCCGACTCGATCTCCCCCAGTTCGATGCGCAGGCCGCGGATCTTGACCTGGAAGTCGGTGCGGCCCAGGTAATCCAGCACACCGCGGTCCCCATCCGGCGCGACCTGCCAGCGCGCCAGGTCACCGGTGCGGTACATGCGCGCGCCCGGCGTGAACGGGTTGGCCACGAACCGGTCCGCCGTCAGACGGGGCTGCCCGACATACCCCCTGGCCAGTTGCACGCCCGCCAGGTACAGCTCGCCGACCACGCCTGGCGGCACCGGCCGCAGGTGAGCGTCGAGCACGTAGGTCTGGGTGTTCCAGACCGGGGAGCCGATCGGCACGGTCGCCGGATTCGGCGGGCACGGCCAGTACGTGACGTCGACCGCGGCCTCGGTGGGGCCGTACAGGTTGTGCAGTTCGGTACCGCGCAGCGCCGCGTGGAAACCGCGGGCGGTCGCCGACGGCAGCGCCTCACCGCTGCAGAACACCCGGCGCAGGCCGGTGCAGCGGCGGATGTCGGCATCGGCGACGAACAACGACAGCATCGACGGCACGAAATGCGCCGTGGTGATGTTCTTCTCGGCGATGATCCGGGCCAGGTAGGCGGGGTCGCGGTGCCCGTCGTGTTCGGCGATCACCAATCTCGCGCCGATCTGCAAGGGCCAGAAGAATTCCCAGACCGACACGTCGAAGGTGGCCGGAGTCTTCTGCAAGACCGCGTCGGTGGCGTCGAGCGGGTATTCGTGCTGCATCCAGCGCAACCGATTCACGATGGCCGCGTGGGATACCCCGACACCCTTGGGTTTTCCGGTGGAGCCGGAGGTGAAGATGATGTAGGCCAGATCGTCACCGTGCAGCGGTGCGCGCCGGTCGGCATCGGTGATGGGCCTCGCGTCGATTTCGCGGAGGTCGAGGAGGTCGAGCGCGATCGTGGCCGCGCGGTGCGGCAGGGTGAGCCCGTCGCGCGCGGCAGTCAGCACGCAGACCGGTTTCGCCTGGTCCAAAATGCCGTCGATCCGCTCGACCGGATTATCGGGATCGAGCGGCAGATAGGCCGCGCCGGATTTGACGATCGCGTATAGGCCGACAACCAGTTCGATACTGCGCCGAAGGAACAGGGCCACCACCTTGTCGGGTGCTGCCCCGCGCACGATCAGCCGACGTGCCAGCCGGTTGGCCCGCTGGTCGAGTTCGCGGTAGGTCAGCGACTCGCCGTCGAATTCCAGTGCCACCGCGTCCGGGCAGGACGCCGCGCGCTCGGCGAACAGGTCCACCAGGGTGCCCTGCCGAACCGGTTGATCGGTGGCGTTCCAGGTGTGCAGTACCCGCGTGCGCTCGGCCTCGGTGATGGCGGCCAGGCTCAGCGCCCTGGTATCCGCGCCGGATTCCAGGAAGCGGCCGAGGAAATCGAAGAAGCGCTCCTGATGCCCCGTGACCTCGGATTCCGAGTACAGCCCCGGATTGGCCTCGAAGTCGATGTGGATGCGGCCACCCTCGCCGTTGTACAGATTGATCGAAAGATCTTCGACCGGTCCGGTGGCCAGCACGTGCAGCGAGCCGATCAGGCTGCCGAATTTCAGCTCGTTGTGGAACAGCATGATGTTGACCATCGGCCCGAAGAAACCGCGCGCGTCACGCGAGTAGCCGCAGTCGCGCCGGATATCGTCGTGCCGGTAGCGCTGATGGCGCAATGCGCCGGTGATCTGCAGTTCCGCGCGACGCACCACGTCGGCGATGGTGGTCTCGGCGTCGAAACCGATGCGGATCGGCACCACATTCGACACCACGCCCGCGGAGCGTCGCAGCGTGACGGTGGTCCGCGCGGACACCGGCAGACTCAGCACCACATCGGAATCGCCGGTCACCGACCGCACGTAGCAGGCGAGTGCCGCGACGAAGATGGTCGACGGGTGCGCGCCGTGGGTCGCGGTGACCGCGGCCAACGCGGCATCGGCCCGGTCGTCGAGCACGCCACCGGCCAGCCACCGCCCCGCATCCGGTACCGATGCGGCGGCGTTCACACTGGACAGGCTCTTGGGCGCGCCCGCACCCGCGAGTTGCTCCATCCAGTAATCGCGGTCGCTGACGAAACGCTTGGACGCGCGATAGGCGGATTCGCCCGCGTAGATCGCGGCGAGATCGGTGGCACGGGAAACCGTGGGTTCGGTGCGATCTTCGAGGGCGGTGTAGATCTCCGCGACTCGGGTCATCGCGGTCATCGACCCGTAGCCGTCGATGACGATGTGATGGGCGCGTGCGTACCAGAAGTACTCCGCGTCGCCGACGCGGAGTATCACATTCGTGTTGAGCGGGTCGTGCTCCACGTCGATCGGGGAACCCGCGTGTTCGTGCATCCACTGCAGCGCGGCGGCTCTGGGGTCGTCCTCGTCGCGCAGATCCATCCGCCCCCAGCCTGGACGCCAGTTCAGGTCGATGTACTGGTGCGGAACACCGTCGATCTCGATCAACCGGACATAGCCGGCCTGGGACTCGGCGCCGTAACGCTCGGCCGCGTACAGGAGGCGGCCGATATCGAGGTCACCGCGGAACTCGATGTACTGGGCGATCGTCAGCGGCACATCGGGGCGGATGCGCTGGGCGTACCACAGGGCTGTCTGCGCGGGGGAGAGTGCGAATGGCTGTGGCGAGAATTCGCCGGAAGAGCATTGGTCTACGCGATCGGTGGCCAATGAACTCATCAATCACTCCGTTCTGCCGCAGTCGACGCAACTCCCCGAGCACCACCACGACCCGCGCGCATGCGCCAGCCGTAGAGCCTGATCCACGCCCTTTGATTCGGAGCACGACATCCGGCGGATGGCCGGTGTTTTGGATTTGTTTCACATCGAACGCCGGTGTCGGACGGCGATTTTCATCAGCTACATTTCCGCTAACCATGTCGGGTCACGGATTATCCGCACGCCGATCACTGGAAGTAGCCCAATTTTCGATGATGATCTTGCACGTCACAGCAACAGACTGGCGAACAGCACGGATCGTGAGAGACCGGCGACGAGGGGGCAGACCGGGACGTAAAACATACTGATTGTTGGTTATTCGAGAGAAGCCCCTACCGCTCTCGGATCACGGGCGGTTCGGGTAATCGCGTCCCGATCGCCGGACGATCGTCACACGAAACGGTTACGCACGCTTTCGACGCCGGTAGAGCACGAGCACCAGCGCGGCAGCCGTCAGAATAACCGACAGGAGCTCGGGCACGGGTCCGATCCGGGTCGCGATTGTCGTTTCTTCGCGCAACGGCAGATCGGCGACCAGCGCGGCGGGGACGAAAAGGGGTGACTGGGCGCGCACCACGCCGTCGGCGGTGACGATCGCGCTCACCCCCGACGTCGCCGCGACAACGAGAGTCCGGCCGTGTTCGACCGCGCGCACACGCGACATCGCCAGCTGCTGATAGGTCATCTCGCTGTCGCCGAAGGTCGCGTTGTTCGTCGGCACGGTCAGCAGTTGCGCGCCCGCTCGCATCGAATCGCGGAAGGCACGGTCGAATGCCACTTCGTAGCAGGTCGCTACACCGATATCGACCCCGGCCGCGTGGACGACCCCGTCGCCGTGCCCCGGCACGAAATATCCGGCTCGGTCGGCGTAATCGGAGAACAGCCGGAAGAAGCCGCGCATCGGCAGATACTCGCCGAACGGCTGGATGATCTTCTTGTCGTGGCGCTCCCCCGGACCGGCGGCGCCGTTCCACACCATGACCGAATTCGTGGTGGTGCGGTCCGCGTTCACCAGGACCGCGCCGACCAGAATGGGCGCGCCGATCTTCTCCGACGCCGCGGTGATCAGCGCCGAGGCGTCGGAGTTGCGCAATGGATCGATATCGGAGGAGTTCTCCGGCCAGATCACCACGTCGGGTTGTTTCGCCCGGCCCGCGGCGACCTCGCGCGCCAATTCCTCGGTCCGCCGGACGTGGTTGTCCAGTACCGCGCGCCGCTGCGCGTTGAAATCGAGGCCGAGCCGAGGCACGCTGCCCTGGATCGCGGCGACGGTGATCATCCGATCGCCGTCATCGGGACCGGGCAGCGCGGACCGCAGGAGCAGGCCCGCGAGCGGCATGAGAGCCACAGTCGCCGCCGCGGTGACGATTCCGAGCCGCGTCGCGCGCGTATACCCGGATTCGGTCCGCGCGGGGTGATCCGTGACGACCCCGGACGATTCGGCGGCGGCGACCGGCGAACCATCGGTTCTCGCCGGGATCTCGTGCCGCTCCGGAACCCACCACGCCCACGACCGTTCCGCCAGCGCGGCCGCGCCGGTGCCGGTCAGCGCGACAGCGAAGCCGACCAGCGGCGCGCCGCCAATCATCGCCAGCGGTAGATACCAGCCATCGGCCTGACCGAAAGCCACACGGCCCCAAGGAAAACCGCCGAACGGAAAGCTGGAGCGCGCCCACTCGGCCGTGACCCAGGCCAGCGCGACCCACAGCGGCCACCCCGGCAGGCGGCCGAGTAGTCGCGCCGACACACCGAAGCCGCCGAGGAAGACGGCGCACACGCTCGACAGCGCCAACCACGGCAGCGGTCCGACGTAGATCCCCGTCCACGGCAGCAGGGGCACGAAGAATCCGAGCCCGGCCAGCATCCCGTATCCGAACCCGCCGCGCAGTCGCCCCGGCGCGCGCACCACGAGTGCGAGCACGGCGATGCCGAACGGCGCGAGGAACCAGTACGGTCGCGGCGGGAAACTCCCGAACAGCAGCAGTCCGGCGGCCACGGCCGCCACCGACCGCGACAGCACCGGGTGACCGGAAACAGCGGCGACTACGGGCCGCGACCACGACACCGCGGCGGACCGGGGGGCCGCGGTGCCGGGATCAGGCTTCATGGATGGTGACTCCGCGATGAACGGTGCGCAGGCAACGCGGGAGCACGGCGTCCGGGCCGAGCGGCGGCAAGCCGGGCACGCGGGATCGTGGATCGGTCGACCAGCGCTGAACGCCGTCGGCAGCCGCCGCGACGACGAGTTCGTCGGCCTCCCAGACCGCGTAGGAGGCGGGGGCGCCGGGGACGAGGGTGCCCGCGAGACCGTCGCGCACGCCGCCGGCACGCCACGCGCCTCGGGTGGCCGCGGAGAAGGCGGCGCGCGGTGAGATGGCGCTGCCCGGGGTGCGATGGTCGGCGGCGGCGCGGACCGCCGCCCACGGATTCAGCGCGGTGACCGGCGCGTCCGATCCGATCGCGAGGGCCATCCCCGCGGCGGCCATGGCGGCGAAGGGGTTCGTGGCGGCGGCGCGCTCGGCGCCGAGACGCGCGGCGTACATCCCCGAGTCGCCGCCCCACGCCGCGTCGAATCCGGGTTGCACGCTGGCGATGACGCCCCACGCGGCGAGTTCGGCGATGTGCTCGGCGTCGAGCATTTCGGCGTGTTCGAGGCGATGGCCTCTGGCCGCGACGGCAGGTCCGCCGAGCGCGTCGACCACCCGCCCGAATCCGGTGACGACGGCGTCCATGGCGGCATCGCCGATGACGTGGAATCCGGCCTGTATCCCGGCTTCGGTGCAGGCGCGCACATGAGCGGCGATCGCGTCGGCGTCGAGGTATCCCAGCCCGGACGAGGCGTCGTCGGCATACGGTTCCCGCAGCCAGGCGGTATGCGAACCGAGCGAACCGTCGACGAACAGATCCCCCGCCAGCCCGTGCGCCCCCAGTTCGGCGACGAGCGACCGCGCCTCGTCGGCGGTGCGCACCGCCTCACCCCAGTACGCCCGCACCTCGACGCCGTGCTGGAATTCGAGCAGTTCGGCGAGATCGGCGCGACCGGCGATCTCCGGGCCGCCGCATTCGTGCACGGCGGCGACACCGTTGGCCGCGGCGGCGTCCAGTGCGGCGCGGCGAGCCCGATCGCGTTGCGTGCGATCCAATCCCGCCAGCACCGTCGCGCGCACCAGATGGTGTGCGGCGGCCCGCACCGGCTCACCCCTGGTGAATCCGGTGGCCGACCCCACCTCGGGGACCGCGTCCAGCAACGCGGTGGATACCACCGCGGAATGCGCGTCGACCCGCGCCAGGTACACCTGTCTGCCCGGCCCAGCGGCCGCGTCGATCTCGGCGATCGTCGGTGGCCTGCCCTCCGGCCACCGGGTCTCGTCCCATCCGTCGCCGAGAATCGCCCCGTCCCGATGCTGTGCCGCGTAGGCGCGCACCAGGTTCAGGCACGCGTCGAGGGATTCGGCCCCCGACAGGTCCAGCCCCGTCAGCCGCAATCCCAGCGCGGTCACATGCACGTGCGGGTCGACGAAGGCGGGGGCGACGAAAGCGCCGTCCACGTCGATGATCTCGGCGTCGGGGTGCAGCGCCCGGCCCGGCTTCTCGGCCCCCAGCCACACCACCATCCCGTCGGTGACCGCCATCGCGGTCGCGTCGGGAGCGCTGGAACTGTAGATACGACCGCCGAGCAGCAACTGGGTACTCACGGGTGATCAGTCTGCCGCATCCCGGTCGCGGCCGTTCCGGGCGGACCGCGCCGAGCGGCCGAACTCAGGCGGGGCCGACGGCGCGGCGGGCATTGCCCTGTCCGTCGTCGTACCACTGCTGCACGACGGTGGCATCGATGACGTCGCCGTCGATGACGACCCCGCGATAGGTCCGGGCAGCGGCGAATTTCCCGATGCGGCGGGCGGCGACCGCGGTCACCGCCGGGCGGACCAGGAACCGGGTGGGCGGAAGCAGGAACAACAGGCCGATGAGACCGGTCACCAGGCCCGGGACGAACATCAGTACCGCGCCCGCCGCGACCAGCGCGCCGTCCGCGACGGCGGTACCTGGATCGATATCGCCCCGGCCCGCGCGTCGGAACTGTTCGATGACGCGGCGGCCCTGCGAACCGAGCAGCAGCATGCCCGCGGCCGACGTCGCGATCAGCAGCACAACCGCGGGCACGACACCGAGCAGGTGTCCGACCGCGAACAACACGGCGATCTCGATGACGACGTAGAGCGCGAAGATCAGGGCGGGCATTGGCGTTCCTTTCGGACGATCTATCCATGCCAACGTCCGATGGCCCCGATTTTCTCCCGACCGAGCCTGATAGGTCGCTGAGATCACCCGGGCCTGGGCATCAGCCGCCCGGGCGGACCAGTCCGGTCTCGTAGGCGAGAACCACGGCCTGCACCCTGTCACGCAGTCCGAGTTTCGTCAGCACCCGACCGACATGCGTCTTCACCGTGGCCTCCGACAGATACAGCTGTTGGGCGATCTCGGCATTCGAGCGGCCCGCCGCGGGCAAGGTCCGGGCGACCAACGACAATGCCCGCGTGACGGCGGGGACCGCGAGGTGTGGTCGGCCGTATCGAAACCGCGCTGTCCGTCCGGGACGTTCGACACCGCGTCATCGGCCGCCGACGCCGCGGCAGGCAGTTCGGCGGCAGGCAGTTCGATCGGCTCCGGTTCGGTTGCGCGCAGGCCGATTTCGGATATGCCTCGGTTGCTGCAACAATCTCGGCGGCGATGTGCGCGCAGCCCTTCGGGTTCATTCTTGTCGGTGCTGCCCGATATCCTTTTCGGTTCGACCAGACATTAACCCGGGGGGCAAAGGTGTCCGATAGGAAATCACTCGCACGGCTGCGCTCCGATGAGCGCGCGTGGGTTGTTCCCGCCTGGTGGTGGCGTCGAACCGAGCCGTGGCGCGGGCGCGGTCAGTGTCGAGTCGCGGTGGATTCCGCGGCTGCGCAACGGGTTCGCGACCTGCTCCACGACTCCGCCGACGCACTGCGCGCGGTATTCGCCCATCCCGCTTCCGATCCCGCCATCGCCGCCCGCGGGCTCGCCGTGCTCAACTCCGGTGTCGGTGAACCGATCGGCTCCGGCGCGATCTGCGCACTGCTGCTGCCTCTGTTGCCGCCACCCGATCGCGGCGATCCGACCGATCTGCTCGTGGAGTGGTACGGCCTCGAATTCGCCGCCGAGGCACTGGTCCATGTGAGCCGGGTGAGCGTCGAGACCTCGTACGCCGCCCCCGCGCGGGGCGCCGCCGCCCCCGCCGAACGCCTCGCGGGGGCGGCGATCCTGGTCAACCGGGGTGCGGCGACGACGGCCACCGGCGCGATGGCGCGGCGACTGCGCGCATTCCTCGCCGTCGCCCCCGGCGAATCGTATTCACGCACCATCGGGGCGCTCACCGCGCTGCGCGGCGATACTTACGCGCGTCGGCTTCTGGCGTATCTGGCGCCGAGCGAAGTCGAATGGGTCGACGAGGCCGTTGGGGAACTGGGCGCGGGCCCGGACCCGCACTGGTCGGTGGCCGCCCTGTACAGCGCGGTCGCCACCCCGGCGCAGGCGGCGCGCGTCGCCGCCGTCGCGGGATATGAGGTGCCCGCCCACGATCCCCAGGTGCTCTACAGCCTGGCCGCCCATCTCGGACCCGCCGCCGCGCCGCTGGTCGCCGCGTGTGTCGGCCACGCCAACGACGATATGTACCACCGTCTCGTCCAGATCCTGGCCGACTTCCCCACCGACGAGGCCTTCGACCTGCTGATCGATCTCCTGCCCGATCGCCGCGCACGGACGGCTCTGCTCGGCGCGGTCACCGCGTTCCCGGAGCGGGCACGGCGACTGCTCGCGACGGCCGCGCACCGGGGCGGCGACATCGGCGTCGAATGCGCGGGCCTGCTGGCCGATCAGCTCGGCGCACCGGTCGACGGACCGCTCGACTTCCGGCCGTGGCTCGACCTCACCACGCTGCCCGCCCTGTCACCGGCCGATGCGATGCGACTGTGCACGCTGCTCGCCGGGCCCGAACACGATTACGTGGACGCGCTGATCACCGGTCTCGATCCGGCCGATCGCGCCGCGTTCGGCTCCGCGCTCTTCGACCGGTGGCGCGCGGCGGGCTATCCCCGCTCCGATGACTGGGTGTTGACCGCGCTGGCCAAGACCGGCGACGACACGACCGCGCGCACCCTCGCGGATCTTCTCGTCACCTGGGACGGCCCGGCGGGACATGCCAGGGCCGTCGCGGCCATCAGGGTGCTGTCCGCGCTCGGGTCCGAGGTCGCTCTCACCCAGCTCATCCGGCTCACCCGCGTCCTGCCGCCCGACGAATTGCACGCCGAGGCGCGGCGCGGCGTGACGGCGGTCGCCGACCGGCTCGGCCTCACCCCGGATCAACTGGCCGACCGTCAGGTTCCCACCTGCGGGCTGGAATCCGACGGCACCCTCGTGCTCGCGGACGGTACCCGGATCTCCCTGGTCGGATTCGTCGCCCAGCCGACGCCAGGCGTCGGCTCGCTGCTGCGCGGCACACTCGCCCGGCCCACCGCCGAACGTTTCACCGCCGTGGAGCGCGAGGTCGAATCCGTCGCCGCGCAGCAGGCTCGGCGACTCGAAGCCGCGATGGTGCGCAGGCGCACCTGGCGCATCGCCGAACATCGCGCGGTCTTCCTCGACCATCCGCTGCTGCGTCATCTGGCGCGGCAACTGGTCTGGGTCGTACTCGACGACAACGGACACGCGGTGAACGCCTTCCACATCGCGGCCGACGGTGAGCTGCGCGACAGCGACGACCGCCGGCTCGATCTCGACTCCGAGAGCGTCGCCATCGCGCATCCGCTGCATCTGCGCGAACACCTCCCGTACTGGGTCGGTCGATTCGCCGACGACCGAATCCGACAGCCATTTCCGCAACTCGACCGCACCCTCCATCACCTCACCGCCGAGGAATCGGCAGCCACCTCACTGGCCCGCTTCGCGGATCGGATGGTCGCCACGAGCGCCCTGTTGCGGCTGGAGGATTCCGGCTGGCGGCGCAGCGCCCCCGCCGACGGCGGCCTCCAGGACTATCTGTTCCGCCCGGTCGGCGCGGATCTGCAAGTGCTCATTGTGCTCGACGACGGTATCGACGCACGAGATCCGCTCCTGGTCCCGGAGCAAGTACTCGCCTCCGTCGAACTCGCCGCGGGCCCGCCGCGGCACTGGTGGCAGCGCTGCGGCGACACCAAATTCGCGGCGCTCGACCCGATCACCGCCAGCGAAGTACTGCGCGACCTGGAAATCCTCGTCGTCTGAGGTATCGGGGAACCGCCGCGTTCGAGATCAGTCGGACAAGCCGGGTGTGAGCGTTCCAGCGCGACCGCCTCGTGGGTGCTGCGCTCCCTGTCGTAGTCGGCGACGGCGAGCTGAGCCGCGACCTCGGCGTCATAGGCGTGCCGCGCGCCGTTGATTTCGGCAAGCGTCCAGCACAGTGCGTAGAACAGCGCGACGAACGCGAGCGTGGACAGGACCGCCTGATCCAGCACAAGCACGGAAACGGCGGCCTCCAGCGCGAGACCGATCAGCAGCAACAGCCCCTGTCGCCTGCCCACGTAGGCGACCAGGGTGTAGAGCATGATGCCGAGTGCGAGCAGCGCCGGATGGGTCGCGCGATCGTCGAGCAGGTAGTTCAGCATCGACGTGCTCAGCGTGAGAAGCACGCGACCGGGCGTGGTGCGGCGGCCACGTACGGCGCATACATGGGATGTCTGGTTGTCTAGCGGGGTGGATTTCGGAGATTGGACAGTCCTGCTCGTCGCCGCGACCGCCGCGGGGTGGGTCGACGCGGTAGTCGGCGGCGGCGGCCTGATCGTGCTGCCTACGCTGTTCCTCGTGGCGCCGGGCATCTCGCCGCAGACGGCCCTCGGCACCAACAAGATGGCGGCGGTGGCAGGCACGTCCGCCTCGGCGCTCACCTTCGCCCGCACAGTACCCATGCGGTGGCGGATCCTCCTGCCCGCGGCCGTGATCGCCGCGGGAGCCGCGGCGGTCGGCGCGGCGGCGGTCTCGCTGATCGACCGCGCGTTGTTCATTCCGATCGTGATGGTCGTGCTGGTCGGCGTCGCGATCGTCGTCACGCTGCGACCCTCGATCGGCGTCACCCTCGCGACGCGTCGACCGACGCGCCGCAAGGTGATCCTGGTCGTCGCGCTGGCCGCCGGACTGATCGGGCTCTACGACGGACTGCTCGGTCCCGGTACCGGCACCTTCCTGATCATCACCTTCGCGACTCTGCTCGGCACCGAATTCGTCCGCGCCGCCGCGATGGCGAAGGTGATCAACTGCGGATCCAATGCGGGCGCGCTGATCTTCTTCGGCGTCACCGGACATATTCTGTTCGCGCTGGGCGCGGCGATGGCGGTGGGCAATGTCGTCGGGGCGATCGCCGGTTCACGGATGGCTTTACGCAAGGGCGCCGAATTCGTGCGCGTGGTGCTGCTGGTCGTGGTCGTCGCGATGGTGATCCGGTTGGGCTGGCAGCAATTCGGCTGATTCGAGCTGCCTGGTTCGGATCAGGCCACCGGTTCGGCCTCGGTGGTGGGGTGAGGCGAGGCGAGCCACGGCTGCAGCACCCGCGAGGTGGTCTCGTAGATCCTGCGGTGCAGGCGCTCACCGTCTTCCTGACTGGAATTCGGTTGCTGGAACAGCACGGTCAATGCCCCGGAGACCGCGCCGACCACCGCGCCGACCAGCGCCGCGGCCCCGACTTCGTCGAATTCGTCGGGGAAGGCGGCGTGCAACTGACTGCCGATCTCACGTTGGGCGACCAGTTGGGCGTGCGCCGCGCGGCCGCTCACCGCGGGGACGGTGCGCGAGACCTGCGCGCGCACCGCCGCGATTCTGGCGTTCAGATCATCGATCAGATGTTCGCCGGGGTTGTCCCCCGCGGCGCGCAGCGCGCGCAACAGCACCTCGACCGGACGTTCGCCCGGCCTGCGCCCCGCGATGGCGGCGACCGCGGCACGCACCCGCTCGTCCGGTTCTGGGAAGAGCAGTTCTTCCTTGCTGGCAAAGTAATTGAAGAAGGTACGGGTGCCGACCTCCGCGGCGGCGGCGATATCGGCCACCGTCGTCTCCTCGTAGCCTCTGTTCTCGAAAAGCTCGACAGCGGCCTCGAGCAGAGCACGGCGGGTACGTTCCCGTTTACGGTCGCGCAGGGCAGATGGCGGCACGCGGGCACAGTACGACATCGACTGCCGTCATCGCGGTAACCACGGGGTTTCGAGCGCGCCGTTGGTCGTGCGCCGCTGGGTAATTCGTCCGGTTACGCGGGGGCGCGCACCGAGACACCCCCGCGCCGCGCGCCCGGTAGCGTATTCGGAGTGAGCATCGCGACTTCCGAGGATTCGGCGGGAACTGCGGCCATCGACGCCGAATTCCTCGCGCTACCCCTGGCCGCGCTGGCCGATGCCGCGCTCTCCGCGGCGAAGGCCGCGGGCGCCGCGCACGCAGACCTGCGCGTCCATCGACTGGTGACCCAATCGATTCGGCTGCGCGACGGCCATGTCGAGGCGATCACGAATTCGACCGACCTCGGATTCGCCGTCCGCGTGATCGTCGACGGCACCTGGGGTTTCGCCTCGCATCCCGCCCTCACCCCGCGCAGCGCCGCCGAGGTGGCGCGGCGGGCGGTGACCGTCGCGACGACGCTGCGCGCGCTCAATCGGGAACGCGTCGAACTCGCCGACGAGCCGGTCTACACCGACGCGCGCTGGTCATCGGCCTACGACCTCGACCCTTTCGCGGTGCCGACGACCGATAAGGTCGCGCTACTCCAAGACTATTCGGAACGGCTCTCCAGCGCCGACGGCGTCGACCACGTGACCGCGTCGGTACTTCAGGTCAAGGAGCAGACCTACTACGCCGATACCGCGGGCTCCTCGATCACCCAGCAGCGGGTACGCGTGCACCCCGAATTCGAAGCGGTCACCGTGGATTCGGCGGCGGGCGTCTTCGAGTCCATGCGCACCCTCGCCGCTCCCGCGGGCCGCGGCTGGGAATACGTCACCGGCGCCGACGGGGTCTGGGACTGGGACGGCGAACTCGCGCGGATCCCGGCCTGGCTGGCCGAGAAGGTGAAGGCACCGAGCGTCACGCCCGGCCCCACCGATCTGGTCATCGACCCGACCAATCTGTGGCTGACCATCCACGAATCCATCGGCCACGCCACCGAATACGACCGCGCCATCGGCTACGAATCCGCCTACGCGGGCACCTCCTTCGCCACCCCCGACAAGCTGGGCGTCCTGCGGTACGGCACCCCGATCATGCATGTCACCGGCGATCGCACCGAACCGCACGGTCTGGCGAGCGTCGGCTACGACGACGAGGGCGTGGCGGGCCAACGCTGGGATCTGGTCCGCGACGGCACCCTGGTCGGCTATCAGCTCGATCGCGTCTTCGCCCCGCGCCTCGGCCTCGACCGCTCCAACGGCTGCTCGTACGCGGATTCTCCGCACCACGTGCCGATCCAGCGCATGGCCAATGTGTCGCTGCAACCGGATACCGAGCGCGACACCAGCACCGAGGAGCTGATCTCGCGCGTCGAGAACGGGATATACATCGTCGGCGACCGGTCGTGGTCGATCGATATGCAGCGCTACAACTTCCAATTCACCGGCCAGCGCTTCTTCCGCATCCGCGACGGCGAACTCGACGGGCAACTGCGCGACGTCGCGTATCAGGCGACGACCACGGATTTCTGGGGCGCGATGGAAGCGGTGGGCGGTCGGTCCACCTGGCAGTTGGGCGGCGCGTTCAACTGCGGCAAGGCCCAACCGGGCCAGACCGCCGCGGTCAGCCACGGCTGTCCGTCGATCCTGGTGCGCGGCATCAATATTCTCAACACCCGGACGGAGGCAGGGCAGTGACGGAATTGCCGCACGCGGGCGAGGTGGTCGAGCGGGCGCTCGCGCTGTCGAAGGCGGACGAAGCGATGGTCATCGTCTCCGACAGCTCGGAGGCGACGCTGCGCTGGGCCGGGAATTCGATGACGACCAACGGCTCGACGACCGCTCGGGACTGGGCGGTCGTCTCCATCTACCGCGACGGACCGCGGACGGCGCGGGTCGGCAGCATCAGCTCCACCAGTGTCGATCCGGACGAGATCGAGGCGGTCGTGCGGGCGAGCGAGGCGGCGGCGAGCAGCGCCGAACCCGCGAAAGACGCCATGCCGCTGCTGGAAACGCGGGTCGACGCCGACGACTGGACCGCCCCGACCGCGCATACCGGCATCGAAGTCTTCACCGATCTGGCGCGCGATCTCGCCGTCGGCTTCGACGGCGAAGACCGCCTCTACGGCTACGCCGAACACAAGGTCGTCACCACCTGGCTCGGCACCTCCACCGGAATCCGTCGCCGCTTCACGCAGCCGACCGGATCGGTGGAGATCAATGGGAAACGCGGCGACGGCGCGGATCTGGCCAGCGCCTGGGTCGGGGTCGGGACCACCGACTTCACCGACGTCGACCTACCCGGTCTACTCGCCGATCTGTCGCGCAGGCTGGATTGGGCGGGTACCAAGATCGACTTGCCCGCCGGGCGTTACGAGACGCTGATGCCGCCGTCGACCGTTGCCGACATGATGATCTACATGGCCTGGACCATGGAGGGCCGGGGCGCGCACGAGGGTCATTCCGCGTTCGCGCGCGCGGGCGGCACCCGCATCGGCGAGCGACTCAGCGAGATTCCGCTCACCCTGTATTCCGATCCGAGCGCGAGCGGGCTCGAATACCAGCCGTTCGTCGCCACCCGCGCGTCCTCGGAGGCGGTGTCGGTCTTCGATAACGGAATGTCTGCCGAACGGGTCGACTGGTTGCGCGACGGCGTCATCGAATCGCTGATCTATCCGCGTGCCACTGCCGCCGAATACGATGCGCCCGCCACCGTGCCGGGGGACAACCTGCTGCTGACGGGCGGCTCGGAGGCCACCATCGACGAGATGATCGCGCGGACCGAACGCGGACTGCTCCTCACCACGCTCTGGTATATCCGCGTGGTCGATCCGGCCTCCCTGCTGCTCACCGGTCTCACCCGCGACGGCGTCTACCTGATCGAGAACGGCGCCGTGGTCGGTGCGGTCAACAACTTCCGTTTCAACGAGAGTCCGCTGGATCTCCTGCGCCGCGCGACGGAAGCGGGCGCGACCGAGACGACATTGCCGCGCGAATGGAAGGACTGGTTCACCCGGACCGCCATGCCGCCGTTGCGGATTCCCGATTTCCACATGTCATCGGTGAGTCAGGCCACCTGACCGCACCGTTGCTAGTGCGGACGGCTGACCTCGTAGGTGCCGTCGAGATCGGTGACGGTGATCGTGACGCTTTTCTTGATCCCGTCCACCCGAGCCGAGCAGTCGAAAACCGTGCCCAGTTCCACCGGCTGCTCGGCGGGGCATTTCACCTCGCGCACATCCTCCATCCCGTACGAATCGCCCAGGACCTGCACCACGCCGCGCTGCACGATCAGCGGGTCGAGTTTCGCGGGCGCGGGCGCGGCGGCGGTATGCGCCGCGATCGTCGTCGGCACCGCGGCGGCGGGCGGCGCGGCCACCGGAACGCTGGCCATGGGCGCGGACGCGGATCTGGGCGCTGGGTCCGGCATCGCCGACTCCCGGATACTGACCACGATCAGACCGGCGATCACGCCCGCGATCGCGATCGCGAAGGCGGCGGCGACGCCGGCGATGATCACCGGAACCCATCCGTTCGCGGTGGACTGCGGTGTCGGCCCGGACGCCGAATGATCGGCGATCGGGTAAGGGCGAGAGGCATTCGGCCGTCGCGTTGGTACCGTCATCACGTTCCCTCCCCCCGGGGCAGGGCCGAAATATGAGGTCTGCCAGTGAACTACCCCGGTGCGCGCGCCAGGATATCCGAGCCGGTACGGCCTTCGCCCCACACTCCCCCGAATCGCCCTACCCGACTTGCGGATTGCCCGCCGGCTTCCCGCTACACCGCAGGTGGGGGCATCAAGGTGATTTCGATCCCGATGGTTCCGGATTTCCCGCGGCGCAGCGTGCTCCCGAGAATGGTCAGCGGACCCAGGATGAAGTACTTGCGCATCAACAGTTTCCGCACCCGCTGGGTGCCCTCCGCGTCCAAGACCCGGCCGGTGCCCTCGACCACCTCGCCGCGCGGCTTACCCCGCACGTCGCAGGGCTGCACGGTGACCGCGGGATTGCGGCGCAGCCGTTTCACCTTCCAACTGTCGGTGACGGTCCAGACGAACAGTTTGTCGCCGTCCGCCACCGCCCACAGGGGCGTCCCGACCGGCGTGCCGTCCTTTCGGAACGTGGTCAGGAGAACGTAATCCGCGGTGCCGATGGCCCCTAGCGTATTGGTCATGACCGCAGCCTAATCGCCCGAATCGGACGCACCGCGCGCTGATTCCCGCATCCGGTACTCCCCCGCCTCCAGCCGGGCGAGGATACCGCCGGTCCAGGCCGAGAGATTGTCGAACACACCGCTCCACAGTTCCAGTAGATCGGTGGCATGCGGCGGTTCGTAGCGTCCGGGGAAATCGGGGATCATCGCGAGCAGTTCCTCGCGCACGGCGACGCTGTTGCGGCGTTGTTCGCGCAATTTCTCGATGACGTGCGCGCGGGGCAGGGCGTCCATGAACGCGATACCCGCGCCCAATTCCTCCATATCGACGCTGACCAGTGCCGCGTCCATCAGCGTCAGGAATTCCGCTTCGCCCGCGTCGGTCAGCGCGAACAGGGTCCGCCCCGGCCCCTTGTCGCTGCTCTCGGTATCGGAGGCGCGCAATTTTCCCTCCGCGCCGAGCTGTTTGAGGGCGTGGTAGATCGAACCCGGCTTGACGTTGGTCCACGTATCGGCACGCCATGACAGCAGTTCGCCGCGCACCGCGTAGCCGTGGGCCTGCCCCCGGCCGCGGATCACTCCGAGCACGAGCAGCCGCACCGTGGACATGCCGACCATCCTTCCACCGAGTTCCCCGCATCCGTTCGAACGCTCATGCTACTCGAGCTTGACTTCCGCGTATCGCCCCCTAAGCTGTGGTAATCAAATTTGACTAGCTAAGATCAGCTGGAGGAACAACCATGGGCGACACCCCGGTTCCCGTGCTCTGGTCCGCGACGCCGGCCGCGACCATCGATTTCTATCGAACGCTCGGATACACCGTCACCCACGAGCAGACCCGCCCGTACGTCTATCTCGTCTTCGAACGCAACGGCTGTCCGATCCACGTCGCCGGGGTCCCCGCCAAGGTCGAATCGGTCATCGAACATGTCGCCTGCCTGGTGATGGTCGATGAGGTGGCAGCCGCGCACCGCGAATTCAGCGCGGCCCTGCGCGCCCGCTACGGCAGGATCCCGACCAAAGGCCAACCCCGCATCACCCGATTCCGGCCGGGCCAGAGCCGATTCAGCCTGGTGGACCCCGACGGCAACACCCTCGTATTCATCCAGCGCGACGAACCCGAGGATCTGGAATACGGGGGGTCACGTGATCTGGAAGACCTCGCCCGCGTTCTCGACAACGCCCGAATCCTGCGCGATTTCAAGAATGACGACCGGGCCGCCACACGCGTACTCGAGGTCGGTCTCGGGCGGTTCGCCGCGAGCGCGACGCCCCTCGAGCGCGCCCGCGCCATGGCCATGCTGGCCGAATTGGCGGTCGCCATGGACGATCCGGACCGGGCGGAGAAGTATCGCGCCGATATTCGCGCGCTGGAACTGTCCGCACAGGACCGGATCGCCGTCGCCGCCGAATTGCGCGCGGGCACCGATCTGGAGCGTTGGCTCGATGGCGACGTCAGGCCGCCGCGGTGAGAACTCGGGGGCCGTCCTCGGTGATGGCGACGGTATGTTCCGAATGCGCGGTGCGGGAACCGTCGGCGGAACGGATGGTCCAGCCGTCGGGGTCGGTGTAGATCCGGTTCGTCGTACGCGCGAACCAGGGTTCGATGGCAATGGTCAAACCGGGTCGCAGCGGGTAGCCGCGCCCGGGTTTGCCCACATTGGGGATGTGCGGATCCTCGTGCATGGTCCGGCCGAGACCGTGGCCGCCGAATTCGGTGTTCACCGGATATCCGTGGGAGTGGGCGACCCCGGCGATGGCGGCCGAGATATCGCCGATCCGATTGCCCGGCAACGCGACCGCGATGGCCGCGGCCAGCGCCTCCTCGGTCGCGCCGACCAATCGCCGGTCCTGCGGGTCCGGCGTGCCGACGATGACCGTGATCGCGGAATCGGCCACCCACCCGTCGATGCCGACGGCGAGGTCGATACTCAGCACGTCACCGTCACGCAGGGCATAGTCGAACGGAAGTCCGTGCAGGACAGCGTCGTTCACCGACAGACAGACAGTATTGCGGAACGGTCCGCGCCCGAACGACGGCGCGTAATCCCAGTAGCAGGATTGCGCACCGGCCTGCCGGATCCGTTCGCGCACATACGCTTCCAGCTCCAGCAGATTCACGCCGACCGCGGCGCGCGCACGCAGTTCGGCGAGCACCCCCGCGACGAACCGCCCGGTCACCCCCATCCGTTCGATTTCCTCGGGCGACTTGAGCTCCACCATCACAACCTCCACTCGGTATTTTAATACCACCATAGCGGCTTGCGGTATTTAAATACCACTCGTACCCTGGTCGCATGGTCCGACTTCCGCTCACCCCCGCCCAGATCGAGGCCGGTCGCCGCCTCGGCAGCCGGTTGCGCGCGGCCCGCGCGGACCGTGATCTCACCGATGTCGCCGCCGCGGCGGGTATTTCGCCCGAAACGTTGCGCAAAATCGAAACCGGGCGATTGCCCTCTCCCGCCTTCGGCACCGTGGTCGCGCTGAGCCAGGCGCTCGACCTGCCCCTCCAGGAGTTGGCCGATACCTGGCGTTCGGCCGGACTAGCCGAATCCGCGTGAGAGAACTCGAGGTCGGCCCGCGACAGGTAGTCGGCCCCGAACCAGGCTTCAGCGCCGGGTGATCGCCAACCCCACCGAGCCGTCCGCGCCCTTGAACATTTTGTGTGCGCGAATGAAAAGTCTGCCCGCGTAGCGGTATTTGCCTCCGACTACCTCGCGCACGCGTTCGGTGCCGTCAGGTCCGAGTATCTCCGCGCGACCGGCGACCGGCGGTGCGTCACCGGTGCGGCCACGCGGATCGCAGACCTGAAGGGTGACATCGGCATTGCGCCGGATGCGCTTGACCTTGCCGGTGTCAGGGTGGGTCCAGACCACGATCCGGTCACCGTCGGGAGCGACCCACACGGGAGTGCCGACCGGGGTGCCGTCCCTCTTGTAGGTGGTCAGGAGTGCGTATTTACTATCGGCGATGGTGTGCCACGTCATAGCTACGACGGTAGGCGGCGGCGCGGGAGATGACATCCGACCCGGCGCGGAATACGCACTACGCGCGCAGGCGTAGGGCCCGGTCCTGGCCGGGGCGTCGCTTGCTCATCGCTCACCCGCCGCGGGTCGGATGCCACGCCACACCAGAAGGCGGCCGATGTCGGGTCAGGGGACGCCAGCGAGGGCGGCCATGGCGACGTCGACGACCGCCTGCTGTGTCTGCGCGGTGGTGGCGGGGTGGCGGGAGTAATCGATCCAGATCACGTCGGCGCCACGGCGCAGGATCACCGAACTCGCGCCGGTGCCGCCAGGGCCTTCATCGCTGTCGGCGGCGCACGCCTCGTCGCCGAGACCGGTGGCGTCGTGGAGTTGTCCGGCGACCGCGGGGCCGTCGCAAACATGGTCGAGAGCATTCGAGGCCCTGGCAGTTCCGGAGCGCCAGAAGAAACCGCCGTAGCGCAGCAGGCGAACATGTAACAGCCCGTAGCCATCGTTGCCAGGTGGGGAATCGCGAGTGATGTAGTAGCAGGCGGCGTCCCCGCCCGAGGAATAGGTCGCCTCGGTGACGCGGGCTGCGGCAGGCACGAGGCGCTCGAACACCGGGATGCCGATCGCCGAACACAGGTCGGCCGGGGCCGCCGCCGGCGGATGTGAGCGCGTGTACCGATCACCGAGCATCACGAATCCCGTAGCCGCCGCGATCATCACCAACGATACCGCCAGTGCCAGAAGGTAATCCCGCTTGGTTGCCCGCCTGAACGGTGACACATGATCCCCCGTGTCCGATCCCGAATCATGCCCGTCACCGACATGCGACGAGCCGCTGCGAGCGAGGGTAGCCGAGGAGCGCGCATCGGTTCAGGCGCTCGGCTGCCGCTCTTGCGCGTCGGGCGCGACGAACCACCCGGTCGGCGTCAATTCCGCCCCCATTCGCGGCACATACTGGTCGAAATACACCCGCGAGATCAACTCGCGCCGGGACCGGACATCGGCCTTGTCGAAGACCGATTTCAGGTGGTCTTGGACGGTATAGGTCGACAGATGCAGCGTCGCCGCGATCTCCTTGGTGTCGATACCTTGCAGCACCAGTTGGACGACATCTCTTTCCCGTGGCGACAACCCGTAGGCGGCGACGACGATCGCCACGATCTCCGGCGGACGAGCCTCTTCGATGGTGATCACCACATCACCCTGTCTGCCGCCACGGGCGGTGAGCGGACCCGCGTGCAGCACCAGCCACATTCCGCCGGTGGTGCGTAGCCGACAGCGCGGCGGGACGGATGTCTCGCCGCGTCCGAATCGCCTGGCCGCGCCGACCAACGCCGCGACCGGGGCGAGCGGATCGCCGCCTGCCACGCCCCAGTCGATTTCGCCGAGCCGTTGCTCCGCGCCGAGACTCATCTGCGCGATCTGATCGTCGGGGCCGACGATCACCACCGCGGGGCCGGTCACCGGGGTGGAGGGTGGGGCTTCGGCGAGCCGCGCCAGCATCCCGGTGCGCACGCCGTGCGCGAAGGGCGCCGCGAGCGAGGCGAGAAAATCGATTTCGGCGCTGTCGAACGGCGCGTCGCCGGGCCCACGGAACAGGGCCATCGCACCCCAGGTCTCGTGCCCGTCCCGGAACGCGAGACGGGCCTCGTCGCCGAAACCGAAACGCGGTTTCATGAAGGTGCTCATGCGGCCGGAACGCTCGACGTCACCGTTTGTCATGAGATGCACGCCCGCGGCGGGGATCTCGGCGCGGGCCAGTTCGGTGAACGCGGTCGGTTCCACGGTGCCGTATTCGATCAGCCCGAATTCCTGGTCGTGGCTGTTGCGGTCGCGGAGGTCACCGTATTTCCTCGCACTGGTCAACATGTGGGTGACCGGGTCGTGGGTGGCGATGCACGCGCTCACCCACGGAACCGCCCGCGACACCGAGGCGACCGCTTCCTCGAGGAAGGTGTCGAGGTCGAGTCCGGCGCGCGCGACGACATCCATATCCTGTCGCACACGTGCGGCGGCGAGTCCTCGAGCCATGACAGCCAGTGTGCGCCCGCACCCGGCTTCCCACCATCCCAGAAGTCTGGGTGCCCGCCACCACCAGATCCGCCGGGCCGTATCTCCCCTGCTGATCGGGATGGCGCGGCGGTGCGCGCGGCCCGAAGGTTGCCGACATGACTTCTTTCGAAACGACCACCGCCGAGGCTCTGGAAACACTGCGGAATCACTGCGAACTGCATCTGCCCGGTGACGACGGCTACGACGCAGCACGCACGCCGTGGAACCTCGCCGTTGACCAGCGTCCCGCCGCGGTCGCGATCCCCCGCAGTGTCGACGAGGTCGCGGCCGTCGTTCGCGCTGCCACCGCCGCGGGTCTGCGGGTCGCCCCGCAGAGCACAGGACACGGGGCGGGTCCGCTCGGTGAACGCGCGCTCGATGACGTCGTGCTGCTGCGTCTGTCGGAATTCACCGGCGTCACCGTCGACCCGGCGGCGCGCACCGCGACGGTCGTCGGCGGCACGCTGTGGCAGGACGTGATCGCCGCCGCGGCGCCGCACGGCCTGACCGCGCCGCACGGCAGCGCACCCGATGTCGCGGTGGCGGGTTACATTCTCGGCGGCGGACTCTCGTTCTACGGCCGCGAGCACGGCGTCGCGGCGAATTCGGTGCGCTCGGCGGATGTGGTGCTGTATGACGGCACCGTCGCCCACGCCTCCGCCGATCAGAACCCCGACCTGTTCTGGGCGGTGCGCGGCGGCGGCGGGAACCTGGGTGTGGTGGTGTCGATCGAACTCGAATTGCTGCCGTACGCCGATGTTTTCGCCGGAATGCTGCTGTGGGACCGCAGCCGCGCCGCCGAGGTGGTTCCGGCATGGACGCGGTGGAGCAGGACCGCACCCGAATCGGTGACGACATCGCTGCGGATCATGAGTTTCCCGCCGCTGCCCGAGTTGCCCCCGTTCCTGTCCGGCCGCGATATCGTCGTCATCGACGGGGCCGTCCTGGCGGACGACGACACCGCCGCGGCGATCCTCGAACCCCTGCGCGCGCTGCGACCGGAACTGGATACCTTCGCCAGGATCCCTTCGGCCAACCTGCTTTTCGTCCACATGGACCCGCCCGCACCGACACCGACCGTCGGCGATCACAGCGTCCTGGGCGACCTCGATGACGCCGCGGTCACCGCGTTACTCGCCCAGGTCGGCGACGGCACCGCCACCGGGCTGATGTTCACCGAATTGCGTCATCTGGGCGGCGCCATCGCCCGCCCGGTCGACGCGGGCGGCGCGGTGTCCCATATCCCGGGCGTGTACGCGTTGCTCTGCGTCGCCGTTGCTCCCACACCGCAAGCCGCGGTGGCGGGTAAGGCCGCGGCCTTCGCCGTTGTTCGCGCCATGTCGGCGTGGTCGCTGCCGAACCTGATCCACACCTTCGCCGAGAACCGCGTCGACGCCGGCCGGATGTACGACGGCGAAGACTGGGCTCGGCTGTGCCTCGTGCGGGACGACGTCGCGCCGGGGGCCGTCTTCGTGGCAAACCACGGGTTGTAGGCACGACCGGTGACCTCGACGGTGCGCGACCGTCGGCGTCACTCTCCCGCATCGCGCTCGGCGATCTCCCTTGGCGCCCTGTCGCAGTAAACCGAGATAGCCCACTCATTGCCCCACGGAGCAGTCGCGGCATTCTCCCCATCTCGTCGGATAAACAAAGAGTGACGAACGCCACATCTTGCTACCGGCAACCTGCCGTATCGTCTGAGCCTCTACACAATTTCGTACGCTCGGCACGACGGTCGGCAGTGGGGTTTTTCACGGTGCTAGATATTTACCACTTCAGTCATGGATGGCTGACCCCACTGCTGTCCTACGTCATGTCGTTCATCGGCTGCCTACTCGGATTGCAGTGCGCCGCGCGCGCCAGGCATGGCAACCGAACGTCATGGCTCGGTCTATCCGCGTTGGCCATCGGCGGCACGGGCGTCTGGGTGATGCATTTCATCGCGATGCTCGGATTCTCGATCCAGAGCGCGCAGATCCGCTACAACGTGCCGTTCACGCTGCTCAGCGCGGTCACCGCCGTCGGGGTTGTCTGGATCGGGCTGTTGCTGGTGGTCAAACCGGAGCCGAAGCTGCCGGGACTACTGGCAGGTGGCGCCATCACCGGGCTCGGCGTCGCGAGTATGCACTACCTCGGCATGTACGCGATGAAATCCGATGCGGCGATTAGCTACGACACCGGACTGGTCGCCGCGTCCATCGTGATCGCGGTTGTGGCGGCGACAGTCGCCCTGTGGTTCACGGTGCACATCGACGGCACGTTCGCCACCATCGGCGCGGCGCTGATCATGGGCGTGGCGGTCTCGGGCATGCACTACACCGGCATGGCTTCCATTCACGCCGAGCACACCGGTCATCAGGGCGCGCCGACGGGGGCGGAAGCTCTGCAACTCCTCGGCCCGTTGATCGCCGCGATCAGTATCGTCACCATGCTGTTGTTCGTCAGCGTCGGCTTGACCTCCGTCGAACGCACCGCCGGCTCGCCGCCCGCGCGCCCGGCGCCGACCACACGCCACGACGGCGTCGGTCTGGCACCGCCGAAACGCTCGAATTCCGAATCTCCATTCGCCGATCGCATCGCGTGGTGGGAAGAGGACATCCCCGACACTCCGCGACCGGCCGATCCCCCTGTCAGCCGGTACTGGCCGAGTAGTTCCGCGGATTCGCCGCAGCGGCCCGAGCCGAAGACCACCCACCTGCGTGCCGTGGATGATCGATCGATACAGCGGCGGCGCCCGCCGTCACGGCGGCTGCGCGACCAGGACAGCGCGTAGGCGCGTCCGGCTCGACGTCCGCCGACCCGCGACGCCACCTACGCCGTAGGCGCGAGGGGTCCTAGGCCGTCCTAGGCCACCAGCGCCTGCTCCGCCTCGCCCGCCGGATCGGTGGCCGGCCGTGAGCGCAACAGCAGGAGCCCGAGGATCGCGGCAGCCACACTGAAGCCCGCGCTGATCCACGCACCCGCCGACATGGCCACGGTGAACGCGTCCTTGGCAGGTTCGACATAGCCGAGTTCGAATGCGGCGCCGATGGATTCGCGCGCCGCCTCGGGCGCGTCGCCCGGCATGCGCGAGCTGAAGACACCGGCCAGCACGCTGCCGAGGACGGCGATACTGATCGCCATACCGACCTGTTGCAGGGTGTCGTTCATGGCCGAGCCGACGCCCGCGTGTTCGAGCGGAATAGCGTTCATGATGGCGGCGTAGGCGGCCGGACCGGCCAATCCACCGCCGACTCCCATGACGAGCATGCTGATCAGAACCCACAGGTAGCCCGCGCCGACGGCGAGAACGACGAAGGCGGCGCCCATCACGAGCAGACCCGAGACGATCAGGGTCTTATTGCTCAGCGACTTGCCGAGCGTCGCCCCGAGCCCGTTGCATACGGCAGCCGCGACCGCGTACGGCAACAAGGCCAGGCCGGCCTTCATCGGTCCGTAGCCGAGTACGAATTGCAGGTATTGCGTCAGCATCAGCATGAGCGCGCCCATACCGAACACCATGAGCAGCAGGGTCAGGGCGGTGCCGGTGAAATCCCTGCTACGGAAGACGCCGAGGGGAAGCATCGGATGTTCCGAACGCGCCTCCCACACCGCGAAACCGGCCGCCGCGATGATCGCGAGCACGATCATGGCGATATTCCACTCGCGTTCGATGATCACGTAGACGATCGCGCCCAACGCCACGATGGACAGCAGCACGCCGACCAGGTCGACGGGCCGCTGTTCCCCGGTGCTCTCGGGCATCAGCACCAGTGCGGCGACGATCGCCGCCACCGCCACCGGAATATTCAGGAGGAAGACCGAACCCCACCAGTAATGCTCGAGCAGCGTGCCGCCGAGGGTCGGCCCCGCGACGATGCCGACGATGGATACCGTCGACCACGCGGCCATGGCGGTACGCCGTTCGTCCTCGGCGAAGGTCGTCATCAGAATGGACAGCGTCGACGGCATCAGCAACGCCCCGCCGACGCCCATCGCGGCCCGGGCCGCGACGACCTGCCAGGGTTCGGCCGAGAGGACCGCCGCCAGCGACGCCACGCCGAACACGGCCAGCCCGGTGATCAGCATGCGCCGCCTGCCGAAACGGTCGGAGAGGCTGCCCGCGGTGAGCAGGAGTCCGGCGAAGACCAAGACGTAGGCGTCGAGGATCCATTGAATGTCGGACGGAGTCGCGCCCAGTTCCCGAATGAGGGACGGAATGGCGAGGTTGAGGACGGTTCCGTCGATCATCAGCACGAGTAGCGAGAGACAGAGCACCCCCAGAATCCACCAGCGACGGGGGTCTCGTACAGTGTTCGATTCCACTCGCACACCGTACGATATTCTCGAACGATGTGCGAGTGAATATAGGATATGGCTCGTGAGCAAGCAGTTCTCGTCGGTGTGGACCCGTGAAACCCGACAGCCGAAGGCGTCGGGACTCAGACGCGACCAGATCGTCACCGCCGCGGTCGCGATACTCGACGCCGATGGCCTGCCCGCGCTCAGCATGCGCAAACTCGGCACGAAACTCGACGCGGGGGCGACGAGTCTGTACTGGTACGTCGCCAATAAGGACGAACTGCTGGAATTGGCACTCGACGAGTTCTGGGGCACGCTCGACAGCGCCGAACCTGGACAGGTGTCCTGGCGCGAGGTGATCACGACCTTCGCCTACGGCTTCCGCGCGGCCCTGCACGCCCACCCGTGGGCTGCCTCGCTGATCGGTCAACTGCCTAGTATCGGCCCGAATGCCCTGCGGCTCACCGAGCGCCTGCGCCGCGCCTTCATCGAGGCGGGATTCACCGGCACCGATATCTACCTGGCGAGCAGCGTGGTGATCTCGTTCGTCCTCGGCCAGATCATCCCGGAACTCGCCTGGGCACACACGTTCGGCGATGACGAACCCGACCGCGAGGAGTTGCTCGACGATCTGGTGGAGGTGGCGCGCGACTATCCCGAGATGATCGCGGACTTCCGGGCGACGGCGCAGGTGAATCCCGGCGTAGCCCGCGCGATGGCCTTCGATTTCGGGCTGTGCTGTGTCATAGATGGTCTCGACGCTCGCCTGCGTCAGCACCGATCACCCGGCAGCACAACCGAATCCATGCGGCATTGAGGACGGTACGGCCGGGTCGCCGCCGCCGAGCCCGCCCGCGCCATCGGCGTCGCCGGATCCTTTCGATCAGCGCGCACGCGGAAGGACCCCGTGCCCCGATGACCTTTTCCCCTGTCGGCACGACGGAACGCCGTCGAATGATAGTCAGACAATCGAAACCCGACCACGGCGAGGAGCTCGTCATGACCAACGCACAAGAGATCATGCACCCCAGCGCAGCATGCATCGGAGTGCGCGACACCATGGATACCGCAGCGCAGCGCATGCGCCAACTGGATGTCGGCGCATTGCCCATCTGCGACGGAGAACATCATCCGGTCGGCATCGTCACCGACCGCGACATCATCATCAAGGTCATCGGCATCGGCGCGAATCCGAAAACGACCACCGCCGGTGAACTCGCCCAGGGCGACGCGTTGCACACCGTCGACGTCGGCGCCGACATCGATGACGCCCTTGCCCTCATGGAACAGCACCAGATCCGGCGGCTTCCGGTCACCGAGCGCGGCCGGCTGGTCGGCATCATCACCGAGGCGGACCTGGCACGTCACCTGCCCGAACAGATGGTCGGCGAATTCGTCGAAGCCGTGTGCGCCCAGAATCTTCCGACGGCCAGCGCCGAGGCGCCACGCTGAAGCCGAGCCGAATCGACAGCATCGGAGGAATTCATGAGCCACTCAGCCGACCTGAGCCCGGCCGAACGCCAACACGCCGCCCGCCGAGCCGTGGAGGACCTCGGCGGCGGCCGTGACGCGCACGCCGTGCTGCGCGTGCGCTGCGGTCGAAGCCATCATGTCGCCACGGTTTTCGATACCGCTCTCGGCGCGGTCTACGAATCGTCGGTGGGACCACACGCACATGGGCAGCGCGATTTCGTCGACGAGCCACACCGCGCGAGCAAGCACGGCACCCGCTATCTCGACCTGCTCGACGCCGACCGCTTCACCGAGGACTCGGTGCCGGCCCACTGCGAGTGTGGCAACCATCAACTGTCGCGCACCGAACTGCGGCAGGCCATCGATTCCGGCCGACACACGATGCAGTTGAGCTGACTGCCGTTGTCACGGCCTTTCTCTCTTCCCCACGGGTGCGAGGTGGTCGATGAACCAGTCCCGGGCGAGTTCGGCCGCTCTCTGCAGCGTGCCGGGTTCCTCGAACAGATGCGTCGCACCCGGCACGACCGCCAGCGCGGTCTCACACGACAGCGCCGCGGCGGCGCGGCGGTTGAGTTCCAGGACGAGATGGTCGTCACCGCCGACGATGAGCAGTGTCGGCGCCCGGACATGTGCCAGAGCGTCACCAGCCAGATCGGGTCGGCCGCCGCGTGAGACCACCGCGGCGATCTGCGCCCGCGGGTCGGCCGCGGCCCGAAGGGCCGCCGCGGCGCCGGTGCTGGCCCCGAAATATCCGATGCGCAGGTCTACGACGTGGTCCTGACGGGCGAGCCACCCGGTGACCTCGACCAGCCTGCGCGACAACAGCTCGATGTCGAAGACAATGGCCCGGTCCAGTTCTTCCTCAGGGGTGAGTAGATCGAACAGCAAGGTGCCCAATCCTTCTCGCTCCAGGACCGTGGCGACGTAACGGTTGCGGGGGCTGTGCCTGCTACTGCCGCTGCCGTGGGCGAACACCACCACACCGATCGGATTCTCCGGGATGGTGAGATGCCCCGCGAGTCCGACGCCCGCCGCGACAACCCGTACCTCGTCATCACGCAGCGGCGGATCATCGGCCGCTCCTCGCTGCACCGTCATCCCGTCCGCGGCACGCCGCAACAGGTCGGCCACCTCGTCGTCGGTGGTCTGCTCGAAATTCTCATACCACTGGCCGACCGCGTAGAACCGCGCCGGCGTGTCCAGGCAGATCACCTCATCGGCGTCCTTCGCCAAGGCCGTGAGCGTGTCTCGCGCCCCGACCGGAACGGCCAGCACGACCCGCGCCGCGCCGTGCGCCCGCGCGACCCGGCAGGCGGCGCGGGCGGTGGCACCGGTGGCGATGCCGTCGTCGACGATCACCGCCGTACGGCCGGTGAGCGAAATCCGCGGCCGAGTACCCCGAAACCGCTCGACCCGCCGCGTGAGCTCCTCGCGCTGACGGCGTTGCACCGTGGCCATCTCCGCATCGGTGAGCCCCGCTCGCCGCACGACGCTATCGTTGATCACCCGTACGTCGTCCTCACCGATCGCGCCGAACGCCAGCTCCGATTGGTGGGGCACACCGAGTTTGCGCACCACGATCACATCCAGTGGCGCCTTCAGCGCATGCGCGACCTCGAACGCGACCGGCACACCACCGCGGGGCAGTCCGAGCACAACCACGTCCTCGCCGCGCAGCGGCTGTAACCGCGCCGCCAACCGGCGGCCCGCGTCACTACGATCCTCGAACATCGAACACCTCCTGACGAGTCTTCTTCTCAGACTCGTCGACGGCGCCACATCGCCAACAGGCCCGATCGTCGCCGGGGCACGTGCCGTTGGTCCCTGGCTCGATGGCCTCGTCGGCGCTGAGCACCCAGCGGCCGGGCCGACGGTGACCGACGACGTCCCGATTCGGACAACAGGTGGGCTGCCCCGCGCCCCCCGGCGACGAAGTACCCGGCGGGGGGTGCCGTTCGGCACTGTGCACTCGGTGTGCGGAGCCGCATTCTGAAGGTGGTGAGCTGGATCGTCGCCGGGCATCCGCGTCACCGTCCACCCCCGATTCAGATGCCGACCCGAATTCGGGTCGATAAGGAGAAGTCGTGAATGCGTTCGTGATTGCTCTCGCAGTGCTCATCACGGCACTGATCGTGCTGTCACTCTCGATTCGGGTGGTGATCCAATATGAAAGAGGAGTGCTGTTCCGCCTCGGACGCGTGATCGCAGTCAGAGAACCCGGACTGAGATTCATCATCCCGGTCATCGATCGACTGCGGAAGGTGTCGATGCGCATCGTCACCATGCCGATCCAATCCCAAGGCATCATCACCCGCGACAATGTCAGCGTAGATATCTCCGCCGTCGCCTACTTCCGCGTCGTCGACGCCGAGAAATCGGTCGTCGCCATCGAGAACGTCTACGCCGCCATCGACCAGATCGCGCAGACCACGCTCCGCAAAGTCGTCGGACAGCACACCCTCGACCAAGCGCTCGCCGAAACCGACACCATCAACGCCGACATCCGACAGATCCTCGACACCACCACTCTGGAGTGGGGTGTCGAAGTCACCCTGGTCGAACTGAAGGACATCCAACTGCCCGACACCATGAAGCGGGCCATGGCACGCCAAGCCGAAGCCGAACGGGAGAAGCGCGCCAAGATCATTGCCGCCGAGGGCGAATCCATGGCCGCCGCAGCGCTGGGCGAGGCCTCCGACACCATGATGGCTCACCCCCTCGCCCTGCAACTGCGCAACCTGCAGACCCTCCTCGAACTGGGCGTCGACAAGAACACCACCGTCGTGTTCCCGGCACCACTGATGAGCGCGATCGGCGACATCGGCGCCTTCTTCGCGCGCGAAACCACCGCCTCCGCGACCCTGCCCCGCACCGCCGAGACACTGCCGACGACCCCACCGGTGTCGACACCGATGAACAACGGGACGGCGAGCACCACGGTCACAGCGCACACGCCGGACTGACGCGCCGCGGATCGCCCAGCGGCGGGCCGCGTGGTGCGTCTCGATCGGAGGATGCCGAAAGTCCCTGGATCGAGAGACCGGCGACCCGGACATGGTGGACGTTGCGTCCTTCCGGCTGGATGGAGCTACCGGCCATTCTTGATATGGACCAGCTCGCTTTCTGTGGTGTGGGCGGAAAGGCAGAACCAGCCTCGAACGGAAACGCGACATAGTCGAGACGACGTCAGGAGTTCAGATGCCCCAGTGGCGAGACTTGCTCCAGCGCTTCCGGCCTGTCAGAGCTCCCGACGCGGCGGCCCCGGACGTGCCTGCCGATCGAATCGCCGACGCCGCGGGCGAACCGGCGCCGCTACGTTGGCGGTCGATTCTGGTCGAGGGCCGCCCCGCCCGCTACGCGGTCGGCGGGCTCGGACCTCACGTGCTCTTCCTACACGGCTGGGGACTCGGCGGACAGGCCTATACCCGCCCGCTCGAACAGCTCATCGACATGGGAATACGCGTGTACAGCCCGGCGCTTCCCGGGTTCGGCGGTACCGCAAGCCTGCCGGTCGAGCACCGAACCCTCGCCGGATACGCCCGATGGGTCGGCCACTTCGCCGACGCGATCGACCTACCCCGACCGGTGACCCTGGTCGGGCACTCCTTCGGCGGCGGCGTCGCGATCGAGGCCGCCCACGACCTCCCCGACCTCGCCGAGCGGCTCGTACTCGTGAACTCCATCGGCGGCTCGGCGTGGACCGACGGCCGTGGCGTGGTGCGGGCGCTGCGCGAACGCCCGCTCTGGGACTGGGGCCTGCACCTGCAGGCGGACCTGCTCCCCGGCCGCCAAGCGAGCCGGGTCCTGCCCGTGATCTTGCGCGACGCGGTGCCGAACCTGCTGCGGAACCCGACCGCGGTCCGGGAAGTCGCCCATCTCGCCCGCACCGCCAACCTGGCCTCCGAACTCGCCGCGCTCGCCGAACGCAGACTCCCCATCTTCGTGGTGTGGAGCAATCGAGACACGGTCATCCCCGAATCCACCTCGTTGTCGTTGCAGACCGCCCTCGGCGCCCCGCAGAGCATCACTGTGTCCGGCGGGCACACCTGGCTCATCCATGACCCCTACGCCTTCGGCGAGCTCATCACCAATGTGATCCGCGAACCGGTTACCGGCCCCGACGACATCGACGCCCGACCCGCGGCAGAATGATCACCGATATCGCGCTGTCGAGGACACGGCCGGGGGCAACGGCATCGGCAGCGCTGTCTGCGTGACGACGGGCCGACGGCATCGGCCGCCCGTCGCTGCGGCAGACTCGTCGGGTGAGCAGCCCCCGTGACATCGACGCGTCCCGTTTCGCCGCCGAAGCCCTCGCACAGGATGATCCGACAGGATGGTTCGAACCGCTCTACGCCGCGGCGGCCGACGGTACGGCGATCGTGCCGTGGGATGTCCCGGAAGCCAATCCTGTCCTGGTCAGCTGGTCGGAGGGTATATCGGGAGCGGGCCGGAGCGCGCTCGTGGTCGGGTGCGGACTCGGTCGGGATGCCGAATATATTGCGAGCCTGGGGTTTCGGGTGGTCGCATTCGACATCTCGGAGACGGCGATCAGCACCGCGCGGCAACGGTTTCCGGAATCCTCGGTGGAATACATAGTCGCCGATCTACTGAATCCGCCCGCCGGGTGGACCGGCGCGTTCGATTTGGTGGTCGAGTCGATCACCGTGCAGTCGATGCCGCTGTCGGTACGGGCGGAGGCAACCGGGTATATCGCGCGCATGGTCGCGCCCGCTGGCGAACTCGTCGTGATTTCGGGTATCCGCGCCGAGGACGAGCAGGTCGACGGGCCGCCGTGGCCGCTCACGCGCTCGGAGGTCGAGGCTTTCGCCGTCGACGGCTTGCGCGCCGTCGAGGTCGAACAGGTGTCGGCCGCCGAACTGTCGAACCAGTGCCGGTGGCGCGCGATATTTCGCCGTCATCGAAATGCCGTCGCCGGCTGATTCCACCGTGCCGCGGATGAATCGGGATTCACCGAGTTCATTCGGACACACGAATTCCCCGGCCGCGTCGACAATTACTCGGCGAGCGCGACCGGGATTTCCGATATTTATCGATGCCCTATTCGGTCACGTCACTGATTGGCACCGATCACGCCACCGATGAGACCGCCGACCAGACATCCGGGAACGAATCCGGCGACGAAGAACAACACCCCGATCAACGCGCCGACCGCGCAGCCGATCAGTACGCCCGCCACCGTTGTTCCCGCGTCCCCGATGAATTCGGCCCGCGCCGGCGCTCCCCCGACCGGCGTGAGCGTCAATGTGGTTGCCGCGGCGTCGACTTCCGGCGCCACCCGCACCTGTTGACCCGCTACGGTGTTCAGTGTGGTCGGCACGGTCGCCACTACCGTGCCGTCGGGCGCGACCACGGAGATCCCGGCCTCCGGTGTCACCACGAAGCGGCCGGAGGCCAAGGTCATGGTGGCGGTGGAGTGGTCGGGAGCGACCGCGGCGGTGTATTCGACACCGCGGTCGTTACCCGCGATCACCGGATCCGTGATCGCGGGCGATCCGTACGCGGTCGCGGCGGTGACACCGGTGGCGGCGACCGTCAAAACCGTTGCCGCTACCAATTTTCTGATTTTCATGAGCATTCCAATCCAGCCGAATCGATTGACGTTTCCCCGAGAAACGGACCTGGGACATCAACAATGATGCGCTCCCGGCATCAATCACGGGAGCGTTTCGACGAAACCGAAAAGCCTTGCAAGATCGAATGATCGGCCCGAATTCTTGGGGCTTGCGATCATGTCGTCGGTAATTTTCCCCACGGGAGACCCACCGCGTTCGCATGGCCCGGCGCAGCAAACCGACGTGTCACGAAACCGGTCCGGGCGTGTGCGCTACTCGAGTTCGCCCTCGGTCTCCAGGTACACCTGACGCAGCCGGTCCAGTGTTTCCCGCTCCGGTGCGGACCACATGCCGCGTTCGGCGGCCTCGAGTAGCCGCTCGGTGATGCCGTGCAGCGCCCACGGATTCGACTGCTCCATGAATTTGCGATTCACCTCATCGAAAACATAACTCTCGGTGAGCTTTTCGTACATCCAGTCGGCGACGACATCGGTGGTCGCGTCGTAGCCGAACAGATAGTCGACGGTGGCGGCCATTTCGAACGCGCCCTTGTAACCGTGCCTGCGCATCGCATCGAGCCAGCGCGGATTCACCACCCTCGCGCGGAATACCCGCGCGGTCTCCTCGGAGAGGGTGCGGGTGCGTACCGCGTCGGGGCGGGTGCTGTCACCGATGTAGGCCTCCGGGTTCCTGCCCGTCAGCGCGCGCACGGTGGCGACCATGCCGCCGTGGTACTGGAAGTAGTCGTCGGAGTCGGCGATATCGTGTTCGCGGGTGTCGGTGTTCTTGGCGGCCACCGCGATTCGCCGGTAGGCGGTGCGCATATCGTCGGCCGCGGGTGCGCCGTCGAGATCGCGGCCGTAGGCGAATCCGCCCCAGGCGGTGTAGACCTGCGCCAGATCGTCGTCGGTGCGCCAACTCTTGGAGTCGATCAGCTGCAGCAGGCCCGCGCCGTAGGTGCCCGGCTTCGACCCGAAGATCCTGGTCGTGGCGCGACGCCGGTCGCCGTGCTCGGCCAGATCCGATTCACTGTGCGCGCGTACGTAATTCGATTCGGCCGGTTCATCGAGTGCGGCGACGAGGCGTACCGCGTCGTCGAGCAGCGCGAGGACGTGCGGGAAGGCGTCGCGGAAGAATCCGCTGATGCGCACCGTGACGTCGACGCGCGGACGGCCGAGTTCCTCGAGTGAGATCACCTCGAGGGTCGTCACGCGTCGACTGGCCTCGTCCCACACCGGCCGGACGCCGAGCAGCGCGAGCACTTCGGCGATATCGTCGCCCGAGGTGCGCATGGCCGAGGTGCCCCACACCGACAACCCGACCGAGCGCGGATATTCGCCGTGGTCGGCGCGGTATCGGTCGAGGAGTGACTCGGCCATGGCCTGACCGGTTTCCCAGGCCAAGCGCGACGGCACGGCCTTGGGATCGACCGAATAGAAGTTGCGACCGGTCGGCAGCACATTGATCAGCCCGCGCAACGGCGAACCGCTCGGACCGGCCGGAATGAAGCCGCCGTTCAGTGCGTGCAGCACCCGCTCGATCTCGATGCCGGTCTGGCGCAGACGCGGCGCGACCTCCGCGGCGGCGAAACGCAGCACCGAACGCACCGCGTCCAGCCGCGTCGCCGAATCCTGTTCGCTCAGGGTGGATTCCACGATGGTGGCAGCGAATTCGGCGACCACGTCGTCCACCGCGTCCACCGACCAGTCGGCGGCCTGCAAGGCCCCGACCAGATCCCTGGCCTTGCGTTCGACCACGTCGACGCGTCCGCGAGTCTCCTCGCCGGATTCATCGAGGCCGAGTGCCTCCCGCAGGCCGGGCACATTGCGCTCACCGCCCCACAACTGGCGCGCGCGCAGCATGGCCAGCACCAGGTCGAGTTCCGTCTCCCCCACGGGCGCCTGACCGAGGATGTGCAGTCCGTCCCTGATCTGCACGTCCTTGATCTCGCACAGCCAGCCGTCGACGTGCAGCAGCATATCGTCGAAGGAATCCTCATCCGGGCGTTCGGCCAGCCCGAGATCGTGATCCATCTCGGCCGCGCGCATCAGCGTCCAGATCTGCTGGCGGATGGCGGGCAGTTTGGCCGGGTCGAGGGTGGAGATGTTGGCGTGTTCGTCGAGCAACTGCTCCAGACGCGAGATGTCGCCGTAGCTTTCGGCACGCGCCATCGGCGGAATGAGGTGATCGACCAGGGTCGCGTGGGCCCGGCGTTTGGCCTGGGTGCCCTCGCCGGGATCGTTGACGAGGAACGGATAGATCAGCGGCAGATCGCCGAGCGCGGCATCGGTGCCGCAGGACGCGGACATACCGAGTGTTTTGCCGGGCAACCACTCCAGGTTGCCGTGCTTGCCGAGGTGCACCATCGCGTCCGCGGCGAAACCGTCGGGGGCGCCGACCCAGCGGTACGCGGCCAGGTAATGGTGACTCGGGGGCAGATCCGGATCGTGATAGATGGCGACGGGATTCTCGCCGAAACCGCGCGGCGGCTGCACCATCAGTACCACATTGCCGAAACGCAATGCCGCGATGACGATTTCGCCGCGCGCGTCGGCGGAACGGTCCACATACATCTCGCCGGGGGGCGGACCCCACGCCTGGACGACTGCCTCGCGCAGATCCTGCGGCAGGGTGTCGAACCAGGCGGTGTAGGTGGGGGCGCCGATCCTGATCGGGTTGCCCTCCAACTGTTCGGCGGTCAGCCAGTCCGGATCCTGGCCGCCCGCCGCGATGAGCGCGTGGATCAGCGCGTCGCCGTCGCGTTCCTCCAGGCCGGGAACCTCCCCCGGTGCGCCGAGATCGTATCCCGCCGAACGCAATTCGGTCAGAAGCCGGATGGCGCTCGCCGGGGTGTCGAGGCCGACCGCGTTACCGATGCGGGCATGTTTGGTCGGGTAGGCCGACAGCATGATCGCGATCCGCTTGTCCGCGGCGGGAATGTGGCGCAGCCGCGCGTACCGCACGGCGATCCCGGCCACCCGCGCGGCGCGCTCGGCATCGGGCAGATAGGTGGAAAGGCCGTCGGCGTCGAATTCCTTGAACGAGAAGGGCACCGTGATGATGCGGCCGTCGAATTCGGGTACCGCCACCTGGGTCGCGACATCCAGCGGGGACAGTCCGTCGTCATTGGCTTCCCACTGGGCGCGACCGCTGGTCAGGCACAGGCCCTGCAGGATCGGCACGTCGAGTCCGGCCAGCGCGGCCACGTCCCACGCCTCGTCGTCGCCGCCCGCCGAGGCGGTCGCGGGTTTGGAACCGCCCGCGGCCAGTACGGTGACGACGAGCGCGTCGGCCCGGCGCAGGGTATCGAGCAATTCGGGTTCGGCGGTGCGCAGCGAGGCGCAGTACAGCGGCAGCGGACGGGCGCCCGCGTCCTCGATCGCGGTGCACAGCGCATCGATGTAGCCGGTATTGCCCGCGAGATGCTGGGCGCGGTAGTAGATCACCGCGACGGTGGGCGCGTCGCGGTCGAGATCGCGCGCGGACCGTTCGAGTTCGCCCCAGGTCGGCAGCTGCACCGGCGGTTCGAAACCGTGACCGGTGAGCAGCACCGTGTCGGACAGGAAACCGTGCAGTTGGCGCAGATTCTCCGCGCCGCCCGCGGCCAGGTAGTTGTGGGCGTCCGCGGCGACACCACCGGGCACGGTCGAACATTCCATCAGCTCGGCGTCCGGCGCGATCTCCCCGCCCAGCGCCACCATCGGAACGCCACTGGCACGCACCGCGTCCAGGCCCGCTTCCCAGGCCCGCTTACCGCCGAGGATCCGCACGATCACCAGATCGGCGCCGTCGAGCAGCGCGGGCAGATCGTCCACGAGCAGCCGGGCCGGATTCCCCCACCGGTAGTCGGCGCCGCTGGCACGCGCACTCAGCAGATCGGTGTCTGACGTGGACAGCAGCAGGATCACGGGTGACCTTCCTCGGGTGACGCGCCCATCGGGTTTCGGGTGCTCGCCGGGGAGGGTCTGGCTGTTCACAGTGGCGCGACCGCACCGGAATTGCACCGGTTTCCTCGACGCCCGCCGAGCATCCAGGATGCTACCCGTCCTCCGACGGCCTGCTGACCTGGCATCCGCGCGGGCGGTCAGGACACCGGGTGGGACACCGCGCGCGCGGCCAGGAAGTCGTCGACGATGCGGGCGCAATACTCCGGGGTCGGCGCGCCGAGTCCGATGAGTTTGGTGAACACCAGCGGACCGACCAGCTGGGACAGTACGAACATGATGTCGAAGTCGCCGAGTTGCGCGCGCGCCTCGGGGGTGTCGAGCACGAGGTCGAACGGCACCCGATATTGCTCGATGAGGCGCTGGCTCAGGGAGGTGAGTGCCGGGGTCTGGGCGTCGACCCGATCGGATCCGGTGGCCAACCAGGCCAGAGTCGAGACCTGCATGGGCGCATCGCGAATCGCATCGGCCTGGCGTTCGAGCAGGCAGATCAGGCGCTCGCGCAGTGGTCCCGGCTCCGGGGTCGCCACCACCGGCGGCAACAGCCGTTCGATGGCGGCGGCCCGCAGTTGCAGGGCGTTGTCGAAATGCCGATACAGCGTGGTTTTGGCGACCTTCGACAGCCTGGTCACACTCTCGACCGTCACCGCCTCGAGTCCGCCGGATTTCAGCAGCGCGGTGGCCGCGTCGAGTAACCGGGTCCGGGATCGGACTCTGCGGGGATCGACTTCGATGTCATCCGCACCGCTCATACCGCACAGCATTCCTTCTTGTCGCCGCCTACCACTACCGAGAAAACTTATGCTACCAATGGTAGCGTAGCGATACGAGTAGTAGCGGAGGTCCGATGGATTCCACCGAACACGCCGGACTGTCGGCTGCCCAACGCTGGCTGCTGACGCTGTCCAGTCTCGGGGTGGCGGTCGTCATCGCCTCGATGGCGGCGCTGTACACAGCGCTGCCGGAGATCGCGGCCGACACCGGCGCCAGCCAGGCCCAGCTGACCTGGATAGTAGACGGCTACACCCTGGCACTGGCCTGCCTGGTACTGCTCGGAGGCGCGCTCGGCGATCGCTTCGGACGACGCGTGACATTCATCGCGGGAATGGTCATCTTCTCGCTGGCCTCCGCGTTGCCCCTGCTCCAGGATTCACCGACGTGGTTGATCATCGCGCGAGCGGCGGCGGGCGTCGGCGCGGCTCTGGTGATGCCATCCACGCTTTCGCTGATCAGCGCGGGATTTCCCGAGGAGCGCCGTGGTAGCGCGGTCGGCCTGTGGGCCGGAGTCGCCGGCGCGGGTGCGATTCTGGGCATTCTGGGTTCGGGTGTGCTGTTGGAGTACTGGTCGTGGATATCGATCTTCGTCGGCCTGACCATCACCGGTGCGCTGCTTTCACTGGCGGCTTTCACCGTGCCGGAATCGATGGATCAGACCCGGCCGCCGCTCGATCCCCTCGGCGCACTGACCAGCGCCCTCGCTGTCGGACTCGTCGTCGTCGCCGCCACCGAAGCGCCCGCGCGCGGATGGCTCGACCCCCTGGTGCTCGGCCCCGCGATAGGCGGCGTCGTGGCCGCCGCGGCATTCGTCGTGATCGAGAACCGGGTCGCGCATCCGCTGTTGGACCTGCGCCTGTTCGCCGACCGCGGTTTCGCGAGCGGCACGGCGATCGTGACCGTGCAATTCCTGGTCACCTTCGGCATGTTCATGTTGATCACGCAGTTCTTCCAGCTGATTCTCGGGTATCGGCCACTGATGTCGGCGGTCGCGTTCGCGCCGATGGTCGTGCCGATGATGGCCGTGTCGGCGGTATCGCCGTGGTTGGCGGCGCGTTTCGGCCTGCGCTGGATCACCTGCACCGGACTGCTGATGATCGGTGCGACGCTGCTCGTCATCACGCGCGTCGAGGTCGACAGCGGCTACATGTTCATGCTCTGGCCGCTGTTGCTGATGAGTACCGGGGTCGGACTCTGCACCGCTCCCGCGACCGCGGCGATCATCGCCGGAACACCGGTCGAGAAATACGGCGTCGCCGCGGCGGTCAACGATGCCGCCAGGGAGGTCGGCGCGGCGATCGGCATCGCGATCGGCGGAAGTGTGCTGGCCGCCGGATACAGCCAGCGCATCGCCCCCGCACTCCCGAGCCTGCCCGAACCCGCGCGTGAACCCGTCGGGGACTCGCTCGCCGCGGCCATGCAGATCGCCGAACGCGCGGGTCCCACCGGGCAGCCGCTGGCCGAATTCGCCAAGTCGGCATTCATCCACGGCATGCACCAATCCTCCGCCGCCCTGGGATTCCTGACGGTGGGCGGCGCGCTTCTCATCGCATTCTGGACGCCGGGCCGCCGTCGCATGCCCCCGCCTGCCGCGGTGACACCGGCCGAACCGCGGCACACGGCGACATCCGGAAAGCCCGAACAAGCAGCGACACCCAGCTGACCGAATCGAACCGGCGCATCGGGGGAACGGCGGATCAGACCGGGCCGTGCGGCGCGAGCACCCTCACCGGTCGTAGGCTGGCGGGGCTATGACTCGACGTGCTCCCGATTCCTGCCCCGGCGTGCTCCGACTCCATCAGGCCGCCGACGGACCCCTGGCGCGGATCAGGCTGCCCGGCGGCAGGCTGGAGCCGGACCAGTTGCGCGCGCTCGCCGCGATCAGCGTCGACTTGGCCGACGGCACTATCGAACTGACCTCGCGCGGCAATCTGCAACTGCGGCGGGTGCGTGACGCGGGCGCGCTGACCGATCGGCTCGCCGCCGCCGGACTGCTGCCGAGCCGCACCCACGAGCGGGTGCGCAATATCGTCGCCTCGCCGCTGTCGGGCCGTCTCGGCGGTCTGGCCGATGTGCACGGCCTGGTCACCGCGCTCGACGAAGGGATACGCGCGACGCCGCGGCTGGCCGAGCTGCCGGGACGGGTGCTGTTCGCCCTCGACGACGGGCGCGGCGATGTGAGTGGACTCGCGGGCGATATCGGCCTGCACGCTCTGCACGCCGAGGAATTCGCACTGGTCCTCGCGGGCGGCGATACCGGCATCAGGGTGGGTGCGGCGAATGCGGTGGACCTCCTCCTCGCCGCCGCCGAAAGTTTCCTCGACCTGGATTCCGGGCAGTGGCGGCTGCGCGACATCGAGAACGGCGCGGCCCGCGTCATCGATCGCCTCGGCCGCACACCGGACGCCGAACGCGTGGAATTCGCTGCCTCCCAAGATATTCCGATCGGCTGGCTGGATCAGGAGAACGGATCGGTCAGCCTCGGCGCCGGCGTCCGGTTGGGCACGCTCACCGCGCGCGTCGCGGAATTCCTCGCGGCGGTGGAACATCCGATCTTCGTCACGCCCTGGCGCAGTCTGCTCGTCGTCGACCTCGAGGAAGGGCCCGCCGAACAGGTCGTGCGAGTGCTGGCCCCGATGGGCCTGATCTTCGACGCGGGCTCGCCCTGGTTGCAGGTCAGCGCCTGCGCCGGACGGCCCGGATGCGCGAAATCCCGTACGGATGTCCGCGCCGACGCCGCCGCGGCGGTCGAATCGGGACGTGTCCCGCCCACCCGCGACGACGCGGGCCGACCACCGGCCGCCCCGGTGGCTGCCGCGGAGGTGACGGTCGGTGGCCGCCAGCACTGGTCGGGCTGCGAACGCCGCTGCGGACGCCCACCCGGCGCGGTCACCGATATCATCGCGACACCGCAGGGTTACCTGATCGACCGGTAGATCCGTCGGATCAATGCAGTTCCAGGGTGCAGCATTTCACGCCGCCACCGGCCTTCAGCAGTTCCGACATATCGATGCCGACGGGGTTGTAGCCCTCGGCGCGCAGGGCGGCGCCGAGCCCGTGCGCGCGGGCGGCGATGAAGACATTGAAACCATCCGAGACCCCGTTCAGGCCGAGTACCTCGGCGTCGGCATCGGTGGCGATGACGGCGTGGGGGTAGAGGGCGGCCAGGATGGCGCGACTGTCGGCGCTGAAGGCTGCCGGGAAGTAGGCGATATTGTCCTCGCCGAGCACCATCAGGGCGGTGTCCAGGTGGTAGAAGCGGGGGTCGACCAGTTCGAGTGAGACCACGGGGCGGCCGAAGTAGCGCTCGACCTCGCGATGCGAGGCGGGCGAACTGCGGAATCCGGTCGCGGCGAGAATCCGGGGGCCGACCCGCAGGAAATCTCCCTCCCCCTCGTTCACCTCGTGCGCGGCGACGAGTTCAGCGAAACCCCGCCGCGCGAACCACTCGTGATAGGCGGGGCCCTCGGCCGCGCGTTCGGGATGGGTGAACCGCGCGGACATGGCCCGCCCGCCGATCACCACGCCGCTGTTCGCGGCGAAGACCATATCGGGCAGTCCCGGAATGCCGGGCACGACCTCGATGTGGTGACCGCGGCGCTCGAACTCCTTACGCAGCGTTTCCCATTGGGCCAGCGCCAGCAGCCGGTCGACCGGTTCGGCCGGATCCATCCATGGGTTGATCGAGTAGGAGACGCCGAAATGATCCGGGCGGCACATCACGAAGCGGCGCGGTGTCGGCTGCCGCCGGACGGGATCGGACTCGGACGTGGACGGAGTGGCTACAGAGGTCAACGTGGCTCCCGAGGTATTGCGAATTTTTCCCCTTCTACGACGGTAAGTGGCCTACCATTGCGTCAGAAATATCTATTCGTTGCGCAGATCGGCGTGAATTCGGCGAATTATTGTGCGTCGAGAGGTGAGAGTGACGTGGACGACATCGACCGCCGAATTCTCGGCCACCCACTGCGGTCGGCGCGCGCGTCGTTCCAGGAGATCGGGTCCGGGGTCGGACTGTCCGCGCCCGCGGTCAAGCGCCGCGTCGATCGCATGGTCGCCAGCGGGCAGATCACCGGATTCACCGCGTCGGTGAATCCGGCCGCGCTCGGCTGGACCACCGAGGCCTATGTCGAGGTGTACTACCGCGACAACATCACCCCGGCCGAATTGCGCCGCAGCCTGGAACCGATCCCCCAAGTGGTCGGTGTGTGGACGATCGCGGGTGAGGCGGACGCGCTCGTGCACGTGATGGCCACCGATATGGCCGATATCGAGTCCACCGTCGAGCGGATCCGGGAGAACACCCGGGTCGGGCGCACCCGCAGTTCCATCGTCATGTCGCGCATCCTCGAACGCCCGCGCACCTGAATTCGACCCGCGCCCGGCACCCGGGCGTGATCGTGCTCGCATCGCCCTCCTAGTGTGGTGCCCATGTCCGACGTGCGTGCCGATTACCTCACCGACGGGGCCGAGATCTATCGGCGCTCCTTCGCGACGATCCGCGACGAAGCGGATCTGGCCCGCTTTCCCTCGGACGTGTCACAGGTCGTGGTGCGGATGATCCACGGGTGCGGACAGGTGGATCTGGCCGAGGACATCGCCTTCTCCCCCGGTGTCGTCGCCGCGGCGCGGGCCGCGTTGCGCGCCGGGGCTCCGATCCTGTGCGACGCGAATATGGTCGCCTCCGGTGTGACCCGCAAACGCCTGCCCGCCGATAACGCGGTCATCTGCACCCTCGCCGACCCTCGGGTGCCCGAACTCGCCGCGAATATGGGGAATACGCGCTCGGCGGCGGCGCTGGAACTGTGGGGCGAGCGACTCGACGGCGCGGTGGTGGCCATCGGCAACGCACCGACGGCCCTGTTCCACCTGCTGGACATGCTGGACGCGGGCGCGCCCCGCCCGGCCGCGGTGCTCGGCATCCCCGTCGGCTTCATCGGCGCCGCCGAGTCCAAGGACGCGCTGATCGACTTCGGCGGTATCGAGTATCTGACCGTACGAGGTCGGCGCGGTGGCAGTGCCATCACCGCCTCTGCGCTGAATGCGATTGCGAGCGAACAGGAATGACCGAAATCAGCACGTCGGGCAAACTCTGGGGCGTCGGGCTCGGGCCGGGCGATCCGGAATTGGTGACCGTGAAGGCCGCCAGGGTGATCGAGGCCGCCGACGTGATCGCCTTCCACAGCGCCAGGCACGGCCGCAGCATCTCGCGCGGAATCGCCGCGCCGTACATGCGCGCGGGCCAACTGGAGGAACACCTGGTCTATCCGGTGACCACCGAGACGACCGACCACCCCGGCGGTTATCAGGGCGCGATCGACGAGTTCTACGAACAGGCCGCCGAGCGACTGGCCGCGCACCTGTCCGCGGGCCGCTCCGTCGCGTTGCTCGCCGCGGGAGACCCGCTGTTCTACAGCTCGTATATGCATATGCATCGCAGGCTCGCCGACCGGTTCGAGGCCGAGATCATTCCGGGGATCACCTCGGTCAGCGCGGCCTCGGCCGCGCTCGGCACGCCGCTCGTGGAGGGGGAGCAGGTTCTCACGGTGCTGCCGGGGACCATGCCGACCGACGAACTGGCCCGCAGGCTCCGCGATACCGAGGCCGCGGCCATCATGAAACTCGGGCGCACCTATCCCGGTGTGCGCAAGGCGCTGGCGGAATCGGGACGTCTCGACGACGCCTACTACGTGGAACGCGCGAGCAGCACCCGTCAGCGCGTGCTGCGCGCCGCCGACGTGGACGACGCCGACGTGCCCTACTTCTCCATCACCCTGGTTCCCGGCCCCCGTCCCACCACACCGCTGCCGCGCGCCGCGGCGGGCACGCGGACCGGAGAACACCGCGCGGTCGCCACCACCGCGCTCGATACCGCGGATTCCGCGCCGGGCGAGGTCGTGGTCGTCGGACTCGGTCCCGGGTCCGCCGACTGGACCACCCCGGAGGTGCGGCGCGCGCTCGAGGACGCGACCGATCTCGTCGGCTACACCACCTATATCGATCGGGTGCCGGTCCGCCGTGGACAGCGCAGGCACTCGAGCGATAACCGCGTGGAATCCGAAAGAGCCGCCATGGCACTGGATCTCGCCCGGCAGGGCGCGAAGGTCGCGGTGGTGTCCTCCGGCGATCCCGGGGTTTTCGCGATGGCGGCCGCCGTCCTCGAGGAATCGGCGGATCCGCAGTGGAGGGGGGTGCCGGTGCGGGTACTGCCCGGTCTCACCGCCGCGAACGCGGTCGCCAGCCGGGTCGGCGCACCGCTCGGACACGATTACGCCATGATCTCGCTGTCCGACCGCCTCAAGCCGTGGGAGGTTGTCGCCCAACGCCTTTCGGCAGTCGCGGCGGCCGATATGGCGATCGCGATCTACAACCCCGCCTCGTCGCAGCGCACCTGGCAGGTCGCGGCCATGCGCGAATTGCTGCTCGAGCATCGCAAACCCGATACACCGGTGGTGATCGGACGCGATGTCGGCGGGCCGACCGAGTCGGTGCGGGTGGTCACCCTCGACGAGCTCGATCCCGCCGAGGTGGATATGCGTACACTGCTCATCATCGGCGCGTCGACCACCGCGTTCTTCGACACCGACGCCGGGCCGCGGGTCTACACCTCGCGCAGGTATACACGCTGACGGGCGCGCCCTCCGCCATTCACTCGATCGGCTAACATTCCACTATGGAACGTGAGAGTGGAGCGACCGGAACCCCGTCGAACGAGCGCCGCAAACCGCTGAATTCCACGGCGGCGTCGCTACTCGGGTTCCTGCACGAGGGCCCGATGTCCGGATGGGATCTGGTGACGATCGCCCAGGAGCGCATCGGCGACTTCTGGACCATCACCCAGAGCCAGGTCTACCGCGAACTCGCCGCCATGGACGCCTGCGGCCTGGTCGAGAAGGGCCAGGCGGGCGCGCGCGACCGCACCCCGTATCGCATCACCGACGCGGGCCGCGAGGCCTTCCGCGAATGGATCGCCCGCGATCCCGGCGGCGAGACCATCCGCGTCCCACTGCTGTTGACCCTGTCCTTCGGCGAACATCTCGATCCCGACCACCTCGACCGGATCATCGCCGCCAATCGCACCATCCATCACACGCGTCTCGACGGATATCTGGCCGAGGATCGCGACGAGTTGACCCCGCACCAGCGGGCCACCCTGGAATTCGGCATCGGTTACGAAACCGCCGTGCTCGAATGGTTCGAACGGCTTCCCGAGCTGCTGTCGGGTCAGCGGGCGGATTCCGGATCGGAGTGAACAACCATGCGCAGCAACCAGTCCCTGGCCTGCTCGACGGTGTCGACCGCCGTCACGCCGGGCGGGAGCGCCGGCCGATCGATGACGATGACGGGGAGCCCTGCGGCGCGGGCGGCCACGAGTTTCGCCTCGGTCTGATCGCCGCCGCTGTCCTTGGTCACCACCACGTCGACGCGATACTCGGACAGCAGCGCGATCTCGTCCTCGAGGGCGAAAGGCCCACGGGCCAGCAGTAATTCGTGGTGCGGCGGGAGCGCGCCGTCCGGCGGGTCGATGGCGCGGATCAGGAACCACTGACGCGACAGAGCGGCGAAGGCGCCGACGCCCTGGCGGCCGATGGTGAGGAAGACGCGGTCACCGAATTCGGACAGCGTACGGGCGGCGGCATCCAGATCGGCGACCCTGATCCATCGGTCGCCGGGCTGCTCGGACCACGCGGGCCGCAGGACCCGCAGCAGCGGAATTCCCAGCGCCGCGGTGGCGACGGCGGTATTCGCGCCGATCCTGGCGGCGAAGGGATGGGTCGCGTTGACCACGGCGGCGATATCCTCGGCCGCCAACCAGTCCCTGAGCGCGTCGGCGCCACCGAAACCGCCGATCCGCACCTGCCCGACGGGCAGGTGCGGATCACGCACGCGACCGGCGAGCGAGGAGACGATCTCCAATCCTCGCTCACCGGCGGTCGCGTGGGCGAGTTCCCTGGCTTCCCGGGAGCCGCCCAGAATCAGAACCCTCAGGGCTGCCCGCTGAAGTACGCGATACCCGCGTTGATCAGGTTCGGGCCACCCGCGATCAGCAGGCCGATCAGCGCGCCGACCGGCAGGCCGATGCCGAAGAAGAAGAATCCGATGATTCCGCCGATGACAGCGCCGAGAGCGGCGTGCTGCAGTTCGCTGAAGAACCACTCCTGCGACGAGATGGCCTTGGCGTGGGCGGCCACCGCGTCGGCGGTGGGCTTGGCGTCCGGGGTCAGCGTCAGCTGCTGCGTCGACGGGTCGATGGTCGCCGCGATGTTGATGAGCTGCTCGCCCACCTTCGCCTGCAGCGGGATCGAGGTGACGACAGCGCCCTCGGCGTTCGTGACCGTGACGTACTTCTTGTCGGCGTCGAACGCGAACGACCCGCCGGTGACGGCGGCGACGATCGACTTGTCGAGCACCTGGACCGCGTAGTTGACGCCCTGGTCCGCACCCTGTACGGCGGGTGCGCCCTGGTTCTGCACGGCGGGAGCCGGTGCGGAAGGCGCGGCGCCGGAGGTTCCGGCGGCGATACCGGTGGCGGCGACCGCGATGATCGCGGTGGCTGCGAACTTCTTGTACTTCATCAATCTCCCCATCAGGAATCTGAGTTCCGATAACTATCGGATCTCGGCCACCGACCCTACCGCTCAGATCCCGCTGTTTCACCTGGAGTTCCGGTATTTCCGGTCCGCGGCGACAGTATTTTCCGTACCGACCACTGAGTGACCGGCAACTGTGGACGCCACGTCGTGAAGCCGCCGAGTGGCTCGGCGCGGTAAATCTGAAACTTTCGCAACTCACCTCCGTACGCGTTCGCCCAGGTCAGCAGTAGCGATTCCGATTCCGCGGTCACCGCGTTCGCCACCAGCCTGCCCCCGTGTCGCAACTGTGACCAACATGTCTCGAGTAGGCCATCCTGTGTGAGACCACCGCCGACGAAAATCGCGTCGGGCGACGCGGATTCGGCCGGCATGGCGTCCAATTCCGCCGGGGCCGCGCCGCGCACGACGATCTGCGGGACACCGAGCGCCACGGCATTGCCGGCGATCTGTCGCCGCCGCGCCTCGTGCCGTTCGAAGGTCACCGCTCGGCAGGCCGGATGCGTTCGGCACCATTCGATCGCGATGGTGCCCGATCCGCCGCCGATATCCCACAGCAGTTCACCCGGCGCTGGCGCGAGCGCGGCCAGCGTCAGCGCGCGTACCTCGGATTTGGTGAGTTGTCCATCGCCGCTGTATATCTCGTCGGGTAGTCCGGGCAGCCGGGTCGCGCGTAACCGGCCGGGATCACCGACACATTCGACGGCGACGATATTCAGGGGGTCGCCTTCGGCGCGCCGCCACCGGCCCGCGACACCGGCTTCGACGCGTTCGGCCGGACCGCCGAGCTGTTCCAGCACCGTCATCGTGGACGCGCCGAAACCGTTATCCCGCAGCAGTGCGGCGATCGAGGCGGGCGTCGTCTCGTCGGCGCTGAGTACCAGCATCCGGCGACCGTCGAACAGTTCGGGCAGAACCGTCTCCAGCGGCCTGCCCACCACGCTCACCACCGGGATCTCGGCCAGCGGCCAACCGAGGCGCGCGCACGCCAGCGAGGCCGACGACGGCTGCGGGAACACCCGCAGCGCGCCCGCACCGAGGATTCGCGCCAGGGTGACGCCGATCCCGTAGTACATCGGATCACCGCTGGCGAGCACTCCTATCCGCGACCCGGCATTACCCTCGAGCAGCCCCGGCAGCGCGGGCACCAGCGGCGACGGCCAGCGCTCGCGCCGCCCCGACACCCCTTCGGGAATCAGCGCCAACTGCCGCGCTGATCCGAAAAGCACCTCGCACCCGGCGATTTCGCGTTTGGCCGCCCGCCCGAGCCCGTCCCAGCCGTCGGCGCCGATGCCGGCAACCACGATGGGTGGTCCCGACCATGCGAGGCTCATCGCGTTCCGCCCCGCCCGGTCGCCGAGGGGCGTACGGCCGCCCCGGCGTCGACGCGATCCTCGCCGGTCGCCCGGATATGGGCGTTCACCTCGGCATCCGCCGCCAGACCGCCTGCGGAACGAAACGCACGACGGCATAGATCGGCTGGAGAATCCGAGGCACCCAGACTCGGCTCGCGCCCCTGCGCAGCCCGCGCACCACCGCGTCGGCGACCTGATCGGGGGTGCTCGACAGCGGTGCCGGATCCATGCCATCGGTCATCCGCCCGATGACGAAACCGGGACGCATCAGCAGCAGTTGAACGCCGGTGCCGTGCAACGCGTCCGCCAGTCCCGTGGCGAAACCGTCCAGCCCCGCCTTCGCCGATCCGTAGACGTAATTGGCGCGGCGCACGCGCGCGCCCGCCACCGAGCTGAAGACCACGAGCTGACCGGCGCCGCGGGCGCGCATGAGATTCGCCAGGGTGGTCAGCACGCTGATCTGGGCGAGGTAATCGGTGTGCACCACCGCCAGCGCGTGCGCCGGATCCTGTTCCGCCCGCGCCTGATCGCCGAGGATGCCGAAGGCGATTACGGCGACCCCGATCCCGCCGTATTCGGCGTCTATCTTCTCCAGCAGCGCCGGATGGCTCGCGGTATCGTCGGCATCGAATTCGGCGGTGTGCACCTGCGTCGCCCCGGCCGTTCGCAGGGTCGCGATCTCACCGTCGAGTTCGGCGCCGCGCCGCGCCGCGAGGATCACCGCCCGCCCCGGCGCCAACCGCCGTGCGACCTCGATTCCCATCTCGCTGCGCCCGCCGAGTACCAGCACAGGTCCGTCGGCGATTCCACGCCCACCTCGCAATCCCATGCGCCCAGTCTGTCATTGCCGCCGGTATTCCCTCACCGGTCCCCTTGCGGCCCGCGCCGACCGGGACGGCTACGGTCTGGGGATGCCGACGAGTACCGCGCAACTGACGCCGACCGCCCTCGAATTCGTGACCGAACGGCATCTGGCCACGCTGACCACCCTGCGGGCCGACGGTACGCCGCATGTGGTCGCGGTCGGATTCACCTGGGATCCCGAGGCCGGAATCGCGCGAGTGATCACCAACGACGGCTCGGTGAAGGTGCGCAATGTGCGCCGCTCCGGGTACGCGGCGGTGAGCCAGGTGGACGGCATCCGATGGCTCACCTTGGAGGGACCCGCCACCGTCCTGGACGACCCGGACGACGTCGCCGACGCGGTCGAGCGCTACGCGGGCCGCTACCGGGTGCCGCGCGAGAACCCGACCCGCGTCGTGCTCGCGATCCAGGTCGGCAGGGTGCTGTCGAGCTCCAACCTGCGCTGAATCCGCCGCGGCGTCTCGCCGTGGATTGTCTCGCCGGGGACTGTCTCGCCGGGGACTACAGCACCGTCAGCCCGTGCGGGCGGTGGTTCATCGATTCGCAACCGTCTTCGGTGATGACGACGATGTCCTCGATGCGGGCGCCCCACTGACCGCGGAAATAGATGCCCGGTTCGATGCTGAAGGCCATTCCCGGCCGCAGGATCAGGTCGTTACCCGCGACGATATAGGGCTCCTCGTGCACGGACAGCCCGATTCCGTGACCGGTGCGGTGGACGAAGGCGTCGCCGAAACCGGCCTCGGTCAACACCTCTCGCGCCGCGGCGTCGACCGACGCGGCGGTGACACCCGGACGCGCGGCGGCGACCGCCGCGGCCTGCGCCTGTTCCAGGGCGGCGAATTTCGCGGCGATCTCGGGGGCGGGTTCACCGAGGACGTAGGTCCGCGTCGAATCGGAGAAGTAGCCCGGCTCGACGGGTCCGCCGATATCGATGACAACCACGTCGCCGGGCTCGATCCGGCGGTCGGAGACGCCGTGATGCGGATCGGCGCCGTGCGGGCCGCTGCCGACGATGACGAACGCCGCCTCGAGATGACCTTCCTCGATGATGGCGGCCTCGATATCGGCCCCGACCTCCGCTTCCGTGCGCCCGACCCGCAGGAATTCCCCCATGCGCGCGTGCACCCGGTCGATCGCGGCGCCCGCCCGGCGCAGCGCGTCGACCTCGGCCGCGCCCTTGATCATGCGCAGTTCGCGCAGCACCGGGGTGGCCGACGCGGGCAGCCCGGTGCAGGATTGGGCCAGCGGAATCAGGTGCAGCGCCGGCATCGCGTCGGCGACCGCCACCCGCGAACCGGCGTGCAGCGTGGACTTCACCACCTGGTAGGGGTCGACGCCGTCCACCCAGTCCAGCACCTGCAGACCGAGTTCACCCGCCGCCGAGCCCGACAGCGCGGCCAATTCCAATTTCGGGATCACCACCGACGGCGTCGCGCCGTCGGCCGGGATCACCAGGCAGGTCAGTCGCTCGAAGGATTCGGCCGCCGAGCCGATCAGATATCGCAGATCGGGGCCGGGGGTGATGAGCAGGGCGTCGAGATGCGCGACCCGCATCAGTTCCACCGCGCGCTCCAGCCGCTCTCCGTAGACATCCGCCGCGAACCTGGACTCCGTGTGCGAACTCATACCGTCCGACGTTACCCGTCCACCGCGACCCGGCGAACCCGAATATCGGGCCCGCCGGGAATCCAGCGCGCGACGCGGTGATGTCGCGGGCTTGTCGGCGCGGGCAGGTAGCCTCTGGCGCGTGACCTCTGCGACTTCCGGTGCGCCCCTGTTGCTGCTCGACGGGGCCAGTCTGTGGTTCCGGGCGTTCTACGCCATCCCGGACAAGATCACCGCCCCGGACGGGCGTTCGGTGAACGCCGTGCGCGGTTTCACCGATATGGTCGCCGCACTCATCACCAGACATTCGCCGAGCCGCCTGGTGGTCTGCCTCGACCTGAATTGGCGGCCGCGGTTCCGGGTGGATCTGGTGCCCTCCTACAAAGCCCATCGCCTCGACACCTCGGCCGGGGCGGCGGAGGGCGCCGAGGACGTACCCGACAAGCTCACCCCGCAGGTCGAGATGATCCTCGACGTTCTCGCCGCGGCGGGCATCGCGACCGGCGGCGCGGCGGGGCTGGAGGCCGACGACGTGCTCGGCACCCTCGCCAGCAGGGAACGCACCGATCCGGTGGTGGTCGTCAGCGGTGACCGCGACCTGTTGCAGTTGGTCCGCGACGAACCCGCGCCGCCGGTGCGAGTCTTGTACGCCGGACGCGGCCTCGCCAAGGCCGAACTCTTCGGCCCGGCCGAAGTCTCCGTGAAATACGGTGTGCCCGTGCGGAATGCGGGCCCGGCGTATGCCGACCTGGCGACGCTGCGCGGTGACGCGTCCGACGGTCTACCCGGCGTCGCGGGCATCGGCGAGAAATCCGCGTCGACGCTCATCACCCGCTTCGGGTCATTGGAGGCATTGGTCGCCGCGGTCGACGATCCGGAATCCGATCTCGCCGCTGGCGTACGCGCCAAACTGCGCGCCGCGGACGATTATCTGAAGGCCGCGGCCCCGGTGGTGCGCGTCGTCCGCGATGCCGACGTCGAACTCTCTCGCGCCGACACCTTGGCGACGACACCGGCCGATCCGGATCGGCTGCGCGAGTTGGCCGCCGAATACAACGCGGAAAGCCCGGTCGCACGTCTGGTCACCGCCATGGGCGCACCGAGGTCCGTATGACGCGAACAGGCCCGACCGGGTGAACTCCCCCGCCCCCAGCGGAATTCACCACGGCCGGGCCCGGCCACACCTCGGTGGGACGACGACACGGCTGCTCGCGTGAGCATCCGGCGAAGCGGTCGGTCTCAGCTCGGGCGACCGACTTCGTAGGTCCCGTTCTCGTTGGTGATCTTGACGTTGACCTTCTTCTGCTCGCCGCTCACCTGGAGGGTGCATTCGAAGGTCGCGTCGACCTTGACCTCCTGGCCGGACGGGCAGGACACGCCGTCGACATCCTGGATGCCGTAGGAATCGGTGAGAACTTTCTTCACACCCTCCTGCACCGCGGCCTGATCCAGTTTGTCCTTCGAGGTCAGCACGACCACCAGCGCGACGATGGCGCCGATCACCAGCACACCGAGGATGCCGAGACCGATCAGCAGACCTTTACCCTTGCCGCCGCTCGACGGCGGGGTGGGCTGGCCCGGATGCCACTGCTGCTGCGGCTGGGACTGCCCCCATTGCTGCTGGGGCTGCTGGCTCCAATCCTGCGGCTGCGGCTGCTGACCCCACTGCGGCTGGGACTGTCCCCACTGCTGTTGCGGCTGACCGCCGGTCTGGCCCCACTGTTGCTGAGGCTGGGCACCGGTCTGCGGCTGCCCCCACTGCTGCGGCTGGGGCTGCTCGCCCCACTGCTGCGTCGGCTGCGCCTGCGCTGGATTCTGACCGCCCCAGTGCTGGGTCGGCGCGGCGCCGCTTTGCGGCTGCTGTGCACCCCACACCTGGGTGGGATCGTTACGTCCCTCCCCAGGGTCGTTCGGTCCGTACGGGCCGCTCATCTGCTTGCCTCCACTCGCATCGGTATACATACGGTAGCCCCCCGACGGCGAGTAGTCGCATAGCACAACTCCTCCGCCACGGTCGGTACGCGAAGAAATCAAATCACAAGTGAATCGCCTACGCGGCGTCCACCGCAACGACACCCCGCCGAATGGCGCGAACCGCCTTCGCCGCCGTCGCGGCCACTTCCACGTCATCGGCGGTGCCCTGGATCTGATCGAGCAGATCGATCACCTGCCTGCACCACCGGACGAAATCGCCCGCCGACAGCGGCGAGCCCTGGTCGCCGCTGGCCAGCAACGACTCGGCCAACCCATCGCCCTTGGCCCACTTGTAGACACCGGCGACGAATCCCAGATCGGGTTCCCTGGTCGGCGCGAGTTTATGTCGCGCCTCGTCGGTGCGCAGCTGGCTCCAGACGCCGATGGTCGCGCCGAGCGCGCGCCGAATCGGTTCGGTCGGTCCGGTCGCCCCGAGGTATCCGCCCTCTTGGCGCGATTCGTACACCAGCGCGGAGACCACGCCCGCCAGTTCGGCGGGTCCGAGCCCACGCCACAGGCCCTGTCGCAGGCATTCGGCCACCAGCAGATCGCTCTCGGCATAGACGCGCGCGAGCCTGCGCCCGTCCGCGGTCACTTCGCCCGCGTGCACGAAACCGCGTTCCTCCAGCAGCCCGAGAATGCGATCGAAGGTGCGAGCCAGGGAGTTCGTCGTGGCGGCAACCTTCTGGCGCATGGCTTCGGTTTCGCGAGCCAGCCGGTTGTAGCGCTCGCCGACCCGGCTCATCTGCTCGCGATCGGCGCGGGTGTGCGCTGGATGGGAACGAAGACTGCGACGCAACGTGGACAGTTCCCTGTCGTCGGCCGCGCCGGAGCGCTTATTCCTGCGCTGTCTCCCCGGGATCGAGATACCGGTGTCGCGCAGCGCCGAGGCGAGATCGCGCCTGGTGCGCGCGGTCCTGTGGTCGACGCGACGCGGGAGCCGCATATGTCCGAGTGCCTCGGCGGGCACGGGGAAGTCGGCGACCGAGACCCGTCCTGCCCACTTGTCCTCGGTGAGCACCAGCGGACGGGGATCGCCCGGTGTCGCGTCCGGCTCGAGGATCACCGCGAGCCCGGCCCGCCTGCCGGAGGGAATCGCGACGACATCGCCGCGGCGCAAGGACGTCAGCGCGGTCACCGCCGCGCCGCGCCGATCCGAGCGGGTCTGCTGTTCGAGCTGTCTTTCGCGCTGTTTGATCCGTTCGCGCAGCGAGATGTATTCCAGGAAACCGCCTTCGGTGTCGCCGAGCTGGCCGCGCAGTTTACGCAACTGCATCTCGTTGCGTTCGATGCCGCGCACGAGCCCGACCACCGAACGGTCGGCCTGGAACTGCGCGAAGGACCGCTCGAGCAGCGCGCGCGACTCGTCGGCGCCCATGCGGTCGATCAGGTTGATGGACATGTTGTAGCCGGGCTTGAAGGAACTGCGCAGCGGATACGTCCGGGTGGAGGCAAGACCCGCGACCGCGCTCGTGTCGACCTCGGGCTGCCAGAGCACCACCGCGTGCCCTTCGACATCGATGCCGCGCCGTCCGGCGCGACCGGTGAGCTGGGTGTACTCCCCCGGCGTCAGTTCGGCATGCGTTTCGCCGTTGAATTTGACCAGGCGTTCGAGCACCACCGTGCGCGCGGGCATGTTGATGCCGAGGGCGAGGGTTTCGGTGGCGAAGACGGCGCGAACCAATCCGCGCACGAACAGTTCCTCGACCGTGTGACGGAACGCGGGCAGCATCCCCGCGTGATGCGCGGCCAGCCCGCGGTGCAGCGCCTCGCGCCATTCCCAGTAACCGAGCACCTCGAGATCGCCCTTGGGCAGATCTCCCGTGTGCTTATCGATGATCGCGTCGACCTCGACGGTGTCGGCGTCACGGCTCAGATCGAGCCGCGACCGCAGGCACTGCGCCAGCGCCCCGTCACAGCCCGCCCGGCTGAAGATGAAGGTGATGGCGGGCAGCAGCCCTTCCTCGTCCAGTTTCGCCAGCACCTCGGGGCGCGGCAGCGGACGGAAATCGCGCCTGCCGCCACCTCGGCCGCGCGGGCCGCCGCTCCAGCCGTTCATCCGGTCGGCGGCCTCGCGCTGTTTGATGTAGCGCACGAGATCCTCGTCGACGAGGACCTTCTGCTCGCTGGACTCGGTGTCGAACAGATCGAACATGCGCCGCCCGACCATGACGTGCTGCCACAGCGGCACCGGCCGCGTCTCGTCCACCACCACGGTGGTGTCGCCGCGCACGGTTTCCATCCACGCGCCGAATTCCTCGGCGTTGCTCACCGTGGCGGACAGACTGACCAACCGCACGTCGGCGGGCAGATGCAGGATCACCTCTTCCCACACCGCGCCGCGGAACCGATCCGCCAGATAGTGCACCTCGTCCATCACCACGAAGGACAGTCCGCGCAGCGCCTCCGATGACGCGTACAGCATGTTGCGCAGCACTTCGGTGGTCATGACGACAACGGAGGCGTCCGGGTTGATCGACTGGTCACCGGTGAGCAGACCGACGCTGGCCCGACCGTAGCGTTCGGTGAGATCGGCGAACTTCTGGTTCGACAGCGCCTTGATCGGCGTCGTGTAGAAACATTTCCCCCCGGCCGCCAGGGCCAGATGCACGGCGAATTCGCCGACGACGGTCTTACCGGCGCCGGTGGGCGCGCATACCAGTACCCCGTGCCCGTCCTCGAGCGCCGCACAGGCATCGCGCTGGAAAGGGTCGAGGCTGAAATTCAGTTCGGCGGAGAACTTCGCCAGCTCGCCTGTCCGCGACCGGTGATCTGTCACCGTCAGAGGGTATCGGAGTAGTCCGACAGCGGTCGTGTGGATTTTCCCGCGGGTTCGGTCATCGACTCGGCGGGCCGGATCGGCTCGGGCTCGGAGAGCACCGACGCCTCCTCGTCGTCCAGTGCCGCTTCGGCGTCCTTGCGAGCCCGACGCTTGTCGTTGACGCGGGCGAATTGCACCGCGACCTCGAACAGCACGGTCAGCGCGAGGGACAGCGCCAGCATCGAGAACGGGTCCTGCGGGGTGACGATCGCCGCGAAGACGAAGAGCCCGAAGATGATGCCACGGCGCCACGCCTTGAGCCTGACGTAGGTCAGCACCCCGGTCAGGTTCAGACCGATGATGATCAGCGGAGTTTCGAAGCTGACGCCGAAGATGATCAGCAACTGGATGATGAATCCGAAATATTGCGAACCGCTCAACGCGGTGATCTGGACGTTGTCGCCGATGGTCAGCAGGAAGCTGAGCGCGTGGGCGACGACGACGTAGGCGAGCACAGCGCCCGTGGCGAAAAGCGCCGAACCGGAGGTGACGAAGCCGACGGCGTACCGGCGCTCCTTGGCGTAGAGGCCGGGGGTGATGAACGCCCACAGTTGGTACAGCCAGATCGGCGCGGCAAGCACGACACCGGCGGTGAAGCCGACCTTGAGTCGCAGCATGAACTGCTCGAACGGCGCGGTGGCGAGCAGTCGGCACGACCCGTCGGCGGTCAGCGCGGCGCGCGCTTCCGGGGGCAGCGAACAGTAGGGCCCGGTCAGCAGGTCACCGAGGCTTTCGAGACCGAAGAACGAATGCGAATACCAGAGGAACCCGATCACGGTCGTCACCAGGATGGCGGCCAGCGATTTCAGCAGCCTGCTGCGTAACTCCTGCAGATGCTCGACCAACGACATGGTGCCGTCGGGATTCGTCCTGCGTCTGCTGCGCCGAGGATCGAATGGGATTCGCATGGGTGTGATGTGTCCCTGAGTCGAAAGCCGCTGAGTCGAAAGCCGCTGGATCGAGTGCCGCTGGATCGAGTGCCGCTGGATCGAGTGCCGCGGCGCGGTCCGCCGAACAGCACTGATCGGGGTGAGCCGGACTCACCCCGAGGGAAACGAACCGCTCAGGCCGACTTCTGCTGCGGCTGCGGCGGCACGGGATCGGCCGCGGACTGACCGGGCGGCAGCGGCTGCGCGGGCGGCTGGGTCGGCGTGGCGGCGGAGGGGTTGTCCTCCTTCTGCATCTGGCTGACCTCGCTCTTGAAGATGCGCAGTGACCGGCCGAGGCCACGAGCCGCATCCGGCAGCCGCTTGGCACCGAAGAGCACCACGAACAGCAACGCGATGATCAGCAGGTGCGTCCAGCTGAACGTGCCTGACATCAATACCTCCCAAAAAAGTGGTAATCCCGATGCTACCGGACTACCGATCCCGCACAGGCCCGGTCAGTCCCTGTTGGCCTGCGATTCAGTCGACGCGGCGTCGGCCGCTGTCCGTAGCTGGGCCAGCAATTCCGCCCCGGTCCAGGTGCGCCGGTCGCCCTGTTCGGCCGCGACGATCAATTCGATCAGCCGTTGATTGACCGGGGTCGGCATACCGACCATTTCGCCGAGTCCGACGATTTCGCCACAGAGCCAAGAGATTTCGGTTCTGCGCCCGAGCGCCAGATCATCGGACATGGACGAGCGCGCCATCGGGTCGATGGCGAGCACCCGGCCCGCGACGCGACGGAAGACGCCGTCCGGCACGGTCAGCAGGCGCGTCATCAGCTCCGGCGGCAGCGGCGTCAATCGGGCCGGATGAATTCGCGCCCTGTTCATCACGGCCAGCGCCTCACGCTGGGCCAGCGACAGGCAGCGGCGATAATTCCGGTCGGCGAGTTCCTCGCGCAGCGAACGCCCGGACAGCGCGTTGATCGGGTTGTTCAGATTCAGCAACAGTTTGGCCCACTGCACCGGCAGCAGATCCTGATATCGGCGCAATCCGAGTCCCGCGCGGTCGAAGAACTCCGCGACCTCCCGCAATCCCGGGTCGTCCTGCGCCGCGATACCGCCTTCGGTGCCGCGATGGAACCGGCCGCCGGGATGATGCACGACATTGAACATCACCATGCCCGCGAGCACAACGCAGGTGGGCAGGATCTCCCTGATCACGGCGTCGTTGCCGATCCCGTTCTGCAGACTCAGCACAAGGGTCCCCGGCCGGATCGTGGGTGCCAGGTCCCGCACCGCGTCAGCGGTCGCCGCCGATTTCACCGTGACCAGCACCAGATCCGCCGACGTGAGGTCCTCGGGCGTGGTGGACACCTCGAAGTCCCCCGGCCCGACAGTGACCTCACCGCCGTCGAGGTCGGTGAGGCGCAGCCCGGAGGCGGTGATCTCGTCGAGCATTCTCGGCCTGCCGACGAACGTCACCTTCGCACCGGCCGCGGCCAGTTTCCCGCCGACGTAGATTCCGATACTGCCGGCGCCGAGCACCACGACATTCATCGGACCTCGAACCCGGCCTCCGCGTAGACCGCCAGCGCGGCATCGGATCGTTCCCGCACCGCGGCGATCAGTTCCGGCGGGCCGAGCACGGTCACCCCCGCACCGAATCCGAGCAGCAGCCGCGCCATCCAGTCGAGGGTGGCGAAACGCATGGTGGCCTCCAGGCTGCCATCGGGATGAACGGCCAGCCGATGCATCGGGTACTGGTCGAGCACCCACCCGTAATCGGGGTGAATCCGCAGGCGTGCCAAGGGCACCGAGGGATCGTCCTGGAAGAGGTCGAGGGCCGCGGCCGCCTCGGCGGCATGACTCGGCGGATACGCGGGCTCGTCGAGCTCGTCGGCCGCCTCGATCCGGTCGAACCGGAACAGCCGGACGCCCTCGGCCTGCCTGCACCATGCCTGCAGATAGCTGTTGTTGTCCACCAGCACGATCCGGATCGGATCGACGATCCGTTCGGAGACCACGTCGCGGCTGGCCGAGTAGTAGACCAGGTGCAACGCGCGCTGGCGGGCGAGGGCGGACCGCACGGTCGCCACCGCGGGGGCCTCCACCGGCATCCGGGAATCGTCCGGCTCGGTGGCGTCCGCGCCGCCGCCCACGATGGCCGATTCGATCTTGGCGATGGCGGCGTACGCCGCGGTGGGATCCACCATGCCCGGCATCTCGACGATCGAGCGCAAGGCCACCAGCAGCGCCGTCGCCTCGGTCGAGGTCAGTCGCAACGGCCGGTCGATACCCGCCGAGAAGGTGACCTCGATACTCTCCTCGGAGAACGACAGATCGATAAGATCGCCGGGACCATAGCCGGGCAGTCCGCACATCCACAGCTGATTGAGATCGCTCATCAGCTGTTTGGTCGTCACGCCGAGGTCGGCGGCGGCCTCGGCGGCGCTGATCCCCGGATTGGCGATGAAGTACGGGATCATGTTGAGCAGTCGCGACAGTCGCACGGACAGCCGGGTATTGCTCACAACGCCACCTCCGTACGATCGAGAACCGATCGGAGGCGGGCGACCACGTCGGACCGCAACTCCGCCGGCGCGAGGACCAGGGCATCCGGGCCGAGGCCGGTGATCAGCCGCGCCAGCCAATCGCGGGAACGAATCGGGATCTCCACCTCCACCCCCGCTCGGTCGCCGACGGCGCGTTCCCCGAGTACCCGGCCGAGTCTGCGGATCTCGCGCCCGCGCCCTTCGGCGACCCACACCGTCGCGGCGCCGCTGACCGGAGCGCTGCCGGTGACGCGATCCACGATCGACCGCAGATCGACACCATCGGGTTTGCGCACCGCGTTCACCGGGCCGTGGGCGGTGATGTCGTCGCCGATACGCGAGAGCCGGAAACTGCGCACGGCGTCGCGGTCCCGATCGTGTCCGACCAGGTACCAGCGCCCGTGATGGGTCACCACACCCCACGGCTCCACATCGCGCATCAGATACGGCGCGTTGACAGCGCCGCGATGTTCGAAACGCACCGCCCGACCCGCGTCGATCGCCGCGAGCAGTTTGCCGAGCACCGGTTCCGAACCGCGGGTCCGCGCCGGAACAGCGGGCACCGAGGCCACCGCCGCGTCGGTCTCGACGTGCACCCCCGCCGCCCGCAATTTCAGCAGTGCGCCCTCCGCCGCGGCCGCCAGTTCGGGGGATTCCCACATCTGCACCGCGACCGCGACCGCGGCCGCTTCCTCATCGGACAGATCGATATCGGGCAGTTCGTAGGCGTCCCGGTTGATCCGGTAACCCTCCACCGTCGAGTATCGGCTCACCTGACCGACTTCCAGCGGAATGCCCAGGTCGCGTAGCTCGTTCTTGTCCCGCTCGAACATCCGGCTGAACGCCTCGTCGCTCGCGGACTCCTCGTACCCCGCGACGCTGTCCCGAATCCGCTCCGCGGTCAAGAACTGCCGGGTCGACAGCAGCGCGATGACCAGATTCATCAGCCGCTCGACCTTGGATATCGCCACCCGATAGAGGGTAATCTGCGCTCCGCGCTCCGTGCGCGGCGGCGCGCGATTCGCTCGGCACGGACGCTGATTCCCCCGACATCGAGGAGTAGCCAATGATCGTCGCCTTTTCCGTGACTCCGCTCGGCACCGGAGTCGACGTCGGCCGCGCGGTGGCCGAGGCGGTGCGGGTAGTCAGGGCCAGCGGACTGCCCAACCGCACCGACGCGATGTTCACCACACTGGAAGGTGAATGGGACCAGGTCATGGCGGTGGTCAAGGCCGCGACCGACGCCGTGATGGCGGCCGCGCCCCGGTGCAGTCTGGTGCTCAAGGCCGATATCAGGCCGGGTGTCACCGACGCGATGACCACGAAGGTCGACACCGTCGAGCGCTACCTGGCCGAAGAATAGGTCGCGTGTAGGCGGATCAGCCCTGAATGACGGTCTGCTGATAGCAGGCCAGCCGCCATCGATCCCCGTGACGGACATAGGTCGTCGACATCACGCCGCGAAAAGCGGGCTCGTCGCCGTCGCGGTAGGCGACCCCGATGTAGACGAGAACCTTGCCCGCACCGCCCACATCGACCACCCGCGGGTCCTCGATGTCGAAGGTGCGCCACGGCGGCGCGTCCCGCAGCGCCGCGACCACCGCATCGCGATCCAGGATCATGCCGTTGGCCAGCACCATCACCGCATCGGCTGTCATGAGCGCGCCGTAGAACTCGGCGCCGGTGCTCGAGCACAGCGCGTCCCAGCCACGACGCTCGACCTCGAGCAATTCGTTGAGGAGTTCGTCATCGGTCATGATTCCCACGCTAGCGACAGCACACGAAAAACCGCCCGCCGTGACACGGCGGGCGGTCGAGTATTTCTCGGACGCCTACATCGAGGCGATCAGCCGATCGACGCGCTCGTCGACCGATCGGAACGGATCTTTGCAGAGCACCGTGCGCTGCGCCTGATCGTTCAACTTCAGATGCACCCAGTCGACGGTGAAATCGCGGCCCGCCTCCTGCGCGGCCGTGATGAAATCACCGCGCAGCTTGGCCCGCGTGGTCTGCGGCGGGGTGTCCACCGCGGCGTCGACGGCCTCGTCCTCGGTGATCCGCTTGGCCAGACCCTTGCGTTGCAGCAGATCGAACACACCGCGACCGCGCTTGATGTCGTGGTAGGCCAGATCCAGCTGGGCGATCTTGGGATCGGACAGTTCCATGCTGTAGCGATCCTGGTACCGCTGGAACAGCTTGCGCTTGATCACCCAGTCGATCTCGGTGTCGACCTTGGCGAAATCTTGCGCCTCGACGGCGTCGAGGGTGCGTCCCCACAGGTCGACGACCTGGTCGATCTGCGGATCGCGATCACGATTGCGCAGATGTTCGACGGCGCGGGCGTAGTACTCGCGCTGGATATCGAGCGCGCTGGCCTGACGTCCGCCCGCCAGCCGCACGGGCTTCTTGCCGCTCAGGTCGTGACTGACCTCGCGGATGGCCCGGATCGGGTTGTCCAGGGCGAAATCGCGGAAGGAGACGCCCGCCTCGATCATCTCCAGGACCAGCGCCGCCGTGCCCACCTTGAGCATGGTCGTCGGCTCGGCCATATTCGAATCGCCGACGATCACATGCAGGCGGCGGTATTTCTCCGCGTCGGCGTGCGGCTCATCCCTGGTATTGATGATCGGCCGCGAGCGGGTGGTCGCGGAGGAGACGCCCTCCCAAATGTGCTCGGCACGCTGCGACAGGCAGAAGGTGGCCGCTTTCGGGGTCTGCAACACTTTGCCGGCACCGCAGATCAATTGGCGGGTGACCAGGAACGGCAGGAGTACATCCGAGATCCGGGAGAACTCGCCCGCACGCACCACCAGGAAATTCTCGTGGCATCCGTAGGAGTTTCCCGCGGAATCGGTGTTGTTCTTGAACAGATAGATATCGCCGCCGATACCTTCCTCGGCCAGTCGCTGTTCGGCGTCGATCAGCAATTCCTCCAGCACCCGCTCACCCGCACGATCGTGGGTGACCAGTTGGTGCAAGCTGTCGCACTCCGCCGTCGCGTACTCGGGATGCGAGCCGACGTCGAGGTACAGCCGAGCCCCATTGCGAAGGAACACGTTAGAGCTTCGGCCCCAGGACACCACCCGGCGGAACAGGTACCGGGCTACCTCGTCGGGGGACAGCCGACGGTGACCGTGGAAGGTGCATGTCACACCGAACTCGGTCTCGATCCCCATAATTCGTCGCTGCACACCATCGACATTACAGCCATATCCAGCACTTGCGTGGGGCTGCGGACAACACCGACGCATACGTCTTCACAACGATTTGGGTCGGTTTGTCCGTTTCGACAGACCCGGACCGGCGGATTTCCGGCCGGAATTCACCCCGGGGTCGGGCGCGTCGACGGGCCCGAAAAAACTCGGGCCCGCGTCCGGAACAACCGCCGTGCGGTATTCCGGGCGCGGGCCCGAGCGGGTTTCGCGCGACCGCCCTATTCCGGCTTCGGGGTGTCGCCCTCGGCCGTCTCCGGCGCGGATTCCTCCGCGCCGGCCGCGGCGGCCGGTGTGCCGCTTCCCGCGCTCAGCAACTGCTCGAGCTGGGTGTTGGGAACCCGCCGGAAGGCGCGGCGCTGGCGCGACTGCTCCATCGTCGCCACCTCGAGGGAGGTGACCCCGAGGGACCGCTTGTCCTTGTCGGTGCCCTCCGGAATCCCGGCCTGCAATGCCTTCACCGCGATCCCGATGGCGGCGCTCAGATCGAGACCGGGTCGATAGGAACCCTTCAACGCCGTGAGGATCGGTTCGGTCGTTCCGCCCATCACCACGTATTCGCGTTCGTCGACGATCGACCCGTCGAAGGTGATCCGGTAGAGCACCGACTGCGGCTCCTGCTCCGGATATCCGACCTCGGCGATGCAGATCTCGACCTCGTACGGCTTGAGCTGATCGGTGAAGATCGAACCGAGGGTCTGCGCGTAGGCGTTGGCCAGCGCACGCCCGGAGACGTCACGCCGGTCGTACTGGTATCCACGCAGATCGGCCTGGAGGATGCCGCCGCGACGCAGATTCTCGAACTCGTTGTACTTGCCGACGGCCGCGAACCCGACGCGGTCGTACAGCTCACTCACCTTGTGCAACGTCGCGGACGGATTCTCCGCGAGGAACAGCACACCCTTGTCGTACACCATCACGATGACGCTGCGACCACGAGCGATACCTTTGCGCGCGAGTTCGGTCTTGTCGCGCATGATCTGCTCGGCCGACGCGTAGTACGGCAGCGTCATGCGGGGGCACTCCCTTCTTGCGCGGCCTCGCGGGCGGCGACGATGCCGCGCGCGATCTCTTCCAGTCGCGTTGCGGCCACCTCTTCGGCGCCCTCCTCGGTGATGAGGATCGCGGTCGGATAGATGCCGCGTACCAGATCCGGGCCGCCGGTGGCGGTGTCGTCATCGGCGGCGTCGAACAGTGCCTCGACGGCGATACGCAACGCGCGTGCCTCGTCGATTCCCTTGGCGTACAACTTCTTCAGCGACGTCTTGGCGAACATCGAACCCGAGCCGACCGCGGCGTAGCCGAATCGCTCCTCGCTGCGTCCACCGACCACGTCGTAGGAGATGATGCGGCCGACCCGATCCGGGTCGGTGGCGTGCTGGTCGTAGCCGACCAGCACCGGCACCACCGCCAGACCCTGCAGGGCGGCGGGAAGGTTGTCGCGCACCATCTTCGACAGCTTGTTGGCCTTGCCGTCGAAGGTGAGCGAAATGCCCTCGATCTTCTCGTAGTGTTCCAACTCCACGGCGAACAACCGCACCATCTCCACGGCCATGCCCGCGGTGCCAGCGATACCCGCCGCCGAATAGGAGTCGGTGATGTACACCTTCTCCATATCCCTGCTGGCCAGCAGGTTTCCCTGGGTCGCGCGACGATCGCCCGCGATCAGCACGCCGCCACGGAAACTGACCGCGACGATGGTGGTCCCGTGCGGGGCCACATCCTTGGCGGCGCCGCCGGTGGATCCGGTGGCGCCGTCTATCGCGGCGAATCTGTTGCCAGGCAACAATTCCGGTGCGTATGTGCGCAGGTGTTCGGTGAAGGAAGAGAGTGCGTGCCCCGGTTGGAGACGCATCGGATCACCTGCTGTCACTGGCCGCCCTTCTGCACGTACGCGCGGACGAAGTCCTCAGCGTTCTCCTCGAGCACATCATCGATCTCGTCGAGCAGGTCGTCGGTCTCCTCCGCCAGCTTTTCGCGGCGTTCCTGACCGGCCGCGTCGACGCCCTCCGGCCCCTCGTCCTCGTCGCCGCCCCCGGCGCGCTTGGTCTGCTCTTGTGCCATCGCAGCCGACCTCCTCTGTCCTCATCATGACCGGAGCCCAAGTATGAGCACGGATCCGATCATGAGCAATGTTCGTGCTCGTACGAACAACCCTACCCAGCCGAGCCGAGGCTGTGTTGGTTTGCCGCCTGTGACACTGTGCCGCGGCTGCGGCGCGGCGGGTCGGCCGACTGCTACTGCGTGAGCTGTTCCACGAGTTCGGCCGCCGTATTCACACCGTCGAGCAATTTGCCGACGTGCGATTTGGTGCCGCGTCGCGGTTCCAGGGTGGGGATGCGGACCAGGGAATCGCCGCCGAGATCGAAGATCACCGAATCCCAGCTCGCGGCGGCGATATCCGCGCCGAAGCGGCGCAGGCATTCACCGCGGAAGTAGGCGCGGGTATCGGTCGGGGGTTTGGTCATCGCGTCGAGCACCTGCTGTTCGGTGACGAGGCGTTTCATCGAGCCGCGGGCGACCAGGCGGTTGTAGAGGCCCTTGTCGAGTCGCACGTCGGAATACTGCAGATCCATCAGGTGCAGTTTGGGGGCGGCCCAGCCCAGGCCCTCGCGGTTGCGCATGCCCTCGAGCAGCCGTAGTTTCGCGGTCCAGTCGAGCAGGTTCGCGGTTTCCATCGGATCGCGTTCCAGCAGGTCGAGCACCATGGCCCAGTTCTCGAGGATGTCGCGGGCGCGCGGGTCGTCGTTGCCGTCTCGGTCCATGAATTTCGCGACCCGCTCGTGGTAGAGCCGCTGAAGCGCGAGGCCGGTGAGTTCGCGGCCATCAGCCAGCGCGACCGCGGCGCGCAGCGTCGGGTCGTGGCTGATCTGGTGCACGGCCGTGACCGGGCGGGCCAGTTGCAGATCGGACAGATCCTCGCCCGCCTCGATCAGATCGAGCACGAGGGCGGTGGTGCCGACCTTCAGATAGGTCGACATCTCGGCGAGATTGGCGTCGCCGATGATGACGTGCAGCCTGCGGTACTTGTCCGCGTCGGCGTGCGGTTCGTCGCGGGTGTTGATGATGCCGCGCTTGAGGGTGGTCTCCAGTCCGACCTCGACCTCGATGTAATCCGAGCGCTGCGACAGCTGGAAACCCGCGTGGTCGCCGGATTGCCCGACGCCGACCCGGCCCGAGCCCGTGATCACCTGCCGCGAGACGAAGAACGGGGTGAGGCCGACGATGATCTGGTTGAACGGGGTGTCGCGGCTCATGAGGTAGTTCTCGTGGGTGCCGTAGGAGGCGCCCTTGCCGTCGACGTTGTTCTTGTACAGCTGCAGGCGAGGCGCGCCGGGCACGCTGGAGGCGTGGCGGGCGGCGGCCTCCATCACCCGCTCACCGGCCTTGTCCCAGATCACCGCGTCCATCGGGTCGGTGACCTCGGGGGCGGAGTATTCCGGGTGCGCGTGATCGACGTAGAGCCGTGCGCCGTTGGTGAGGATCATATTGGCCGCACCGACCTCGTCGGCGTCGATGACCGGCGCGGGGCCGTTCATTCGGCTGAGGTCGAATCCGCGCGCGTCCCGCAGCGGTGATTCCACTTCGTAATCCCATCGGGTCCGCTTGGCGCGGGGAACGCCTTCGGCCGCGGCGTACGCGAGCACCGCCTGGGTGGAGGTGAGGATCGGGTTGGCCGACGGCTCGGTGGGTGTCGAGATGCCGTATTCGACCTCGATGCCGATGATGCGCTGCATGCCATCGAGCCTAGGCGACCGATACCGTCGTCATACCGAGGGTGGCATTTCCGGAGGACTCGAATGCGCCCCCCACCCCGCGATATTCGGTGCACGACCGAATCGATCGCCGACACGTCGTCCGGCAGATCCGCGGGGCACAGCCCGCTTGCCCCCGCGACCGGTCGACCTGTATGCCCTTGGCGGGATCGCGATCCTCGGCACCTACATCTGGATCATGACCTATCCGGAAGGATTCCCCGGATACTCGGCGGCCTCGGTGACCGAACACGAGTAGTCCGCTACTCGTGTCCGCCCCGTTCGGCGCGGCGATTCTGATACGGCGCCGGCCACCGTGCGGGCGGCCACTACCCGGTCGGGGTGCGTCGGATCGGAGGTGAATCCCGAATTCGTTCGTTACGCACCGGAATACGGAGAAATACCGATGAAAGCCTCGGTCCGCGAGGTCTGGCTGCCGTTCAATGTGCCGCTGGAGGGTCGGGTGCCATGGATGTACCTGGATGTCCGGGGACGCGTCAGCACCGCCGTCGGCATCACACTCGACGATGCGACGCATGAGCTCGGCTCCCCCACCGCGACCGAGCGAGCGACGGCGCTGGCCGCGTCCCGGCGACTGCCGTGGCGCCGCGGTATGCGCGGACCCTACGCCTCCGACACCGATATCGACGCGGCATGGGACACCGTGAAACGTCGCACCGACCTCATCCGCGGGGGCTGGCGTCGCTTCGAGCGACTGACCGACCTGCGGCTGACCAACGGCGCGATCGACCGGCTCGTCTTCGAACGCCTCGACGAGTTGGAGACCCTGATCCGCGGACGCTTGGCGCGCCACAGCAACGGGGCGGTGATCATGCCGTTCACGTCCTTCGATTCCTGGCCCGCCGACGCGCAACTCGGCATGCTCAGCATGTGCTGGACCACCGGCCCCTCCTTCGACTTCCCCCGATTCCAGGAGGCGGCGTTCACCCGCGACTGGCTGCGCTGCGCCGCCGAATGCCGCGTATATCCTGAAATCGGCACCGCCGCGCGTCGCAACGAACGCAATCAGGAGTTGTTCCGCAACGCCTTCCGCGCCGAGTGCGACGGATCCGATCCGGAGCAGTTGCTGTTCGCCCTGCCCTGATCCCGGTTACCGTGGTGGATGTGACGCTCGCCGAACGGTATCCGTTGCTGCACACTCCCGCCCGCTGGGAATGGGGCGGACTCGACGTCCGGTTCTCCACCGAATTGCCGCCGGATGAACTCGTCACCAATATCCACGTGGTCTGTTTCCTCGGCGACGAGATCGTGCTGTGCCGCGACGATCGCGATATCTGGTTGGTGCCTGGCGGCACACGCGAGGCGAACGAGACGATCGACGAATGCGTGCGCCGCGAACTCCTGGAGGAAGCGGGCGCGCGGACCGTCGGACCGGTCCGATGGATCGGGGCGCACCACGGCATCAGCGATCATCCCCGACCGTACCGGGATTGGCAGCCGCATCCGCGCAAAGCCTTTCTCTGGTGCACGGCCGATGTCGTCCTCGACTCCGCCCCGACGAATCCCGATGACGCGGAGCAGATTCAGGAGGTCCGCGCCTTCGCGCCCGCCGAGGCGATCCGGCTGGCCGCCACCAACGGTGACTACATGTCGGAGTTGGTGTCGCTCGCCGTCGAATCGCACCGCGGATAATCGTCGGCCGGGTGCGAGGCCGACCACCAACGGTCGAGCGGCGCCCCCGGGTCGAGCGCGGGCGAAGCGGCGCATTCGTTCCAACACGGGCTTTCCCCGCCTCACCGCGGGGTGTCGTGCGCCACTGCCGCCATGAAAGCCGCACCAACCCGAGATGAATACCGGACATCCCTCGACCCGGACGCCGGGCAATATTTCCGATACTTGAAGTCCGCATGTCTTGCGTGCCCCCGGTAAGATGCCACGATATATTCCATACGGCACCATCCCGAGGCATTTACCGAGGCCATAGCGGCAATAACCGTGACACAACTCATGGTCACATTCCGCAGAAGTATCTCCTATCGTTTTCCCATCCGACGGTCGACGGGTCGACGCTAAAGTAGGCCAAACCAGTCCGACCTACGGAGACAGTAATTCTGGTCATGTTTTCGATCGCGAATTACCGGTGCTCGCGAGAATTCGCGACGACAGCTGAAGGTATGGGATGGAATTCATCGAACTGGCCGACTACCCGCTTCCGGGCGGGCACGTCATCGAATGGCTGCCGACGGCCACGACACAGTGGACCGACTGGCCGCGCGACCAGCGCGCGGCGTCCCACAATCACGAACAGCATCTGCGTGACGCGCTGGCGCGCAGTGCGGATCCCCGGCAGTGCTGGCTCGGACACGCGTTCCGGGTGGACGGCACGCTCGACGTCACGGCATGGCGGGTCGCACTCGACCGCTGGATCGACCGCCACGAGGGATTGCGCACCCATGTCGCCATCGAGAACGGACGACCGGCGCGCTACACGGCGCCACCCGGCACGATCGGCGTGCACCCCGTCGCCGCGGGCTCCCCCGCGTCGACGGTGGCGACCCACCACCTGGTCCAGCGACTCGTCGACGAAGCCACCTCGCCGCTGCGCTGGCCAGCCTACGTCTGCGTCACCATCGGCACCGACGCGGGCTTCACCGTCCTACTCGCCGCCGACCACTCCATCATGGACGGCTATTCCACCATCGCGACCGGCGGCGAACTGCGCGCCATCTACGACGAAGTCCGCGCCGGAATACCCTCCGCCCCCGACGATCCGGGTAGCTACCTCGACTTCTGCGACCGGGAGCGAGCCGTTGCCGCGGTGGTCACCACCGCCGATCCGGCCGTCGCGATCTGGGACGCTTTCCTCACCGGCGCCACGCCGGCGCCGGGCTCGCCGCGCGAGGATTCCCGGCGGGACAATTGGCCGTGGGACGCCCCTTCCTGGGACGCGCCGGCTTGCACGCACGCACCGACCCTGCACCACGTCACCGCCACCCCGGTCGTCTCCGGATACCGGACCGAAGCACCGCGGCCGAGCGCCCAGCGCGCCCTTGCCATCGAGGTCCTGGGTTCGGCGGGCGCCGACGCCGCGGCCGCCCATGCCGGACGACAGCGGCAGGGACTGTTCGCGGTGCTGCTGGCGGCATTCGCGGCCACCGCCGCCGAAAACGGCGCTGGACAGGATTTTCGCACCGTAGTGCCGCTGCACACCCGCAGTGAGCCGCGCTGGGCGAATACCCTCGGCTGGTTCGTCGGACTCGCCCCGTTCGCACTGAACTGTACGGCGGCCCAGCGGATCTCGGATCTGATCGGCCCGGCGGGCACCGAGATTCGCCGGGTCAGGGTGGCGGCGACGGTGCCCTTCGCGCGGGTGTGCGAACTGCTGGAAATCCGGCCGCGCATCTCCTTCATGGTGTCCTACATGGATTGTCGCTTCGCGCCCGCCTCCGGTACCTGGCTCGATACCGACACCAGATGGCTGCGCGGGCGCGCCGCCTCGGACGACGAATACTACTTCTGGTTCCTGCGGACGCCCGCCGGCGTCTCCCTCAACATCCGCTATCCGGGTAACGAGCGGGCGACCCACGATGTCCACACCCACGTGCTGCGCCTGCGCGAGCTGCTCACCGAATTCGCCGCCTATGGGGATGCCACCATCCGACCTGCCCGAGGAGCGCCGCTGACATGGAAATGACCCTCACCGAAGACTGGCTGCCCGAACCCGGTGTGCTCGTGGAGTTCACACCCACCGCGACGACCCGCAGAGCCGTCATCGACGCCACTGTCTCCCCCGCGCCGCCGACCTTCCTGCAGGAGTCCCATATCCGTCGCTGGGCCGAACGCCGCGGCACCGACAATCCGCTGGCCTCGGAAATCTCGCTGTGCTTCACCGTCGCGATGCCACTCGACCGTGAAGCGCTGTGCCGCGCTTTCACCACATTCCTGCGCCGCCACGAAACACTGCGCAGCTGGTTCGACGCTTCCGAGGACGCGCTCGTGTCCGCCCGCTATCTGATCGACGCCGCCGATCTCGACCTCGAAACCGTGGACAAGGGCCACTTCACCGACGGCGAACACCTGCGCGACATTCTCGTGGCCGAATTCCGTGCCGCCGCCGATCCCACCCGCTGGCCCGCGGTGGTGTGCGCCGCGATCGACCACGGCGCGGACGGTTTCACCCTGCTCTACAGCACTGATCACGCCTTCAGCGACGGGCTTTCGCTGGTGTCCGCGGTCTTCGAATTGCACAGCTGCTACACGGCCTATGCCCGTGGCGAGCAGCCCGCGCTGCTCCCGGTGGGCAGCTATGTCGAATTCGCCACGGCCGAACGCTCGGCCGCCGAGGCCGGGTCGGCGGAACTGGACGCGATGGCGGCCCTGCTCGCCGACAACGCGCACCGGGTGCGGCCGCTGCCGTGGGAGCTCGGACTTCGGTCCGGCGAACTCGCCGAAAGCCGAGGCTACGACGTCGACCTGCTCGATTGCGCCGAATGCGACGCCTTCTCCGATCTCTGCAAGAGCCTCGGCCACACCTTCTCCTCCGGCCTCTTCGCGGTCATCGCCCTCGCCGAACTCGAACTCGCCGGGCGCACCGACTACCTGGCCCTCAATGTGGTCGGCACCCGCGACGAACCGAAATACCGGCTCGCACAGGGCTGGTTCGTCAACCTGCTGCCGATCTCCTTCGAGGTGGGCCGCGCCGGACTGTTCACCGACCTCATCGCGCGCGCCGCGACGGCGGCGGATACGGTCAAACCCCTGGCCGCGGTCCCGATCCACGCCGCGCTCGGCCGAGCCACCGATCTCACCGGAGTGCCGATGCCCGCCACCACGGATTTCCCGTGGGTCTCTTACCTGGACCTCCGCGCCATGTCCGGTACCGCGCTGGAGAATGCGCTACCCCGGGTGAGCGGTATTCACGGGCTGGGTTCGCGCAGCAGAATCGGGCAGGTCTCACCGTTGTGGTTCAGCCGGGAGCTCGACCGCCTGCACGTCACGGTGCTGTTCCCGGATACCGACGCCGCGCTCGCGTCGGCGACCCGCTATCTCCATCACCTCCGAGATATTCTGCGCTCGGTCGCCCGCACCGGTGAATACCGCACCGCCACAGCTGATGCGCCTGCTCTTCCTGGATAACCTCGACGCCGAACCCGGTCTGCTCCTGGAATGGAGCGCTGTCGCCGGTTCCGAGCCGCGGCCGACGGCCACGCCGCCGACCTCCAACCAGTCCATCCACCTCGCGAACCGCGGTCCGACCACCTGGCTCGGCGCATATTTCGAGGTGCCCGGCGCGATCGATGCGACCGCCCTCGGTGCCGCCTTCGGCGCGTGGATCCCCCGCCACGACGCCCTGCACTGTTGTTTCGGCCCGGCGGACGCGCAGACACCGGTCTCGCTCCGATTGGTGGCCGACACCGATATCCGGCTCACCGCACGGGCGCCCATTCCGGTGTCCGACGCCGAGCGATTGCGCGCGCTGCTCGCCGCCCGGCTCGACCGGGCATGCTCACCGTCGCGCTTTCCCCCGTACTTCCTCGGCGCGGTGAGTCGTCGGGAAACCTCCTCGGTGGTGGTCGGATTCGACCACGCCATCTGCGATGCCTGGTCCATCGCCATCGCCGTCACCGAACTCGACGCGCTGTACCGGGCCGCCCGTCGACGCGGACACGACGGTGTGGCGGCCCTCGCGCGGCGACTGCCCGAACCGGGAAGTTTCCTGTCCTACGCCGCCGGAGAGGCCGCGCTGCCCTCCGCCGCCACCGAACCGCTGCTTCGCGGCTGGCGGGACTTCCTGTACGCGGCGGGCGCTGACCTGCCGCGGTGCCGTGACACACCGAACCACGGCGATATGCCGAAGTACGGTGACCTGCCGCGTTTCCCGATCGACCTCGGACTCACCGAGCGCGCGCCGTTCGGCGGCGATGTGCGTCCGCTGCTCGGACCCGTCGCCACCGACGCGCTGCATCGCGGGGCCCGCGCCAACGGCCATTCACTGTTCGCGGCGCTGCTCGCCCCGGTCGCGCTCGCCGCGGCGGAGTCGGGCGGGCGCACCATGACCGACCTGGTGTTCCCGGTGCACACGCGGCGAGAACCACTCCACCACAACACCTTCGGGTGGCTGGTGGCCAACGCGCCCGCCCGGATACCCGCGCTGCGCGACTTCACCACCACCGCGCTCGCGGCCGAGGCTGCCATCCGGGCCGGACGACGATTGGCGCGGGTTCCCGCCTCCCGGGTGATCGCGGCCATGGGCCCGAGTCTGCGCCGCACCCGCCGGGACCTGTTCACCGTGTCGTATGTCGACTACCGGCGGCTGCCCGGCGGGACGAGCCGCACCGGGCCGCGCAACGCGGCACAGTTCAGCCGCGGCGCACCGGCGGACGATGTCCAGCTGTGGTTCACCCGCACCGAGGAAGGGCTGGCCCTGCGCACTCGGTTCCCCGCTACACCCTCGGGCCGAAAGATCGTCGGCGAATTCCTGGATCAGGTGGCCGAAACCATCACCGCGGCGGTGCCGCCCGGATAGATTGGCATGGAATCCGCACCTGGATTCGCGTCACCTGCCGGGAGCGTCCGATGGAGAAGGCTCTGGTCACCGACGGGGTGTCCGCGACACCCCGAAGCCTGGGCGGCGTTCGCGCGCCCGACGAGACAGCACACCGGGCCACGGCCTTACTGAGGCCAGGAATTCTGGCCTTCGGCGGCACGATCACCGAAACCGATCTGCACGCCCATCACACCGTGCAGATTCTGGCCGCGAACACCCCCCTGACCGTGATGGACGCCAGTGGTGTGCACCATCACGGCACCGTGGTCATCGTGCCCGCCGACGCGCCCCACCGCATCGACGGGGGCGCGACGCACGGCGCGGCGCTCTACCTCGATCCGGAGACGATCGCCGGGGCCGCCGCCGACCGCCGCGCCCATACCAGGGGCTGGACCAGCGGCGTCCACGCATCCGTCGTCGACCCGGCCCGGACCGCACTCCTCGACCAGGTCACCGCGATCGTCGCGGATCTGCGCTGCGATCGCGAGACGCCACCGCCGATCGCGCGGCACAACGCGGTGACCGAAGCCCTGCGGGTGCTGCCCTCCCTGGTACACGACAGGTCCATCCGCGGCGCGGATATCGCTCGGCGCGTGGGACTTTCACCGGCCAGGCTGTCCCACCTGTTCACCGACCAGGTCGGGATTCCGCTGCGCCCCTATATCCTCTGGCTGCGGTTGCGCGTCGCCATCATCCGGGTGCGTTCCGGTGACGATCTCGCCGCCGCCGCGGACGCGGCCGGTTTCGACAACAGCGCGCACCTGACCCGAACCTGCCGCCGGACCTTCGGGTTGTTCCCCGCGGCGTTGGACCGCGACGATCTCTGGGATCTCGGCGATGGATCCTGGACGGCCGACAGCGCGACCTGACGGTCCGCGGACACCCGGTCGGGCTACTCGCGCGGCTCGTAGGCGCTGGGCAGGTTCTCGCGGGCTCAACTGACCGCGCTCGCGGTTTTCTCGTCCAGCCAACCGGTCATCGCGGCCAACGCGAAGCGGATTCCATTGAGCCGGTATCGATTCAGGTATCCGTGCCAGGAATGCGGCACCACCGTGTATCGCACCGGGACTCCGGCGGCGGCGAGTTCGGCGGCGAAGGTATCGCCCGAGGCGCGAAGGGTGTCGTGGTCGGCGTCGAGCAGCAGAGCGGGCGGCAGTCCGGTGAGGTCGCCGCCGCCGGGAAAGGCGCCGCTGTTGAGCAGGTCCTCGTGGCCGACGTAGTTGAGGTTCATCCGGTGGACAGCGGGCGGGGTCAACTGCCGGTATCCGGCGAGCCCGCGCACGCTGTCGCGCCTTCACGAGATCGCGCGGGGAGGTAGTCACGGATCGGTATCGAGCCCCGCCTCCCCGGAAGTGTCCGTTCACGCGTAACCACCCGCACCTGGGCTCGGTCGTCCCGATCAGCGGCCGCGCAGGCGTCGCGCATCAGGGTCATCGGGTCGTGACGTTCGAACATGACAGCTCCTGCCCCGGCAAGCGGGTAACGGGCCTACCGGCTACGGACACAGCCGCCACGACCGTCGAGGCGGACCGGCCGTCATCGAAATACCCTGCACAACAATAGCTTCAACGTTCGGTATCGTCGCGGACCGTTCTCGGATTCGTCACCTACTGTACCGATTGGCGGTCGAACGCCGACCTAGGCTGTAACAACCGATCGATGTGCGGCCAGCCTCGACCAGCACCTATCGTGCCTCGGCGCAGGAGGGCCTCGCCCGGCCAAGCGTCGGGCCCGGGCGAAGCGCGACACACACCGGCCGGGTCTTGTTGGACTTTGCGGAACAGACATAGGAGGCGACCCTGACCACCGCCGACACCCTCGCCGACGACCCGGCCGCCGTCATCATTCACCAGCTCGGTCCCGACCACGCGGACGCTGTGCTCGATTTCGACGCGCGCATTCCGCGCACAGGCAGTATTTTTCGGTTCACAGCGTCGGATCCGAGGGATCTGAGGGCAGTCGCGGTCGCCATCGGTCGAGGTGATCCGGCATACGGCGCCCTCGGGGCCTTCATCGGCGATCAACTCGTCGGGGTCGCGAATTTCATCGCGGGAAAGACCACCACCACAGCGGAAGTGGCGTTGATCATCGCGCACGACAACACGGTCGTGGTCGGCGCCGAACTCCTGCGACAGCTGACCGACTTGGCGCGGGCACGCGGTGTGCAGCGATTCGTCGCCGACGTGATACCAACCAATTCCATGATGATGAGGTTGTTCATCGACGCCGGATATCCCGTCCTGGCCCACCGGCGCGATGACATCGCCCGCGTCGGTGTGCAACTCTGAGTCAAGGGACTGCCGCAAGGGAGTGATCCCGGATCGACTGTGCCGGTCCTACTCCGCGGGACCCGGGTCGTCCCACGAACGAAGTTGGCGCAGTAGCGGATTCTTCTTGCTCTGATGCTGGGCCATCCGGGTGAGGATGTCATCGAGGAAGGTCACGGCGTGATCGATGAACGGACCTTTGTTGAGCATGACGCACTCGGCTCGGCCCGACATCGCCGCATCGGTCACCTCTGCCCGCGAGGGTCTGCCGGTGCGGGCGAGGGTGTCCAGCACCTGGGTGGCCCAGATGACGGGGACATGCGCCGCTTCGCACAACCAGAGAATTTCCTCCTGAACCTCGGCGAGGCGGGCATAGCCCGCTTCGACCGCCAAGTCCCCGCGCGCGATCATCACACCGACTCGCGGCCATCGCATCGCGGTGAACAAGATCTCCGGGAGATTTTCGAAGCCGGCTACGGTCTCGATCTTGAGGATGAGGCCGAGTTCGGTGCCCCCGAGGTCGCTCAGATGGCTTTGCAGCAGGGCGACATCAGCACCGCTGCGGACGAATGACAGGCTCACGGCGTCGGCATGCTCGACCACGAACGGCAGGTTCTCGACGTCATTACCGGTCAGCGCGGGCAGCCGCAATGTGGTGTCGGGCAGATTCATGCCTTTTCCCGCGCCGAGCCGGACGCCGCGCGGCGCAGCGTCGGTGATCCGTACACCCAGCCCGCCCGGCTGGAGCGACTCGATCACACCACCGAACTTGCCGTCGTCGAAGAACACTCGCTGACCGACCCGCGCGTCCTCGAAGATCTGTGGCAGGGTGCAACCGATCCGCGCCGGGGTGGCTGTCGGGTCGACCGGCTCCGGATCGTCGACCACAAGCAGTAGGTCGCCGGTGTGCAGCGTCAGCTTCTGCTCGCGGCGCGGCAGGTCGTCCACCACTGTCACATCATCGTGGGAGCCGGTCAATTCGGTGCCGGGCACCAGATACGCGGTATCGGCCAACTCGGCGAGGCATCCCTCGGGTGCGGTCGTCTCGATGACGAGGCGGCGGGCGGATCCGCGCGCGTCCCGGAAGGAGATCGACTCGCCGACCTTCCGTCGGCGCGGCCACGACTCCTCCGATACCGGTACTCGCACCCCCTCGACGGCAGGCGGGCCCGATGGCCCGGTCAGCCAGACCCGGGCGGGCGTCACCGCCCGGCCGAGTTCGTCACGGACCGGCTTGACATGGACGACAGCGGCCCCGGCCCGGATCGGGCCGGTGCGTACCTTCGGACCGCCCAGATCCATCGTCACCTGCACGTGGCGGCCCTGCGCCCGCGCGGCGGCGCGCACGTTGGCAATCATCTTCGCCCACTCGGCGCGACCATCGTGCGCGCAGTTCACCCGGACCAGTTCCGTCCCCGCGCTCACGAGTCGATCGACCAATCCGGCGTCGTCGGCCGCCTCGGTAGGCAAAGTCACCATGATCCGTGTACGCCTGCCACTGCGAGCGGGCCCGAGCAGCATGTTCGCGTTGCCCCGTAACAGTCGATCGCCGGAAGTGAAGTCGACCGGTTCCGGCGCGCACTGTGACACCGCGCGACCGGACAGGGCGGCCACCACCGCGCGCACCGCGTCCACCGAGGCCAACACGTGTGCTTCCGACCGGCCCAACGACGAGAGGCCGAGCACCGCCAGATCGGCCTGCAAATCACGAATATCCCGTTGGCGCAGAGCGACATACTGCGCCAGATTCGCGGCGCTGGCTCGATGGCCTGGATACACCTCGGGCAATCGCTCGTCCGCGGCGGCGGCAACGAGCTCGGTACGAAGTTCGTCGAGGCGGTCGGCAAGACCACCCGACCACGCCAGCGACTCATTCACGCCGCCACGGTAGGACTGCGTAGTTGCCAACAGATATCACCGACGTACACGCCAACCGACAACTCGGTGCCGATACCGACCAGGGCTCGCATCTCCCTACCGCCTCCCACAGCTCGTGCTCACGCGCACGAGCCGGACGAGTTCCTACCGCTCGAGCATTAAGTGACGGCAGATTCTAGTCATGAATCCACTCCGTCACTCGACGGACGCGACGCGCACCGGCATTCACCTCCTCCCGCTTCGACGGGGCGGTCCACCGATGAGTTCACGCAGTTAACAGGCAACAGCTCCTCGAATCCATGGGGAGAGCGCCGCGCCACAGGCACTGATCATCCCCCCGCGATTCCCCGTACAGCCGTGCGCATCTTCGCTACTATGTGAATCACTATTCACCAATAGAGGAGCGCAATGATGCGTACGTCCCTTCACCTCGCCGTCGCCTCGGCCGCGGCGGCGACTCTCGTCCTCACCGCCGCCGGCGCGACGGCCGAACCGACCGACCCCGCCCCGGTGACCGCCATAGCAGCCGGAACCGGCTCGGCGGCAGCGGACTCCGGCTCGACGGCAGCGGGCACGGGCGTGGGTTTGGTCCAGCGCGGCGACATCATCGGAATTCTCGTGCTCATGGTCGTTGCCCCCTTTCAGATATTGACCACCGGCATCTGCGACCTGGCCACGATGTCGGCACTTCCGAATCCGTGCGCCCCACGAACCCGGTGAACGAGGGCCAGGTCTGGCTCGAAGCGCGGCCTGGTCTGAAAGCAGTTGGCAGGCAGGGTTTCTGACGCGGCGAGGTTTCTCCGGCCGTTCCAGGCGAGTCGGGCGTGTATCACCGAGTCGGGCGGTGGCGAGCGAGGCCGTCGACTACTCGGTCGTGGCACAGCCGAGGATGCAGGTAGCGCCTGGTTGCGACGGTCGGGTACCGCACTACTCATGCGATCGGTATGCGACGCGATCAGTATTGGTCGGATCGGGGACATTTGTTCGCCGTTCCGCAGGAAGAAATGAGTCGCGACGACTGTTCGCACCCTACGAACAGTCGTCGGCCGAACAGAGATTGTCGTCAACCGCAGTAATCGGCATGCCGGGCAGGTGAATCATGGTTGCTGGTCAACGCAGCGCACTGATAGTTGCTTGCGATAACTATCTGGATCCGAGTCTGCGAAAGTTGAGAGCTCCCACCCGTGACGCGCAGGCGCTCGCCGAGGTTCTGCAGGATCCGCTGATCGGGGGCTTCGACGTGCATACCTCGATGAACGAGCCCGCGCATGTCGTATGCGAGGCGGTCGAGGGATTCTTCGCTGACCGAGGTCCTGAAGATCTGTTGCTGCTGCATTTCTCCTGCCACGGCGTCAAAGATGAGGGCGGAGAGCTGTATTTCGCCGCGTCCAATACGAAGCTGGGGCGCCTGGGCGCCACGGGTGTGGCAGCGGAGTTCGTGAACCGCCGGATGAACCGAAGTCGATCGCGGCGCATCGTGTTGTTATTGGACTGCTGCTACGCGGGCGCCTTCGAAAGGGGCATGACCCACCGGGCGGGGACCGGAATGAACCTGGAGCAATTGAGCGGGCGAGGTCGTGCGGTGATCACCGCGTCGAGCGCGATGGAATATTCGTTCGAAAGCGGGGAGCTCACCGACATCGCCGATGATGCCCCGTCGGTGTTCACCGGAGCGTTGGTCAACGGTCTTTCGACAGGCGAGGCGGATAGAAACCAGGATGGTTTGATCACCCTCGATGAGCTGTACGACTACGTCTACGGCAAAGTGCGGGCTTCCTCGCCGAACCAGACACCCGGTAAATGGGTGTTCGGTGTGCAGGGTGAGCTGCATATCGCCCGACGCAACCAGCGGCTGGCCGAACCCATCCCCTTGCCCGTCGAACTCCAGATGTTGATAGACAATCCACTGCCGAGTGTTCGCGCGGTCGCCGTTCGTGAGCTCGAAAAGCTCCTGCACGGTAGGCATCTCGGGCTGGCCGAGGCCGCTCAACAGAGTTTGCGCACACTCGCCGAGGACGACAGCCGCGCTGTATCGTCGACAGCCGAAGCCGCGCTACACCAGGACATCCCCTCTCCCATTCCGCCGTTTCCCGCGCCGATCACCGACCGGAAGAAACCGCCGTCGCCGGCGTCCGTCGAATCCGGCGAACCACCGCAACCGCATCCGATCCCCGCCGCGACCGACGCAGCCGCCGCCTTCCCCGCTGTACCGCGGCGACTCCGCCCACAGCCGACCACGCGGACCCCGCCGCCTTCCCCCGAGCGGTTCGGGAATTCTCGGCAGCCGACCAGAGAGCCGGTCCATGCGGTCGACGCGCGTCGATCAGATCCAGTCGTATTGCCGCGTGTCGCAGGTGCTTTGATGGTGTGCGGCGCCATTCTGATGGCATTCAACCCTTTCATGCCGTACGGCCGAGAATCCGACGAGAGGGTGCTCGATCTCGGTCCCGACGTAGTCGCACCGGCATTCGTGATGGCCACACTGGCAGGTTGCGCCGGACTATGCCTGCTCGGTGCTCGGAGAGAGCGATTGATCGGCGCGGGCATCGCGTTGGGGTTCAATGCCACCGTGCCGTGGTTCCTGTGGAATCAGTGGGGCCCCTGGACAGATTGGGGAGCGGCGACGTGGCTGTGGTTCGTCGCACTGCACGTATCGGTGCTCGCCGCGGGTTTCGCGGCGTCGACGGTCATTCGAACGCCCGGAGTGCGACTCCGGTTCCAGCTGCCCACCGACACCGGCTCGCGGACGATGGGCGGTCTCGGCCTCGGGATAGCGCCCATTCTCTACTATGCCGTCACCGAATGCTCGGAAGCCCCACAACGGTGGGGAGTCCTGTCCTTGATGGTCATGGCGCTCGCGATACCGGTCTGCGCCGCGGTCACGGTACCGCGCGAGTTCGGGGTCGCTCTCCTCACCGGCTGGTGCGGCGCGGCCGGGCTCGTTGCCTATTACTCGATTCGGCTGCCCACGCCCGATAACCTCAACCCCGAAGTCATCATCATCTTCCTCCTGACGATGACGGTCGCGGTCGCGGTCGTGGCAATAGTCGCGGCGTCTGGAGTGCACGCCGAACCGAATCAGGCACGGCCTCCCGATGCTCACGCGCTCGCGTGACGCTCGATGAAGGCGGTCACCAGTTGCCGCTCCGTCTCCGGTGACGTATTCGTCAGCTCGAGTCGGTCCTCGCCGATCTGCACGCTGACCGCGAGATTATTCTGGTTGGACCGCCAGCCGCGCAGCGTGTCCAATAGCTGACGGAGCGCTACCAGGCCCGGACCGATGCCGACGACGAGCTGACCGACCAGTTCCGGACCGAGGCCACGGGTGCCCTCCGGAGCGGGCCCACCGGTAACCGGGGTGACGTGATCGACATCGAGATCCAACAACTCCGATCGAAGCTGCCGGGCGCTGCCATCGAGTTGCTCGATGTCGAGATCTTCGCCGAACAACGTGACGTTCACATCAACGACGCGGGGCATAGAACCTCCACGATGAGAGAATGATCGCTGTGGGTGAAGTACGAGACTGTGTCCGCGGCCGAGTCTAGTCCGACCAGCACAGCGAATGTTTCGTCGGCGACACGGGATGTTCGATATCGCGGTCCGACGTGCTTTCCGCCGAGTCCTACCGCGGCGTAATCAGCGGGATGGTAGCCCACACGATGTTTTCGTCAGGGGGCAAATCGGCCGACGCGGCGGGCGGTTCCCGCAGTCCGTTCGCACCCGGTGCTGATCGGCGACATGATCGCCTGATCCCGCCGCAAATACAACAACCCACCGGGATTTCTCACCGATGGGTTGCCGCCACCTATTCGATCGATTACGCCGCGCTACCCGATGCGGCGGCGAGCGCGGTCTGCAGAATAAGGGCGAGTACTTCGAGAAGCTCCATGGATGTCAATCCTCAATTTCGGTGTTCAGACGGAGCCCACAGCATCGAGGACCCCGGTATCGGGCAGACTAACACCAGGTGACCACTGCGTTATGCACTGCGCGCGACATGGCCCCCACGGTGGTCAGCCGTTGGAAGCCATCGAACTCGCCCACACGGCGAATGCGCCGGGATTGCGGGTCTGCAGCAGCACCCGGCCCGGCCCGACGAAATCGAAGACGAAACCCTCACCGGATTTCAGCGATTGGATCGAACGCCCCGAAACCGCTCGCCGGATAGTGAAATTCATCGCCAGGTCGTAGGCGACCACGTGCCCGGTGTCGATGGTGACCGGCTCTCCCGGCTGCAAATCGATGACATCGATCGCGCCGAAAACACCGACAACGATTTCCCCTTCGCCGTGCGCGCGCAGACCGAAACCGCCCTCACCACCGAATAGATGCGAGAAGCCACCCCATTTGCTTTCTACCTGCACGCCGTTCGAATTGGCGATCCAACCGCCGCGGCTGATGAAGTACGGCCGGTCCGGACTGATCTGAAGGTTCAGCATGTCGCCGGGTAACGCGGGCGCCACATCCACCCATCCGCCCTGCGGCGGCGCGGTGAACGTCGAGACGAAGAATGATTCCCCCGCCAGTACCGAACGCTTCAGACCGGCGAGAATGCCGCCCTCGGCCTTGGCCTGCAACGCGACTCCCGCCGAATGGGCCACCATGGCACCGCTTTCGACTCTCATCGGCTCGCCGCCCGCGAGGAAACACCGCGCGATGGTCGACGCGGGGTTGTGGCGCAGTTGTACCTTCATTCGGCCGACCCTAGATCAAACAGTCGCCCGGAGCACTCCCGCCCACGCGACCGTTCGCGCGGCACCGTGGGACACGCAGGCAAGACCGCACGTCGCGCCCCGTGAACCGCGCGGTGGTCCCGCCCGCGAGCAGGGGGACGCGCAGGTGGAGCGGGTCAGCCCAGCGAGCGCAGCGCCTCGTCGGTGCGGGCGACCACCGCCGCGCCGTTCGCGGTCAGCACGATCGGACGCTGGATCAGTTTCGGGTTGGCGGCCAGCGCCTCGATCCAGCGATCCCGGTCGGCGGCGGTCCTGCCCCATTCCGGCATACCGAGATCTTTCGCGATCTGTTCGCCGGTCCTGGTGATATCCCAGGGTTCGGCGCCGAGACGTTCCAGCACCGCGCGCAATTCCTCGGCCGTCGGCGGGTCGTCGAGGTAACGGCGCACCGTGTACTCGACTCCGGCCTCATCGAGGTATGCCGTCGCGTTACGGCTCTTGGTGCACCGCGGGTTGTGCCAGATCTCGGTCTGCCCAGCTGTCATAGCGCCAGCTTAGACGTGTGCGACAGCCACGCGGGAGCGCGGGCCGACTCGGACTGTCGGTCACCCGGGGGGCGGCGCGTCGAACGGTCGACGCCGCACCCGCCGCGCGACCCCGCGCCCGCGCTCAGCTCGTCTGGACGTAGTCGTCGGCCACCTCGAGCACCGCGTCGATGATCTCGAGTCCGGTACGGATCTCCTCGGCGGACGTCGTCAGCGGCGGCGCGATCTGGAAACGATTGCCCGCGTTGAACGGCCATAATCCGCGCTCCTTGGCCGCGGCGGTGACCGCGGCCATGGGTTCGGCCGCGGCGCCCGAGGCCGCGAACGGAATCAAGGGCTGCCTCGTGCGCGGATCACGAACCAGGTCGAGCGCCCAGAAGAACCCGAGCCCGCGCGCCTCGCCGACACTCGGATGACGGGCGGCCAACTCCCGCATCCCCTTTCCGAGGACATCCGTGCCGACCGAACGCACATGGTCGAGAATTCCCTCGCGTTCGAAAATGGCGATGGAGGCCACCCCGGCCGCACAGGCCAGCGGATGACCGGCGTAGGTGAGCCCGCCGGGATAGACCGCCTCGTCGTAGCGCGCGGCGATGCGCTCGGCGATCAGCACGCCGCCGAGCGGCACGTATCCGGAGTTCACGCCCTTGGCGAAGGTGATGAGGTCCGGTGCGACGTCGAACGCGTCCACCGCGAACCACTCTCCTACCCGGCCGAATCCGACCATCACCTCGTCGGCGATGTAGACGATGCCGAATTCGTCGCACAGCGCGCGCACTCCGGCGAGGTAGCCCGGCGGGGGCACAAGCACACCATTGGTGCCGACCACGGTCTCCAGGATGAGTCCGGCGATGGCGGCCGGGCCCTCCAATTCGATCACCTGCCGCAGATGTTTCAGCGCCGCGGCCGTCTCCTCCTCGGGAGTCGTTGTGCCCCACGGTGATCGGTAGGGGTAAGGCCCGAAGAACCGCACCACGTCCACATTGGTCGGCTCCGCGCCCCAGCGGCGCGGCTCCCCGGTCAGCCCGATCGCCACGCCGGTGCCACCGTGGTAGGAGCGGTAGGCCGACAGCATCTTGGTGCGGCCGGTGAAACTACGCGCCAACCGCACCGCGTGCTCCACCGCCTCCGCGCCGCCGGTGGTGAACAGCACCCGGTTCAGGTCTCCCGGTGCGCGTTCCACGATCAGCCGGGCGAGTTCGCTGCGGACCCGATTGCCGACGGTCGGGGAGATGGTCGTCAATTCCCGCGCCTGGGCGAGGATCGCCGCGACCAGATCCGGATGTTGATGGCCGAGATTGACATTCACCAGCTGGGACGAGAAGTCGAGGTAGCGCTTACCGTTCTCGTCCCAGAACCAGGAACCCGACGCCCGGGTGATCGCCACCGGATTCGGCCCGCCCTGCGCGCTCCACGGGTAGAAGACATGATCGTCGGCGGTCACCTATTTCCCACCTTCGGTCAGGGTCACCTGAATCGGCGTGAATGCCGCTCCGGTGACATCGGTGCCGCCGGATTTCAGGATCTCGAGTGCCTTCGTGACATAGTCGTTGGTGAACGCGTCCGCGTCCGGATCCTGTTTCAGCACGGTGGCACCGTCCTGATTCTTGGTCTCCTTGGCGATTTTCACGGTCCGATCCCACGCCGTCCGATCGACCACGCCGATTCCGGCGGGCGAGGGCCAGATCAGTTTGTTCACCTCGTTGATCTGCCACTGCTGATGGGTGGCGCCCAGTGTCGATCCGGCGGCGACGGTGATATCGCGGCAGGTGTCGACATTGTCGCGGCAGAAGGCCCAGCCCTGCAGCGACGCGGCGATGAAACGCACTGTCTGATCCTGATACTCGGGATCCTTCAACTTCTCGGAATTGGCCCAGATCGCGTCCTGCAACATGGCGACGCCCTCGGCATTCCAGTCGATCGTGCTGAAATCGTCTGCGGTGTAGAGCTTTCCGGTGGCCGGATTCTTCGTCTCCAGCAGCTGCGCGTATTCGTTGTAGGACATGGCCTGGGCGGCGGCGATGTCCTTGGCGAGGAACGCGTTCATATCGAACTGCTGCTGGACCAGGGTGACATCCTTGGCCGGGTCGATACCCGCCTTGGTCATCCCCGCGAAGAGTTCGAATTCGTTGCCGTAGCCCCAGTTTCCGACCGACTTGCCGCGCAGCGCGGCGGGCCCGGCGATATTGTCGGCTTTGAACGACACCTGTTTGGTGCCCGAACGCTGGAAGATCTGCGCCACCTCGGTGATGCCCGCTCCCGCCTCGCGCGCGGCCAGCGCTTTGGGCACCCACGCGATCGCGTAATCGGCCTGCCCCTGCGCCAGCACCGTCTGCGGCACGATATCCGTTCCGCCGTCGAGGATTTCGACCGACAGTCCCTGCGCTTTGTAGAAGCCCTGGTCCACCGCGGCCAGGTAGCCGGCGAACTGCCCCTGCTTGAACCATTGCAGTTGCAGGCGCACCTTGGTGAGCCCGTCCGGGGTGGTGGCCGAGGAATCGTCGGTGGTACTGCAACCGGTCAGCGCGGCGGCGGCCACCGCTACCAGCGCGAGACAGGCACGTAATCTCCGGGCGGTCTTGGTCATATCGATCTCCATAGCGAGGTTCGGGGTCGACGGGTGAGGAATTCCAGGAGTAGGACGACGGCGAGGAAGAGCAGGCCGACGAGCATGGCGCCGACGACGTAGGCCCAGGCCCGGGGATAGGCGGTATTGGCGGCGGCCGAGGTGATCCGGCTGCCGAGACCGTTCTGCAGTCCGCCGAAATACTCGGCGATGACGGCGGCGATCACCGCGCCCGGCGCCGCGATACGCAGGCCGGTGAACAGATAGGGCAGCGCGGCGGGCAGCCGCACGGCGCGGGTCACCTGCCACCCGCCCGCGGCGTAGGAGGTCATCAGATCCTGCTGCACCTTCGGTACCTGGCGCAGGCCTTTGGCGGTGCTGACGAACATCGGGAAGAACACCACGACGGTGACGACCATGCGGCGCGGGGTATCGGTGGTCGTCGAGTACATGGAGTTCAGCAGCGGCGCCAACGCCACGATCGGCACGGCCGCCGCGGCGGCGGCCAATGGGGTGAGCAGACCGTCCACGATGTGGAATCGCACCGCGACCATGGCGGCGGCGATGCCGAAGACGGCGCCGATCAGCAGACCGATGAGGGCATTGGCGCCGGTAGCGGTGGCGGCGTCGAGGATGCGGTCGAAATTCTCGGCGAACTGCTCGGCGATATCGGTCGGCGCAGGCAGCAGGAACGACGGGACGTCCGCGGCGACGGTCAGCACCTGCCACAGCACGAGCCCGCCGACACCGAAAACGATCGGGGGCAGAACAGATCTCAGCGGCGCCGCCCTCATCGCAGATCCCGTCCCGCCACCGCCGACTCGTCGTGACCGCCGCGCAATGCCTCGCGTACGGCGGCGACAGCGTCGAAGAACGGGGTGCTGGCACGTACGTCGTCGTCCGGCCCGGTATCGCGGCCCCACCCGCCGGTCGGCACGATATCGGTGAGGCGTCCCGGGCGCGGGGACATCACCACCACCCGATCGGAGAGGAATACCGCTTCCGGGATGGAATGGGTCACGAAAACCACGGCCGCGCCGGTCTCCCCCGCGATCCGCAGCAATTCACCCTGCATGCGTTCCCTCGTCATCTCGTCCAGCGCGCCGAAGGGTTCGTCCATCAGCAGCAGGGAGGGTTTGCGGGCCAGCGCCCGCGCGATCGCGACACGCTGCTGCATCCCGCCCGAGAGTTCGGCCGGATATCGCTTCGCGAAATCGGTGAGCCCCGCCATCTCGAGTAATTCCGCACTGCGCGAGCGTCTTTCGGCCTTGGGCACCCGGTGCAGTTCCATCGGAAGTTCGACATTGGCCTGCACGGTGCGCCAGTCCAGCAGTCCGGCCTGCTGGAAGGCGATGCCGTAGTCCTGGTCGATTCTGGCCTGTCGGGCGGATTTCCCGTGGACGGTCACCGATCCGCTCGACGGCCGCTCCAGATCCGCCACGATGCGCAGCAGCGTCGACTTGCCGCAGCCGGAAGGACCGATGAGCGAGACGAATTCGCCCGCGGCGACGGTGAGCGAGATATCGGACAGCGCGGTCACCGCACCCGCCGCGAAGATCTTTCCGACGTGAACGAGTTCCACGGCGGGAACCGATTCCGCCGACGCGGGCCGTTCGTCGGCGGGCGACGGATCGGGCGCGGAGACCGACGCGGGGCCGTCAGTCGATATAGCGCCCAACGTCGTGGTGGCGGGATGTCGCTTCGCCGTCAACGGGTACCTCCTGACGAACTGCCGACCCGGATGGGACGGCCGAATGCTGATAGCCGGCGCACCTGCCGCGAGGCGCTACCGAGCCGTATCCGATCCGGACTCACACGACACCTCTCGACGCGTCGACCCCGGCGGGATTGGTGTAGCGGCGCAACAGCAATTCGGCGACCCCGACCACGCCGGTGACGGCGATACCGAGTAACGCGGCGGCGGCTACCGCGGCATACAGCCGCGCCGAATCACCGGTGGCCTGCTGGGAGAACACGATGATCTGGCGGCCGATCCCGCCCGCCGTTCCCGTGGAGATCTCGGCGACGACGGCGCCGATCACCGATGCGGCGGCGCCCAGCCGCAGTGCGGGCAGGAAATGCGGCACCGCTGCGGGAAAACGCAGGTGTACCAGGGTATTCCACCAGCTCGCCGAATAGCTGTGCAACAGTTCGACCGATGCCTTGGACGGTGCTTGCAGCCCGCGCAACATGCCGACCGCGATGGGGAAGAACGCCAGATAGGAGGCGATCACCGCGATACTCATCCACGGCCGCCACGGCTCGCCCGCGATGACGACCCTGCCGCCCCACCCCGCGACGAGCGGAGCCAAGGCGATCAGCGGAACCGTCTGCGATATCACGATATACGGCAACAGTCCGCGTTCGACGAAGGCGAAGCGCTGCATCAGCACCGCCAGCGCCACCCCGACCACGGTGCCGATCAGCAAGGCGAGCAATGCCAGACCGAAGGTGAATCCCGCCGTGCGCAGCAGTGTCGCGCCCACCGTGCCCTTGCCGTCGCGCTCGCCGAGCACGGTGACAACCGTCCACACGTGGGGCAGCGCGGCATCGGTTGTCCGCGGCAGAATCCGCTGCCCGCCCAGACTCACCCCCTGTGCGGGCACCAGCGCCTTCACCGATTCCCAGATCCCGATGACGAGTAGCAGCGCGGCGACCGCGTAGCCGACGCGTATGCCCCTGCCGCGCGCGCTAGCCATGGCCCCTCATCCGAGGACCTCGGTGGCCGTCACCGGGTGGGCCAGCCGGGGCAGTACCGATTCGCCGTAGGCCTCGAGGGTGGAGGTTTTGGCGTCGTGCTGGAGATAGACCGCGAACTGGTCGACTCCGAGTTTCTCCAGTTCCCGCAGCCGGGTCAGCTGATCGTCCGGGGTACCGAGCAGGCAGAATCGGTCGATGATCTCGTCGGGCACGAAATCGGCGTGGGTATTGCCCGCGCGACCGTGCTCGTTGTAGTCGTAGCCGTGCCTGCCCGCGATGTACTCGGTGAGCGCCGCGGGAACATCGCCGTCGGCGCCGTAGCGCGCGACGATATCGGCGACGTGATTGCCGACCATGCCGCCGAACCAGCGGCATTGCTCGCGCGCGTGGGCCAGACCGGTCGCCGAGCCATCGGTGACATAGGCGGGTGCGGCGACGCAGATCTTCACCGCGCCCGGATCGCGACCGGCGCGTTCGGCCGCCGCGCGCACCCTGGCGATGGTCCAGGCGGTGATATCGGGATCGGCCAATTGCAGGATGAATCCGTCGGCCACCTCGCCGGTCAGGTCCAGCGCGCGCGGACCGTAACCCGCCACCCACACCTCCAGTCGCGAAGCGGCGGCCCACGGGAAGCGCACAACGGTATCGCCGATGCGCGCGCTGCGGCCGTTGCCGAGTTCCCGGATGACCTCGATCGATGCGCGCATCGTCGCGAGGGTCGTCGGTTTGCCTCCGAGGGTGCGCACCGCAGAATCACCCCGGCCGATCCCGCAGACGGTGCGATTGCCGAACATATCGTTGAGCGTCGCGAAGGTGGAGGCCGTGACCGTCCAGTCCCTGGTCGCCGGGTTGGTGACCATCGGGCCGACCATGACCCTGCGGGTGGCGGCGAGGATCTGGCTGTAGATGACGTAGGGCTCCTGCCACAGCAGATGCGAATCGAAGGTCCACACGTGCGAGAACCCGTGCGTCTCGGCCTGTCTCGCGAGTTCGATCACGCGGGAGGCGGGAGGTGTGCATTGCAGCACCACGCCGATATCCATGCGGCACTCTCCATTCGGTTCGATTCGGCGTCAGATCAGGTTCTGCGACAGTTCGCGTTTCACGAAGCGGCCGTGTCCGGTCGCGCCCAGGTACTGTCCGCCGTCGATGATCACGCGACCGCGAGAGAGCACGGTGTCGACGTGGCCATCGATCTCGAAACCCTCGTAGGCCGAATAATCCATATTCATGTGATGGGTTCTGCCGTAGCCGATGCCGGTGTGCCCGTTGGGGTCGTAGATCACGATGTCGGCGTCCGCACCCGGGCTGATCACGCCCTTGCGCGGGTACATGCCGAACATGCGGGCCGGTGTGGTGCAGCAGACCTCCACCCAGCGCTCCAGCGAGATCAAGCCGTTCTTGACACCCTGGAACATGAGGTCCATGCGGTGTTCGACACCGCCGATGCCATTGGGAATCTTGCTGAAATCCTCGCGCCCCATCTCTTTCTGGTCCTTCATGCAGAAGGGGCAGTGGTCGGTGCTGATCGCGGTGACATCGCCGGTACGGATATATCGCCACAGTTCGTCCTGATGTCCCTCGGCCCTGGCGCGCAACGGCGTCGAACAGACCCATTTCGCGCCGTCGAAACCCGGTGCGCCCAAATGCTCTTCGAGCGAGAGATACAGATACTGCGGACAGGTTTCCCCGAAGACGTTCTGTCCGTTGCCCCGTGCCGTGGCGATCTGTTCCAGCGCCTGTTTGGCCGACACGTGCACCACATACAGCGGCGCGCCGGTCAGTTGCGCCAGCATGATCGCGCGATGGGTGGCCTCCTCCTCCATCTGCCACGGCCGGGTGACGCCGTGGAAATACGGGGTGGTCTCACCCCGCGCGACGGCCTGTGCGACGAGGACGTCGATGGCGATGCCGTTCTCCGCGTGCATCATCAGCAGCGCGCCGAGTTCTCCGGCCGATTGCATGGCGCGCAGGATCTGGCCGTCGTCGGAATAGAAAACCCCCGGATAGGCCATGAACAGTTTGAAACTGGTGACGCCCTCGGTCACCAATTCGCTCATCCCCTTCAGCGATTCGTCGTTGACATCACCGATGATCTGGTGGAAGCCGTAATCGACGGCGCAGCGGCCCGCGGCCTTCTGGTGCCACAGTCCGAGGGTGTCCTGCACCCGCTCGCCCGGTTTCTGCACCGCGAAATCGATGATCGTGGTGGTACCGCCCCACGCCGCGGCCCTCGTGCCGGTTTCGAAGGTGTCCGACGCCTCGGTTCCGCCGAAGGGCATCTGCATATGCGTATGCCCGTCTACCCCGCCGGGAATGACGTATCTGCCGGTCGCGTCGATGACGGTATCGGCGGATTCGGCGAGGTCGGCGCCGAGGGCGCGCGAACCCGGTCGCAGCACCGCGGCGATCGTCTCACCGTCGATCAGCACGTCGAGCAATTGCGATCCGGTGGCCGATACCACCGTGCCGCCGTGGATGAAGGTGGTTGTCATGGCGTCACCAACGGGCCGTAGGCGTCCGGGCGGCGGTCGCGGTAGAACGCCCACCGATCGCGCACCACCTTGATCAGATCCATATCCAGGTCGCGGATCAGCAGTTCGGGACCGGTATCGGAGGCGACGTCACCGACGAATTTGCCCTCCGGGTCGACGAAATAGCTGGTGCCGTAGAAATCGTCGTCGCCGTACTCGGATTCGATGCCGACGCGGTTGATCGCCCCGATGAAATACTCGTTGGCGACCGCCGACGCGGGCTGCTCCAATTTCCACAGGTACGCGGAGAGGCCGCGTGAGGTGGCCGAAGGATTGAACACGATCTCCGCGCCCGCCAAACCCAACGCTCGCCAGCCCTCGGGGAAATGCCGGTCGTAGCAGATATAGACCCCGACCCGGCCGACCGCGGTGTCGAAAACCGGCCAGCCCAGGTTGCCCGGACGGAAATAGAATTTCTCCCAGAAGCCGTTCACATGCGGAATATGGTGTTTGCGGTACTTGCCGAGATAGCTGCCGTCCGCGTCGATCACCGCAGCGGTGTTGTACAGCAATCCGGGCTGTTCCTGTTCGTATACCGGCAGGATCATCACCATGCCGAGCTCACGGGCCAGCGCGGCGAATCGCTCCGTTGTCGGCCCTGGCACCGATTCCGCGTAGTCGTAGAACTTCGCGTCCTGCGACTGGCAGAAGTACGGCCCGTAGAACAACTCCTGGAAGCAGATCACCTGCGCTCCCTGCGCGGCGGCCTGCCGCGCATAGTCCTCGTGCGCCTTGATCATCGACTCTTTGTCGCCGGTCCAGTTCGTCTGGACGAGCGCGGAACGAACGGTTGCCATGATTGTTATCGTGCACCCTGAACCACGTTCGTTGTGTTACATCTGGGCGGAAACAGTTTCCTCGCCGTAAATACTGGGGGTGAGCGGGGTCGGGGTCCGGTAGGGGTCGCAGAATGGCGGTGTGACCATCGAACCGGCGGCGACCGAGAACGCGGAACAGGACCGGGTGCCGCCCGGCCCCGCCGTGATGTCGCCCGCCGAGTTCGCGGCCGATCTCGACGACCGCACCCCGGCCGGTATCGCCGCCGCCGTCAGCCGCCGAATCCGCTCCGGCGCTTTGGCGCCCGGATCACGACTGCCGACGGTGCGCGAGGTGGCCCGCGAACTGCGGGTATCACCGGCCACCGTGAACCAGGCGTGGCGCGCCCTCGCCGCGACCGGGGCCATCGTCGCCAGGGGCCGCGCGGGCACCTTCGTAGGGGAACTCCAGATCCGCCGCCCGGCCGCGGGCCGGTATCAACGGCTGCACCCGCCCTCCGACAGCGCGTTCCGCATCGACCTGTCCCGCGGCACCCCCGACCCGGACCTGCTCCCCGATCTGGCTACCGCGTTGCGAGCCATCACCGCCGCCGACCCCGGGGATCTCGCCGCCGACTATCTCGGCGACGCGGTACTGCCCGAACTCGCCGCCCTGGTCCGCCCGGACTGGCCCGCTCGGGCCGAACGCCTCGCCGTATTCGATGGGGCCCTCGACGCCATCGACCGACTGCTCACCCTCCACGTCCGCCTCGGCGACGCGGTGGCCGTCGAAGATCCGTGCTTCCCGCCGTTCCTGGACCTGCTCGCCCGCCTCGGCGCCCGCCCGGTGCCGGTCCACCTCGACGAATCGGGCCTCATCCCCGCGGAATTATCCCGCGCTGTCAGCGATTTCGGGGTCAGCGCGCTCATCCTGCAACCCCGCGCCCAGAATCCCACCGGTGTCTCCCTCACCGCGCGCCGCGTCCGCGAACTCACCGACGTCCTCCGCGAGACCGACACCCTGATCATCGAGGACGACCATTCGGCCGGAATCGCCTCCGCCCCACTGCGTTCCCTCGGCGCCAGACTCCCCCGCCGCACCGTCCACGTCCGCTCCTATTCCAAATCCCATGGCGCGGACCTGCGCCTGGCTGTCGCGGGCGGCCCCACCGACCTGCTCGACCCCGTCATCGAACGCCGCATGCTCGGTGCGGGCTGGACCAGTCGGCTGCTCCAACGCGTCCTGATCACCATGCTCGACGATCCGTCCGCCGCCGACACCGTCACCGCCGCGCGCACCGAATACCGAAGGCGCTCGACCGAACTACGTCGCGCGCTCGCCGCCCACGGCATCGCGGTGCCCCGCGCCGACGGGATCAACCTCTGGCTTCCCGTCGCCGACGAGAACGCCGCCATGATCTCCCTCGCCGCCGCGGGTATCAAGGCCGCGCCCGGCGGGCCATTCGAAGTGGCCGACACTCCCCGCTCCGACCACCTCCGCCTCACCGTCTCCCCCGTCACCGACGCCGAACTCCCCTGGCTCTCCACCGAACTGGCCGCCGCGACGACCGCCGCCCCCACCTACCGCCGCATCCGCCGCGCGTGAGCGACAGGTGGGCGCCCCAGCGTGTCACGGATCATCGACCGCGCTCCATACGAGCCCGGCGGCCCCGCACCGGCAACTCGGCGACGCAGGTCAGCTCAGCATCAGATGCGCCACGGCTTTCGGGGCGGCCAGCCATTCGCGAAAATTGTTGCGCACCTCGGTCGATCGACGACATTCGCAGTAGGCGATCACCCCGTCGGCATCGATACCCGCCGCCCTGCACAGCGCGACCGCGCGCGGCAGATGCTGGTATTGGCTGACGATGATCGCGCGGTGGACGCCGAATTGATCGCGGGCGCGGTCGCAGGTCTCCCACGTCGACAGGCCCCCACCGTCGGATCGCACGAGCGCGGGATCGACGCCGTGTTCGTTCAGGTACCGCCGCATCGAGGCGATCTCGTCCCCCGAGTCGCCTCCCGCGTCACCCGAGAGCAGGATCTCGCGGGCCTTCCCGGCCCGCACCAACTCGATGGCGACGTCCAAGCGCCCCCGCAGATAGGCCATCGGCGACCCGTCCTGACCCACCTTGGCGCCGGGGACGATCACGACCGGCGTCGAGGGCGCCGAGGCCACGTCGAAACGATGTCCCGACGACAGCGCCCACAGCGCACCGTTCGCGCCCGCCGCGACCAGCACGAGCCCGGCCGCGAACGCGAGTCCGACCCCGATGATCCGACCTGGCCGCCCGCCACCCCTCATCGTCGACTCCTTCGTGCCACGTTCGGTCCGTACGCAACCGTACCGTCGAGCCGTTCCCCCGCAACCGCCGCCACGACCTGCCGGCGCGGGTGGTGCCCGACGGCGCGGGCGCGTGCGGGACCGATTCTCCCGACGCGGCACGCGGGAAAGGGGACGAACCGGGTGGTTCGGCGACGGGGAGGGCGTGGCAGATGGCAGGATGCGGGCGAGCATCGTCCGGTGCGCGAAACCCTGATGAAGGAGATCCCTACTGTGAGCAACGGAGTGCGGGAGCGCGCGGTCGGCCGGGCGAAGGGCGCGCGGCGCCGCGGTGCGGTGACGCGGCGGACGCTGCCTGGGTTGAGTGTGCTGGTCGCCGCCGCGGCGCTGACACTGCACGCGGCGGGCGGGGTGGCCGCGCAGCCGTCGCCCGCGCATCGGAGTCCGGCGGGGTGCGCCGCTCCGGCCGCGGGTGCGCCGAACGGCAAGCAGTGGCCCGCCGAGCCGGGGCAGGCGATCGATCCGGCGACCGGATACACCGCGACCTTGGAAACCAACTGCGGAACGGTGACGGTGGCCTTGGAGGCGGCCCGCGCTCCCCGCACGGTGAATTCGTTCGTCTTCCTGGCCGATCAACAATATTTCGATCACACCCGGTGCCATCGCCTGACCACGCAGGGGATTTTCGTGCTCCAGTGCGGTGATCCGACCGCGGTCGGCACCGGCGGGCCCGGCTACCGCTTCCCCGACGAGAACCTGGCGGGCGCGACGTATCCGGCGGGCACGCTCGCCATGGCGAACGCGGGTCCGAACACCAACGGCAGCCAGTTCTTCCTCGTCTACCAGGACACCCAGCTGCCGCCGAACTACACGCCGTTCGGCCGCGTGGTCGACGGTCTCGGCGTGCTGACCGGAATCGCCGACGCGGGGGTACGCGACGGTTCCGGCGATGGAGCCCCCGCCACCGATATCGTCCTGAACTCGGTGAGCGTCACCCGCGGGTGAGATCCCGGCAGGTCGGCCGCACCCGGCGGTCGTCCTGCCGGATATCCGTCGCGGCACAGTTCCCGCTCGGCGCGAGTGGGCCGGGCCGAATCGCGGCGCGTCGGCGGAGATCATCGGCGCGACTACTCGATCATGCCGGGTACGAACGCATTTCGGTGGCCTTGACCGCCGCCCACAGTCGCTGACCCGGATGCAGTCCCAGCTGGGCGACGGTGGCCGGGGTGATGTCGGCGAGCACGGGCGGGGCGCCGTCGAGACGCACGCGGATCGTATGCGCGTGCTGCTCGATACCCGTGATGACGACGGGCCAGCTGTTGCGCGCGCTGCCGACGGGACGTTGCGGATGCAATCCGACGGCGTTCGGGGGGAAGGCGATGTACACGGAGCCGTCGGCGGGTTCGGCGATCGTGAGACTTCCCCCGGTGTCGAGGTCGACGTGGGTCGCCGTGGCGGTGCCGCGGTAGAGGTTGAGTCCCATCAGGTCGGCGACGTAATCCGACCGTGGTGCGGCGGCCACCCGCGCGGGCGGACCCTGCTGCACGATCGCGCCGTTCTCCAGGATGACGAGCCGATCGGCGAGAACCATCGCGTCGAGCGGGTCGTGGGTGACCAGCACCGTATAGCCGGGGTAGTCGCGCAGGTGGTGCGCGAGGTCGGAGCGGACCTGTAGCCGGGTGCCCGCGTCGAGTGCGGCCAGCGGTTCGTCGAGCAGCAGCAATCGGGGTTCGGTGACCAGCGCGCGGGCCAGCGCGACACGCTGGGCCTGGCCGCCCGACAGGGCACGCGGTTTGCGCTGCGCGTGCTCGGCGAGCCCGACCCTGGCCAGCCACGCCGCGGCCTGCTCGCGCGCCTTGGCCCTGCGGCGACCGCGTGCGCGCAGCCCGAAGGCGACGTTGTCCAGCGCGGACAGATGGGCGAAAAGCAGATAGTCCTGGAACACCACGCCGACCTCGCGTCGTTCGGCGGGCACGAAGACCGAAGGCGGTGCGTCCCAGAGGTGTTCGCCCACTCGCAGCCGCCCACCCGTCAGCGCGATGAGTCCCGCCAGCGCCCGCAGCGCGGTGGTCTTGCCCGCCCCGTTGGGACCGAGCAGCGCGACGACCTCCCCCGGTTCCACCGTGAGGGGCAGATCGAGCGCGAAATGCCCCCGGTCGACGCGCAATTCGGCGCTCAAGGTCATAGCGCGCCCCGAATCCAGCGTTCCCGCAGTGCGACCAGGACGAGAACCGATACGGCGAGCAACACCAGGCTCAGCACGATGGCGGCGTCCGGATCGGTCTCGAGGGCGAGATAGACCGCCAGCGGCATCGTCGTCGTCCGGCCGGGAAAGTTCCCGGCGAAGGTGATGGTCGCGCCGAATTCGCCCAGCGCGCGAGCCCAGCACAGCACTCCTCCCGCGATGACGCCCGGCAGGATCGAGGGCAGGGTGACCCGGCGGAAGGTGTGCCAGCGGCTCGCGCCGAGGGTGGCCGCCGCCTCCTCGAATCGCGGATCCGCCGCGCGCAGCGCGCCCTCGACCGAGATCACCAGAAACGGCATGGCCACGAATGCCTCGGCCACGATCACCCCGGCGGTCGTGAACGGCAACGAGAACCCGAACCACTCGTAGAGGTAGCGCCCGAGCAACCCCCGCCTGCCGAGCACGAACAGCAGCGCGACACCGCCGACCACGGGGGGCAGCACCAGCGGCACCGTGACCAGAGCGCGAATGAGCGAACGCCCCGGCACGTCGGCACGGGCCAACAGCCACGCCAGCGGAATGCCGAGCACCAGGCAGACGATCGTCGCCGTCGTCGCGCACACCAGCGAAAGCCGCAGCGCCTGGGCGACTTCCGCACTCGTCAGCCGCTCGGGCAGCGTCGACCAGGGCGCCCGCAGCAACAGCCCGATCAGCGGGACGACGAGGAATGCCAGCCCGCAGAGGGCGGGCAGAATCAGCGCGACGGGCGGCCGCCCCAGTACCGCACGCCGCCGCGAGGCCGTTCTCACGGGGTGTCGAATCCCGCCGCCGTGAATACGGATCCGGCCTTGTCGGAGGTGACGAATTCGACGAAGGCCGCCGCCGCCGCCGCGTTCGGCGCATGTGCCAGCGGCGCCACCGGATAGTCGTTGACGGCCTCGGCCGATTCGGGGAATTCGATGCCATCGACCTTGTCGCCCGCCGTCTTCACATCGGTGCGGTAGACGAGCGCCGCGTCGACCTCACCGAGTGTCACCTTGGTCAGCACGGCTTTCACGTCCTGCTCGCGGGTGTCGGGCCGGGGCGTGATGCCCGCGGCCTCGAACACCTTTTCGGCCGCCGCTCCGCAGGGCACCTGCGGGGCGCACAACGCGATCTTGGGCTCGGTCCTGCCGAAATCGGCCAGCCCGGTAATGGCTCCCGGATTGCCCTCGGGCACCGCGATCTCGAGCCGGTTGCGCGCGAATACGACCGGTGCGACGGTGACTTCGCCCTTATCGCGGACCTGCTGCATATTCTTGGGCGCCGCGGCGGCGAACACGTCGGCCGGGGCGCCCTGGTTGATCTGTTCGGCCAGGGCCGAACTCGCGCCGAAGCTGTAGACGACCCGCACGCCGGGGTGCGCGGCGTGGAACTGCTTGCCGAGTTCGGTGAAGGTCTCCGTCAGCGATGCCGCGGCGAAGACCGTCACGGTGCCGGAGACCGAGGACGGATCCGCGGATTCGATCGTCTCGTCGGAACCGCAGCCGGCCACGGTCACCATCGCGAGCACTGTCGCTGCCGCGACGCCCCCGGTGCGCATCACTCTCATTCTCGTCAACTTTCCGGAATCTCGACCACGACATGGGTGGACTTCACCGAGGCGACAGCGATGGTGCCGACTTCCACACCGAGCTCATCGACCGATTCCCTGCTCACCAGCGACACCAGCCGAAATGGTCCGGCCTGCATCTCGACCTGCGCCATCACGGTGTCCTTGACGACCCTGGTGACGATGCCGCGCATCCGATTGCGCGCGGACGCCGCGATCGTCGTCCCCGGCGCCGGGGCCTCGGCGTTGACTTGCAGGAATTGGGCGAGTTCACGGCCGCTGACGCCCTTACGTCCGTTGTCGAGCTGGATCGCGTTCAACCGGCCCTGATCGATCCACCGGCGCACCGTGTCATCGCTGACACCCGCCAGAGCGGCCACCTCACTGATCCGTAAATTCGACACGATCGACATCATATTGCCGTATCCACGGAATAGATAACCGAACAGATCCGTGAACGCCGATCTACTCGCGCGATTACCGCGGAAGGGGTAGGAGCGCGGCGACGCTGCCGCGACCGCTGTGCGGTCCGAGCAGCGCCAACGCTTGGCAGCCGATCAGGTCGGCCAGGTGCGAGGTGTGCACCGGACCGATGCTCTGCCACACCCCACCGGGCAACTGACGTACCGGCACCACCGCGGTCACCTCGTCGCCCGATCCGGACCGGTCGCTGATCCGCCCCCACAGTTGTGGTCGCGAGGTGCGCGCGGTCAGCGCGTCCACGATCGCCGGGCCGCTCACCAGCAGTGCTGCCACCGCGGCGAACGGATTGCCCGGCAGCGCCAGCAGCACGGTGCCGTCGGGGAGCAATGCCACGATCTGCGAACCGCCCGGGCGCATCGCCACCCCGTCGACGACGATCCGCGCACCGATCTCAGCGAGCACACCGCGCAGATGATCGGCCGCACCGCGCCCGGTCGCACCGGTGACGATCACCATCTCGGCGTCGCGCGCCTGTGTCAGCCACGTGTGCATATCCTCCGGCCGGTCCGGCAGATGCCGAACAGACCCGCACGCGATATCGCAGGCGTTCAGGAACTGCGGCAGCACCGGCGTGAGAGTGTCGCGGGTCTGGCCTTCCGCGAGCGGGCCGCGCGGCCGGATCTCGTCACCGGTGACGAGGACGTCGGCCCGGACGGGTCCGCGGACCGCGGCCATCGGCGCCTCCGCGCTGGCCGCCGCGGACACCACCGCCACGCACACCCGAGTCCCCGGCGCGACCAGGATCTCCCCGCTGTCCCACTGCTCACCGCGGCGGCGCATATCGTCTGTCATGGGCGCGCCCGGCACCCGCCTGACCACGCGTCGCCCGGACGTCCGCGCTGTTTCGGCGAACTCGTCGCGCACCACCGCCGTCGTCCCGTTCGGTGTCACCGCGCCCGTCGCGATCCGCACCGCCGCCCCCGTCTGCAACGGCCGTCCCTTGCCGTGGCCCGCGACGCGGACATCCGCGCGCAGCGTCCACCACGGACCGGGACCGCTCACCGCGTACCCGTCCATCGCCGCCGTATCGACCCGGGGCAACGGGGTACCCGTGAGCAGGCTCGCCGCCAGCGTCGCACCGAGCGAGTCGGCGAGTAACGCGAAACGAGCCGGGAGAGCGGTCACTTCGGACCGGATGACATCGGCGACGTCATCGACGCCGATCGGCGGCACAACCACACTCTCGACGCTCGCGACAGTCTCCGGCCCGAACTCAGCCCGCCCTACGCTCACATTTTTTCCGTCCGCTCGAAAATCAATCTGTAAGGCGAGTAGATCCTCATCTTCGGAGATGACGTGCAATTTTCGCCGTAGTTGCCCGACGGTCACCAAACGCTCACCCCGCGGTCCCCGCGACAGTGCGTTGTCGGCCCGACCCGGCGACGGGCCCCATCGGCCGCGCAAGCGTGCTGGTCGGCGACCGGATGCCGACACGCGGTGCGCTGTCGTCGGCGGCATTCTCGGTGTGCGGCGTGGTTCTCGGGGTATTCGGAGATCATGAGCAGCCGCCGCGACCCCCTTCCGCAATGGGCCGGGTTCGTAGGATACTTCGGCTACGTCCAGTTCTCAGCAAGCCCACAGTCATCTCTGGCGCATGCCACGGGTTGACGAGGTGAACTGGTATACAGTCCGGCCGTTAGGCCGGCAGCGACCGATCCCAGGAGGTCAGGCCGTGAGTAACGCGATGACGACATCCCGCCGTGAGCTGGTTCGACTCACCGGTATCGCAGGCGATTCGGTGAGCAGGCGCGGACTGCGGTCGATCAATGCCGACGCCGTCGCCTCGTGGACCGATCCGATCAACGGACGTGTCGCCTTCGTCGTCGCCGACGGCGTCGGGGATCACCTGCTCGCCGCCAGGGCCGCCCGCGCCGCGGCGACCGTGGCCGCCGAGCACGGTGCGCGCGAGGGAGCGGCGGCGGGCGTCCTCGCCGCGCAGCGGCACCTGCTGCGCGAGTTCCCCGAACCCAAGGCCGATAGCGCGCTGGTCGTCGCGGTGCTGCCGACCGCCGACAAACCCGACTGTTCCGCCGATATCGCCTGGGTCGGCGACTGTCGCGCCTACCGCTGGAACGGGCGGATGCTGCATCAGATCACCACCGATCACACCCTCGCCGAATATCTGCGGATGCGTGGGCAATTCGCCGCGCCGCGCACCGATCACATCATCACCACCACCGTGCGCACCGTGCGCGAGGATCAGATCGGCCGCGCCGCCACCGGCTCCAGCAACGGCCGGATCCTCCTCAGCACCGACGGGGTGCACAAACGCCTCGATATCGCCACGATCAAGACGATGCTCGCCTCCGGTGAATCACCCAGTGCGACAGCGGAATCCATGGTGGATTTGGCGCTGCGCAGCGGCGGGCGGGACAACGCCTCCGCTTTCGTCGTCGACCGCAACTGATCGGTCCGAACTCGGTAGCCCGCGAACGCATCCGGTGACCGCACACCGAGCCGCCGCGGACTCAGTTGTGCCCGTGAGTTCCCGTGGGCACTACCCACCACGGGGGCACCGTGGTCGCCGAATCCGGTGACGCACAGAAGTATCCGCGCCGTCACGGAAAAGCCGCGCCCCCCGACGGAGACGCGGCTTCCCGGTTATCGACCGGCTTACAGGTACTGGCCTGTATTCGACTCGGTGTCGATCGCGCGGCTGGCCGAGGCGTTCTTACCCGTGACCAGCGTGCGGATGTAGACGATCCGCTCGCCCTTCTTACCGGAGATGCGAGCCCAGTCATCCGGATTCGTGGTGTTGGGCAGGTCCTCGTTCTCGGAGAACTCGTCCACGATCGAATCGTAGAGATGCTGGATGCGCAGACCCGGATTACCGCTGTCGAGCACCGCCTTGATGGCGTACTTCTTGGAGCGGTCCACGATGTTCTGGATCATGGCGCCGGAGTTGAAATCCTTGAAGTACAGGACTTCCTTGTCACCGTTGGCGTAGGTGACCTCCAGGAAGCGGTTGTCCTCGCTCTCGGCGTACATCCGGTCGACGACCCGCTCGATCATCGCGCGGATGCAGGCGACCTTGTCACCGCCGAATTCGGCGATATCGTCGGCGTGCAGCGGCAGGTGTTCGGTGAGGTACTTCGAGAAGATGTCCTGCGCCGATTCGGCGTCGGGCCGCTCGATCTTGATCTTCACATCGAGACGTCCTGGCCGCAGGATCGCGGGGTCGATCATGTCCTCGCGGTTGGAGGCGCCGATGACGATGACGTTCTCCAGGCCCTCGACCCCGTCGATCTCCGAAAGCAGCTGCGGCACAACGGTGGTCTCCACGTCGGAGGAGACACCGGAACCGCGGGTGCGGAAGATCGAATCCATCTCGTCGAAGAACACGATCACCGGGGTGCCCTCGGAGGCCTTCTCGCGCGCACGCTGGAAGATGATCCGGATATGCCGCTCGGTCTCGCCGACGAATTTGTTCAGCAGCTCGGGGCCCTTGATGTTCAGGAAGAACGACTTGGCTTCCTTGGCATCCTCACCGCGCGCCTCGGCGATCTTCTTGGCGAGCGAATTGGCGACCGCCTTGGCGATGAGCGTCTTACCGCATCCGGGCGGACCGTAGAGCAGCACGCCCTTGGGCGGGCGCAGCGCGTACTCGCGGAACAGATCCTTGTGCAGGAAGGGCAGCTCGACCGCGTCGCGAATCTGCTCGATCTGCCGGGAGAGGCCGCCGATGTCGTGGTAGTCGACGTCGGGCACCTCTTCCAGGACGAGGTCCTCGACTTCGGCCTTGGGGATGCGCTCGAACGCGAAACCCGCCTTGGTGTCGACCAGCAGGGAATCACCGGGACGGAGCTTGCGAATGGGCGAATCGGGATCGTCCAGATCGTCGTTCTCGGCGAGTTTGGACAGCGGGCCCGACAGCCAGACCACTCGTTCCTCGTCGGCATGGCCGACCACGAGGGCACGACGGTTGTCGTCGAGGATCTCGCGCAACGTGCCGATCTCGCCGACCGCGTCGTAGATGCCCGCCTCGACCACCGTGAGCGCCTCGTTGAGGCGAACGGTCTGGCCGTACTCGAGCACGGCGGTGTCGATATTCGGCGAACAGGTCAACCGCATCTTGCGTCCCGAAGTGAACACGTCGACCGTCTGATCGTCGTACACGCCGATCAGAATGCCGTATCCACTCGGTGGCTGACCCAGCCGATCGACCTCCTCACGCAGCGCCACCAACTGCTGGCGCGCTTCCTTGAGGGTGTCCATCAGCTTCGTATTGCGAATGGTCAGCGAATCGATGCGGGCTTCCAATTCCCGTGCGTGATCCGGCGAATCGGCGAGTTGCCTTCGGAGCGCAGCCGCCTCGGCGCGTACCGCCTCGAGCTCTCTCCAGGCCGCCGAATCCGAATTCTCGATGGGGCTCATGTGCTGCTCCTCCCAGTCCCGGTCTATCAACGCTACCGGGCGTGGTCAATTCTCGCTTTCCGACATGGTTTCTTCGTGATCACATCTGCGTGCGATCGGCGACGGAAGGACCATGTTAGCCTGCCCTAACCCGAACGTGGCGAGAGCTCTCGTCGATCGAGCCGAAAGGTTGCCAGCAATGCTCCTTCCCACCAGAACCCTCCGTGTCTGTGTGGTCGCCGCCGCGGCGGCCGTCGCCGTTACGGTCGGGCTCACCGGATGCGGATCCGATGACTCCTCCGATACCGCGTCCAGCACCTCGTCGAAAACCTCGTCCAACACCACTGCCACCGCAAGTACCACGACAGGGGCGGCGGTAACCACCGGATCGGGGCAGGCCGCGAGCGGGACGCCGTCCGCCGAAGAACTGCAGACCACCCTGGCGATCCTGGCCGACCCGGCCAAGACGACCCAGGACAAGGTCGCGATCGTCGTCGACGGCGAGAAGCGGGCGACCAACATCGACACCATGACCAAGGCCCTCGCCGGCTACGGGGCGCTGAAGTTCGTGGTGAGCGATGTGAAGGTCACCGGCGATACCGCGACCGCCCAGGTGGTCATCAGCTCGCCGAACGGCGACGCCCCGCCCATGCCCCTGACCTGGCAGCGAGTGGGCGGCACGTGGAAGATCTCGGACGCGAGCGCCTGCGTCCTGCTCAGCTTCGCCCAGGCGCCCTGCACGCCGTAGTCGCACCCGGCCCCGTGCGTACCCGGGCAGGCACGGGGCCGGGAGCTCAGACACGGGGCAGGGAGCTACGGAGGGGCTCAGCCCTTCGAGGGGCGACGTTGGGGCTTCGGGGTCACCGTGCCCTCGGCGAGGCGTCGCGCGCTCACCAGGAAGGCCGTATGGCCCTGCATGCGGTGTTCTGGCCGCACCGCGAGGCCGACGACGTGCCAGCCGCGCACCATCGATTCCCACGACCGGGGTTCGGTCCAGCATTCCTGCTCGCGCAGCGCCTCGACCACCCTCGACAACTGGGTGACGGTCGCCACATAGACGATCAGGACGCCGCCTGGCACCAGCGCCTCGGACACCGCGGGCAGCGCGTCCCACGGCGCGAGCATGTCGAGCACGACCCGATCGACCTGATCCCCGTCGTACTTCGCGACATCGGCAACCGTCAGCGACCAGTTAGCCGGACGTTCGCCGAAGAAGGTCTCCACATTGCGCACGGCGTGCTCGGCGTGGTCATCGCGGATTTCGTAGGAGATGACCTCGCCCTCCGGGCCGACCGCGCGCAGAAGTGAACATGTCAGCGCGCCGGAGCCCGCACCCGCCTCCAGCACCCGCGCGCCGGGGAACATATCGCCCTCGTGCACGATCTGCGCCGCGTCCTTCGGGTAGATCACCGCCGCCCCGCGCGGCATCGACAGCACGTAATCGATCAACAGCGGGCGCAGCGCCAGATAGGGCGTGTTGTTCGTGGAATTGACCACGGTGCCCTCGTCTGCGCCGATCAAGTCGTCGTGCTTGATGCCGCCGCGGTGGGTGTGGAATTCCTTACCCGGCTCCAAGACGACCGTGTAGAGGCGCCCCTTGGCATCGGTCAGCTGTACCCGGTCACCGATGGTGAATGGCCCGGTCCGTCTGGCCGTCATGTATCTCCGTTTCGCTGGCGTGAAGGTGCTGTCGGCGCTCGCGAGGCCCTGCGTGCTCACGCAAGCGACCGCCGTTCGCGCCGCGGTGTCGGTATCGCCGGATAGCCTGCCAGGTATGCCAGCGCCCGTGTCCACGCCCCCTGCCGACGCCGAGAACACCCCGGCCGCCGTGTCGTCCGAGGTCCGCCGGCGTCCGGCGCTGTCGCCCTCGCGGGCAATGGATTTCAAACAGTGTCCGCTGAAGTACCGCTTGCGCGCGATCGATCGAATTCCGGAACCGCCCTCCCGTCACGCCGTGCGCGGCACCGTTGTGCACGCGGTGCTCGAAGACCTCTACGGACTGCCCGCGCCCGACCGGTCGCCCGAGCGCGCGGACACACTCGTCGGCCCCGCCTGGGAGCGGGTGCTCGCCGACCGACCGGAAACCGCCGAACTGTTCGCCGACGAGGGCGTCGACGGCTTCCTCACCGAAGTGCGCGCCCTGGTCGAGAGCTATTACCGGTTGGAGGATCCGACCCGCTTCGATCCGGAATCGCGGGAGGTCGGGGTGGAGGTGGAACTCGACGGCGTGCTGCTGCGCGGTTTCATCGACCGCGTCGACGTGGCCCCCACCGGCCAACTCCGGGTCGTCGACTACAAGACCGGGCGCGCGCCCGGACCGACCGGCGAGACCAAGGCGCTGTTCCAGCTCAAGTTCTACGCGCTTGTCGTGCTGCGCACCCGCGGCATCCTGCCCACCCAACTACGGCTGATCTATCTTGCCGACGAGCAGATCCTCACCTACGCGCCCGACGAGGAGGAGTTACTGCGCTTCGAACGCACCCTCGCAGCACTGTGGGCGGCCATCACTCAGGCCGGGCGCACCGGCGATTTCCCGCCGAACACCGGTTGGCTGTGCTCGTACTGCGAGTACAAACCGTTGTGCCCCGAATACGGCGGCACCCCACCACCATATCCGGGATGGCCCGCGGCGGGTGTCACCGAATCCGCCGATGAGGTGCTGGCGGAAGCGGTTTCGGATTGAGTTCGCGGCCGTGCCCGTCGACCGGTCGTGTGCGTCTCGCCCGTCTGGACGCGTCGTGCCCCCGGACCCGCTCGGTCGGGGTGGGGTGCACGACGCGAATCAGACGGTGAAGTCGTGGAACAGCAGCACCGACAACCCCAGGCCGACAGCCAGATTCACCACGGCGGCCGATCCGAATACGGCGATCGGCCGCCAGCCCGCCTCACGCAACCCGCGCAGCGAGAATTCCAGGCCGATGGAGACGAAGGCGAGGATCAGGAACCAGGTGCGCAGATCGTTGATGATCGCGATATGCGCGGTTCCGGATTTCTTGTCGACCGATTGCAGGTACAGGGTGCCGATCACCGAGGCCGCGATGAACGCGAGCACGAATTTCGGGAAACGAGCCCAGAACTGACGCGATGAGGGACGAGCGCCGCCCGCGACGCGTTCCACGCGCAGGGTGAAATACGCGGTGAGAGCGATCGCGCCGGCGGCGGCTACCGCTGCGGTCGTGTCGATATTGCCGCCGATCCACGCGCCCGCCACCTCGTCGGACAGGCCGAGAACGTCGGCGAGCCAGGGCAAGAGGAAGATCGATGGCAACGCGAAGATGATCACCAGCGAGGCCGCGTAGGCGATCTGCTCGCGGCGGGCCTGGACGGTCCCGCGGCGGTGACAAGGATTTTCAGATTGATGGAAGCGCCGAGCAGCACCACACCGGTCTTGATGAAGAATTCCGTGCGAAATCCCGCCGAAAGCCGTTCCCGTAGGTCCAATTTCGTCAATATCACATTGCCGAGCAGACCGATGGCGATGGCGTACACGGGATATTCGATCGATTCGCCACCCGCTGAAACGGGGTGTCCTTCACCCACCGGGGGATATGGATTTCGAGGTATCTCGTCAATGCGCCGAGTACGAGCACAATCGCGATTCCCGCCGCGATCTGCGCGACCGTCGGACGCGGAATCGCCTGCAATGCGGCGGTTTCGGACGCCACCGGCGAGCCGTGCGCCGCCTCCGCCGTCCGCGCGACATCGACCTTCGCCGAGCTCGCGGCAGCTATCGCCGAGCCATCGCCGTCACCCGATGTCCCCCTCACCGCGTCCGCCTCGGATTCCCCCGCTCCGGGAGCTTGCGCCGACATCAGGGCACCAGCCATTCCGGGATGGCCCCGACCAGAACCAGCGCGAATACCGACGCCGAAGCGCACCCACACCTGTTGCGTTCACCGTGAATCAATCACGCGGACAAGCGAATTTACCGCCCACCATTTCGAACCACTCGACCCCGCCCGGAGCGAGTCTTACGAGCGACCCGTTCGCGGCCCCCCGGCCGCCGAATCTCAGAAAGCTCGGCAGGAGCGGATATCTGTCGCGAGAATCGCTTTCGCGCCGAGGTCGGCGAGTCGGTCCATGACCTCGTTGCCCTGTTTGCGCGGAACGAGCGCGCGGACGGCGACCCAGGAATCGTCGGCCAGCGGGGAGACGGTCGGCGATTCCAGCCCGGGGGTGATCCGGACCGCTTCGTCGAGCAGGTTCCTCGGGCAGTCGTAATCCAGCATGAGGTACTGCTGGGCGAAGACCACGCCCTGGATGCGGGCGATGAGTTGGTTGCGGGGGCGGTCGCGGCGATCGGAGCCGGTGCGTTCGATCAGGACGCCTTCGGAATCGCACAGCACGTCGCCGAAGGCGATCAGGTTGTGCTGGCGCAGCGTGCGGCCGGAGCCGACGACGTCGGCGATGGCGTCGGCGACGCCGAGTTGGATGGAGATCTCCACGGCGCCGTCGAGGCGGATCACTTCGGCTTCGATGCCCCGGCGTTGCAGATCGGTGAGCACGAGGTTCGGGTAGGAGGTGGCGATCCGCTTGTCGTAGAGGTCTTCGATTTTCCATTCACGGCCGGCGGGGGCGGCGTAGCGGAAGGTGGAGCGGCCGAAGCCGAGCGAGAGCCGTTCCTGGACCGTTGCGCCGGAGTCGAGGGCGAGGTCGCGGCCGGTGATGCCGAGGTCGAGTTCGCCCGACCCGACGTAGATGGCGATGTCCTTGGGCCGCAGGAAGAAGAACTCGACCTGGTTGGCGGGGTCGAGCACGGTGAGGTCGCGCGAATCGGTGCGCGTGCGGTAGCCCGCTTCGGCCAGGATCGATGTGGCGGATTCGGAGAGAGCGCCTTTATTGGGGACTGCGACGCGCAGCATGGGAAGAGTGTCCTTTCGGGTGACTGTGTTATCGGCGGCTTGCCCCGGCATCGTGGCCGTGGCCGTCACAGATGTCGGTACACGTCTTCGAGCTTCAGTCCCCGGCCGATCATCAGCACCTGGACCCAGTAGAGCAGTTGCGAGATCTCCTCGGCGAGTGATTCGTCGCCTTCGTGCTCGGCGGCCAGCCATACTTCACCGGCCTCTTCGAGCACCTTCTTACCCTGGGTATGCACGCCCGCGTCCAACGCGGCCACCGTGCCGGAACCCTCGGGTCGGTTGGTGGCGCGGTCCTGCAGCTCGGCGAACAGGGTTTCGAAGTTCTTCACGGATGACCATTCTTTCAGACCCCCGCATACTCCTCGCACACCGCACCACCCTGCCGGTAAGGACCGGCGTCGCGGCCGTGGGGCGACGTGCGGGGATCCCACGGCCGCACCGTGTCGCTGCCGCGGCTCCCATGATCGGCGAGGCGCGGCAGCGGCCGGGTCGTCAGCTATCCGCGAGCAGTGCCTCCAGGTCCGCGACCGCGGTGCGCAGATGTCCGGCGAAGGCGTGCATTTGGTCGGCGACCGTGCGCGGGGTGGCCAGATACAGGTTCCAGCGGTCCGGGAGGAGGACGTAGGCGATGCCGATACATGTGGGGCTGGTCGAACCGAAACCGAAGTACTCGATGTTGACCGATGGCGCGGAACTCGTGCTCAGGTAGTCGTCGCGCATGATCAGCCAGCCCGGGCTGTCGTAGAGCGCGATCGGCTCGGTCACGCCCAGTTCGGCGCCCCGGCGACGCTGGATCCACTGCAGCTCCCACAGGTGCTGTTCCGGTGCGTCACCGGACTGGCATTGCCGTGCCCGCTCCACGTGCGCGGTCGCCGCCGTGCGCGCGGCGTCCAGCTTCGCCGCGGCATCCAGCGCGGGATCCTCCATGGCGTCGACGAAGGCGATCAGTTCCGGGGACACTACGCGCATCGCTTCGGTGCGGCCGTTGCGGTACTGCCTGGTGGCGATCGATTCGTAGGTGGCGCCGGTGATGCCCTTGCTGCGGCGGTGCGCGAGCTGGTAGCTCAGTTGCGCGAAGGCGTCCGGGGAGATCTTCAGCTGCTTGGCTCGCGCCGTGCCGAAATTATCGAAGGACACCGTTGTCGTGGCGTTGTCGGCGGCGTAACGGGCGAAATCCGCGCCCGCCGCCGCGATACGCGCGCGCAATGCGTCATCGAGGGTGAATTCGATCGGCGTCACGGCGGGCGCGCCCTGCTTCTGCGCGCCCGAATGCGCGGCGTGCTCGGCGGCCGATGTCTCGAGGAGGGTGTCGACGAAGGACAGGATGGTGGTGCCGTCCAACCCGCAGTGTTCGACATTGATCCCGGCCTGGCCGTCTTCGAACACGATGAACGACACGGATTTGTCGAACCAGCGGTTCGCGCTGTCGCCGTGCAGCAGTTGGTCGCAGGCGTGCAGGGTGTCGCGTGGGCTGAAATCCTCCAGGCAGAGGCAGAACAGCGCGGTTTCGAGGGTGTCGAGCGCCTCGATATTCGCGGGTTCGGCGCGCAACGCCGCACGGTCGGCCGCCCATTCGGCGCGTGCCTCGGTGGTGAGATGACCGACAGCGGGGCCCGGATTCGCACCGGCCTCGCGCACGGCGCGAAGTCCTTCGGCGAGATCCTCCAGCGCGTAGGGTGCGCCCTCCGGTCCGATCACATCCATTCGGAAGATGTTGCCGCGGAAGAACACCGCGATGTGGCGGGCGGTCGACGGGCCGGGTGCGGCGTCGCTGTAGGGCACCCGGACGGTGTCCTGCGGATCGCCCGGAATCCTCGTTTCGGAGAACAGGTACTTGTTCTGCCACATCGACAGTTGCTGGCCGCGCTGGGTGACCGGCGCGATGGCCTCCTCGTCGAGCGCCAATTTGTAATCGACGGCGGCGCAGACGATCGCGGCGGCGCGCTCCACCTGGTTCGCGCCGGTGGAGGCGGCGAGCACGGTGTCATCGCGGAACAGGAAGAAGAAGTTGGCGTTCAGGGCGATCCGGTCGCGTCTGCCCAGGTACCGGGACGGCCAGAACTGGTCGAGCCAACTGCCGACGCCGGGGGTGGCGTCGAATTCCCGCAGCGCCGCGTGCAGGACGCGGGCCGGGCTGTCCACGCGCAGCAGATCGTCGACCGCCGCGCGGGTGGTGGCCAATTCGTCGTCGGTCAGCAGCGGGGCGCACCACTGTAGGAAGCGTTCGCCGCTGTCCTCCAGTGTGGGCAGGGGTACCCGGGGCAGGTGGTCTTCGGCGGCGAAAGTGCGGTCACTCAAGTCGGATTCCTCGGGTGCGTGGGATGGGTTCGGGAGAGACTGCGGTGGGGTCGACGGCCCGATACGCACGGCACGCCTGTTCCACTACAGATCCTCGGCGTCGAGCCGAGGTTTGGGAAGGGTTTGGGCGCGTGTCGTCCGCCGCACCCGCGCGGCTCGGTGGCCCGCGCGGGCGGCTCGTCGGCGTTCTCAGGCGTCGTCGCCCGGTGCCGGAAGTGGACGCGAGAGGTACAGCCCGGCGTAGAGCCAGCCCTCGGCTTCCCTTCCCGTGGTATCGATTCCCTTGTCGGCCAGGGTATTGAGTACCTGCTGCCGTTCGTCCGCCGAGGCGAATCGGCGTTGCTCGAACAGTCCGGGGGCCTGTTCGGTGCGGTAGCCGAGCGCGGCGAGTTCCTGCTCGATCGGCGCGAAATCGAACATCCGCAAGACGAAATGCGCCATCCAGGGCCTGCGACGCGGATGCGCGGTGGCGATCCTCGCGAGGGTTTTCTCCGTGACGTAGCCGATGCAGCCCGTGGAGATCACGATATCGGCCGAGGCGAGCACCCGACGTTGCTCTTCGGTGGGATCGGACGCCTCGAGGTCGGCGTGCACGAAGTCGTGCAGGAAACCCGCTTCTCGCGCGTACGCCAGAGCGGGGCGCGCGGCGTCCATGCCGAGGAATCGGATATCGGGACACCGGTCGTCCTCGGCCAGGCGGGCCCGATCCCTGGCGATCAGGGCGTGGCGACCGGATTCCCCGCCATCCCGGTAGTGCTCGGCCAGTTCGCCGATGGTGGCGCCGGTGCGCAACAGCGCCGCGTTGACACCGTAGGAGCAGCCGATATCGAGAACGGTCGGCACGCAGACCCGCGCCGACGCGCGGTATTCGCGAATCTGCTGCTCGAAGAAGGGTTTTGCCAGTTCCGGTATGCGATAGTCCAACTCGGACATCCGGGCGTAGTACTCGCGGGGATCGGCTCGGTCGTAGATATGGTCGAAGGAGGCTTTCCCGGTCGTATGTAACGGCACTGGCACGCGTGTGTTCCTCTCGGTCGAGCGCGGAGATCGGCTAGTCGAGTAGCCGGTCGCCGCGGACAACGTCGGCCGCGGCTAGGTGGTCCGGCAGCACCCGGCCGAACAACTGACGGGTGCGTTCCACGGTGCCGATGACACCGGGCCGGTCGGTATAGGCGAAGATCGCCGAATGTCGTTGGTCGGCACCGGCTACCGGTGAGACGCGATGGAGTGAGAAACGCCCGCGGAACAATTGCAGATCGCCGGGGCGCAGGTCGAGCCTGCGGACGAGCCGCTCCCCCGACCCCGTCAGGACAGCACGGACGTCATCGAGGTTCTCGGCGTGCGGTGAGCGGATATTCGGGCAGTACTCGAAGATTCCGCCGGATTCCGCGGGTTGGGTCAGCATGCTGACGGTGAATTCGTTGGTGTCGAAATGCCAGGGATGCGACATGCCCGGCGCCACCACGTTCAGGCACAGTCCGGCCAGCGGATCGGCGAATTCGTGCAGTTCGGCCAGGCCGAAACACTCGGCGATGAAACGCTGGAACTCGGCGCTGGTGTAGAGCCGGTGGATGAGCGCGTCGGCGGGGATCCGGTCACGCGGGACGAAGGCATTGCCGCGCTCGAGCACGATCCGAGCCGGATGATCCTGCGGGAGTTCGGAATCCAGCGGGATGTTGTAGGCGTTCACCCGCTCGACCTCGTAATAGGCGTGCGGCGCCATCGCCTCACCTTGTGCGCGCAATGTCTCGATCAACGCGGGCCGGATGAATTCGCGCAGTACCGTGCAGCCGGATTCGTCCAACTCCGCCCGCGCCCGCGCGACGGCCGCGCGACACCGCGCCGACCCCGGATCCGCGAGGGGATATCGCGCGGCATCGATGATCTCGTCAAGAACCCCCGTCGCTGCCATTGCGCCATTTTGGCCGAGCGCGGGCCGACACGCCCGGGGATTCGGAAAAGTTGCCGGTGACTACGGTCACAGGTACTAGCTGCGATCACTTGCGTTGCGACACAGTAACTCTCACAGTGGCGTAAACGGGATCGGCCGGAATCGACCGCACTTCCCGGGCCGACAGCGACCACCTCGGCCGCGCCGGCTGGTCAGATGCGGGCGCGCAGAGCGTGTTCCAGATCCGAAAGCGACAGACCGAGCAGGGATTCACGGAAGATCCGGCCGGGAGCGGTGGGCACGGCGATCTCGCACGGGATGACCAGGACCGCGCAGCCCGCCGCCTGCGCGGCTCGGGCGCCGGTCGGTGAATCCTCCACCGCGACGCATTCTTTCGGGTGCAGGCCGAGGAGTTCGGCGGCGCGCAGGTAGACGTCGGGTTCCGGTTTACCTTCGGCGACCTCGTCACCGCAGACCGAGATATCGAAGAAGTCGCGGCCGAGCGTATCGAGACCGAACTCCGCAAGCGACCGCTTGGTATTGGTGACGAGCGCCGAGGACAGGCCCGAGGTGCGCACGAGCGACAGCGCGTCCTTGGCGCCGGGACGCCACGGGATCGGCCCGGTCATCAACTCGGCCACGCGGACCTCGAGGAAATGGCCCGCCGCGCGCATCGCGTCGGGGGTCGGCTCGACGCCCAGAGACGTGAACAGGATGCGCAGCGCGTTCGGACCCGAAGCGCCGATGAGCGCGTGCCGGATCTGATCGGTCATCACACCGCCCAGTTCCACCGCCAGCTCGCGAACGCCGATATCCCACAGCTTCTCCGAATCCAGCAGCGTCCCGTCCATATCCCACAGAACCGCGGCGAGTCGCGCTGTCACCCTGGACTTCTCCTTCGATTCCGATCCGGATCAGGCACTCGACGCGGAAATGAGCAGACGCCCACCGTCGGCGGCCACCTGGAACCAGCGACTCTCCGTCGCGGTGCTTCCATCGTTCTTGACGTAGGTGAGCGACGCGGTCGCCCCCTGGTTGCCGTTCGGGGTCACGCTGTTGACCCGGATCGAACGGATCGACGACCAGAAGGACGCGTAGGCGTTGTAGCCGCCGGTCTGGGCCTGATACGCCGGGGACAGCTGGGCCCACGCGCCGGCGATATTGCCCGGCAACATGCCGTAGTACCCCTGGATGAAACTCGCGATCTTGTCGGGAGTCGGCGGGCCGCTCGGCGTGGTGCTGACCGTCGTGGACGACGAGGTGGTCGACGAGGTAGTCGTGGTCGAGGACGGCGCGGCAGGCGTGGTCTGCGGCGGTTGTTCCATGACCGAACCACTGTCCGCATCGGAGGACGGCGCGACCGCGGCGCTGGTCGACTCACCCCCGGCGGGCGACGTGGCGGTCTGCGCTTCCTTGTCGCGATTCTGCACGGTCACGATGAGGACGATGACCACGAGCAGCGCGACCACGGTGGCGGCGCCGACACCGAGGAGTCGCTTATCCGGGCCGCCGGGACCGGTGCCGCCCGCGATCGTGCCGCCGCCCGGCCGCACCGGCGGCGGTGGGGTCGGGGTCGGCACGAATTCCGTGGCGTCGTCGGAGTTTCCCGGGATACCCGCGGTCGAGGTGGCAAGGATGGCGGTCGCCCCGTGGTCCGTGCCCGGCGCGGGCAGCACCGCGGTGACCGCCGGTGTCGAGGAGAGCGTCGGAACCCGGCCCGCGGCAACCGCTTCCAGGGCCTCCTTGGCCTCCTGCATGGTCGGGCGGGCGTCGACGGTCCCCGCGAGCAGTCTCATCAGCACCGGGGCCAGTGGCCCCGCGTGGCGCGGCGGCGGGACCTCGCCGCGGGCCACGGCGTGCAGGACCGCGAGCGGATTGTCACCCTCGCCGAACGGCGGCGAACCCTCCACCGCGGCATACAGTGTCGAGCCGAGTGCGAAGACATCGGACGAGGGCTCGGGGTCCTCCCCGCGGGCCACCTCGGGCGCGAGATAGGCGGGGGTGCCAGCGAGGAATCCGGTCGCCGTCACGGTGACGTCCCCGACGGCGCGCGAGATACCGAAATCGGTGATCTTCACGGTGCCGTCGTCGGCCACGAGCAGATTGGCGGGTTTCACATCGCGGTGCATGATGCCCGCGGCGTGGGCGGCGGCGAGCGCGGCGGCAGCCTGCGCGCCGATACGGGCGACTTCGATCGGAGGCAGAGTGCGCTTGCCGGAGAGTTTGGCCGCCAGACTCGGCGCGTCCATGTACTCCATCACCAGCCAGGGCTGGCCGTCTTCCTCGGCGACGTCGAAGACCGTGATGGCGTTGGGGTGATGCAGCCTGGCCGCGATCCTGCCCTCGCGCATCGCGCGCAACTTCGCCTCGAGCGCCTGCGAGCGCGAGAGGGTGGAGGCGAGCACCAACTGTTTGACAGCCACCGTGCGACGTAAGCGGACGTCGGTACCGCGCCACACCACTCCCATGGCTCCGCTGCCGATCGGGTCCGCGAGCCGATACCGTCCAGCGATCAAGCGATCCGCCGTCATGTGGTTGTGCCCTCCTGCGCCACGCCGAGCCATCCAGTACGACCGCGCGTCAGGAAGATCCTGTGGCCTTCGAAAATCCTACGCGCCGTACTGCTTTGCACCCACACAACCCAGCGTTGGCATCCGCCGACTGCTCCGGATGCAGTTGCAACATTGTCGACAATGACATACCCACCCGACAGACATCCAGCCGCGCCCGAGCGTATACGCGGACCGCTGCGCCGAACAGGGTGGGGCGACCCGGCGAACGCACCATGCCGAGCAGTGCGCACCGCCTCCGATATCTGTTCGACACTAGCGTATTCCAGGTCCGAGTCCAGGTCACGAAGGGTGCGGCGGCGGCCGACCGCGCCGGATCGGCCGGCGGTGAGCACCATCACAGTCCCGGCCGAGTTCAGGCGTTGAAGTACTTCGCCTCCGGATGCAGGAGCACGAAGGCGTCGGTGGACTGCTCCGGGTGCAGCTGCAACTCCTCGGACAGCACCACGCCGATCCGCTCGGCATCGAGCAGATCCACCAGCTTCGCGCGATCCTCCAGCTCCGGGCATGCGCCGTATCCGAAGGAGTACCGCGCGCCGCGATAGCCGAGTTTGAAGTAGTCCTGCACGTCGGTGGGATCGGATTCGGCGATCGAATGCCCTTCCAGCGTCAGTTCCTCGCGGACGCGCCGATGCCAGTACTCGGCCAGCGCCTCGGTCAACTGCACGCCGATGCCGTGCACCTCGAGGTAGTCGCGATAGTTGTCGGCGGCGAAGAGTTCGTTGGCGAAGTCGGCGATCGGCTGCCCCATGGTCACCAGCTGGAACGGCAGCACATCCACCTGCCCGGTCTCCCTTGCCCGCGCCTCGGAACGCAGGAAATCGGCGATGCAGAGGAAGCGGTCACGCTGCTGGCGGGGGAAGGCGAACCGGTGCCGCGGCGCCGCGGCGGGATCCGGCTCGGCCAGCACGATGACCTCGTCGCCGTCGGAGACCGCGGGGAAATAGCCGTACACCACCGCGGCATGCTGCAGCACGCCCTCGGTGGACAGCCGATCCAGCCAGTAGCGCAGCCGCGGCCTGCCTTCGGTTTCCACCAATTCCTCGTAGCTCGGTCCCTCGCCGCCGCGCTGGCCGCGCAACCCCCACTGCCCGAGGAAAAGCGCCCGCTCGTCGAGCAGACCCGAATATTCCTGCAGCGCGAGACCTTTTACGACGCGCGAACCCCAGAACGGCGGCGTCGGCACCGGCAGATCCGCCGCGACATCGGAACGTTCCGGCACCACGACCGGTACTTCCGCCGCCTTACGCTGTTCGGCGATGCGCTTGGAACGCTCGTGGCGAGCCTTGCGTTCGGCCACCTTCTCCCGTTCGGCCACGGCTTCCGGGCTGTTCGGATCGATGCCGCCGCCCCGTTTGACAGTCATGATCTCGTCCATCAGGCGCAGGCCCTCGAACGCGTCGCGCGCGTAGTGCACGTCGCCCTCGTAGACCTCGGTGAGATCGTTCTCGACGTAGGAGCGGGTCAGCGCGGCTCCGCCGAGCAGCACGGGGAATTGGTCGGCGACGCCCCTGGTGTTGAGCTCCCGCAGATTCTCCTTCATCACCACCGTGGACTTGACCAACAGTCCGGACATGCCGATCACATCGGCCTTCTTGTCGACGGCGGCGTCGAGGATCGTCGCGATCGGCTGTTTGATGCCGAGGTTCACCACCTCGTAGCCGTTATTGGACAGGATGATGTCGACGAGGTTCTTGCCGATGTCGTGCACATCGCCCTTGACGGTGGCGAGCACGATGCGGCCCTTCCCCGAATCGTCGGTGGCCTCCATATGCGGTTCGAGATACGCCACGGCCGTCTTCATGACCTCGGCGGACTGCAGGACGAACGGCAACTGCATCTGGCCCGAACCGAACAACTCGCCGACGGTCTTCATGCCCGACAGCAGCGTCTCGTTGATGATCCGAAGCGGGGGAACCTCTTTCATGGCGGCGTCGAGGTCGGCCTCCATGCCTGCCTTCTCGCCGTCGACGATGCGCCGTTCCAGCCGGTCGAACAGCGGCAACGCGGCGAGTTCCTCGGCGCGCGAGGCACGCGAGGACGACGTCGACACCCCTTCGAACAGGCCCATCAGCTTCTGCAGCGGGTCGTAGTCCTCGCGACGGCGGTCGTAGATCAGATCCAGCGCCGTCTCGCGCTGCTCCTCGGCGATGCGCGCCATCGGCAGGATCTTCGAGGCGTGCACGATCGCGGAATCCAGGCCCGCCTGCACGCATTCGTGCATGAAGACCGAATTCAGCACCTGCCGCGCCGCCGGATTCAGGCCGAAGGAGATATTCGACAGGCCGAGGGTGGTCTGCACTTGCGGATGCCTGCTCTTGAGCAGCCGGATCGCCTCGATGGTCTCCATACCGTCGCGGCGCGATTCCTCCTGACCGGTACCGAGGGTGAAGGTGAGCGTATCGATGATGATGTCGCTCTCCAGCAGACCCCAGTTGCCGGTGATATCGGCGATCAATCGCTCGGCGATCTCCACCTTCTTCTCCGCGGTGCGGGCCTGCCCCTCCTCATCGATCGTCAGGGCGACCACAGCGGCGCCGTGCTCGGCGACCAGTTTCATCGTCTGCTGAAAGCGCGATTCCGGTCCGGCGCCGTCCTCGTAGTTCACCGAGTTCACCGCACAGCGCCCACCCAGATGTTCCAGGCCCGCCCGCAGCACCGGGGTCTCGGTGGAGTCGAGCATGATCGGGAGCGTCGACGCGGTGGCCAGACGGCTCGCGAGCGCCCGCATATCCTCGGTGCCGTCGCGCCCGACGTAATCGACGCACAGATCGAGCATATGCGCGCCGTCCCTGGTCTGGTCCTTGGCGATATCCAGGCATCTCTGCCAGTCCTCGGCCAGCATCGCCTCGCGGAATGCCTTGGAGCCGTTGGCATTCGTACGCTCGCCGATCATCAGGACCGAGGCGTCCTGCTCGAAGGGGACGGCCGTGTACATACTCGACACGCTCGGCTCGTGCTCGGGATGCCTGCGCTCGCCGATCGGCGGCAGCGTCGGCTCGATCTCACGGATCGCGGCCGTCACCTGGCGGATGTGTTCGGGGGTTGTGCCGCAGCAGCCGCCGACGAGCGCCAAACCGAATTCGGAGACGAAACCGCGCAACGCGATCGCGAGTTCCTCCGGCGACAGCGGGTACTCCGCGCCGTTGGCGCCGAGGACAGGAAGACCCGCGTTGGGCATCACCGAGACAGGCACCTGCGCGTGCCGCGACAGATGCCGCAGATGTTCGCTCATCTCGTCCGGGCCGGTCGCGCAGTTCAGGCCGATCATGTCGATTCCGAGCGGCTCGAGCGCGGTGAGCGCGGCGCCGATCTCACTGCCGACCAGCATGGTGCCGGTGGTCTCCACGGTGACGTGGGTGATGATCGGGATGCGGCGGCCCAGTTTCGCCATGGCCCGCTGACTGCCGGTGACAGCCGCCTTCACCTGGAGCAGGTCCTGGCAGGTTTCGATCAGGATGGCGTCCGCCCCGCCGTCGAGCATGCCGAGCGCCGCCTCGGTGTAGGCGTCGCGCAGCGCGGTATAAGGGGCGTGACCGAGGGTGGGCAGTTTGGTGCCCGGCCCCATCGAACCCAGGACGTAGCGCGGCGCGCCGTCCGAACTCGGCCCCATGTCGTCGGCGACCTCGCGCGCCAGCCTGGTTCCGCGCTCGGACAGGTCGCGGATCCGGTCGGCGATGTCGTAGTCGGCCAGATTCGGCAGATTGCAGCCGAAGGTATTGGTTTCGACCGCGTCCGCGCCCGCCTCGTAATACGCGCGATGAATGGCGCGCAGCACATCGGGACGCGTGTCGTTGAGGATCTCGTTGCAGCCCTCCAGCCCACGGAAATCGTCGAGGGTGAGATCGGCGGCCTGCAACATCGTGCCCATCGCACCATCACCGATGACGACACGCCGGGCGAGCGTGTCGAGAAGCGTGGTATCGAACGCAGAGGAGTTGGACACAGACATGGCTACAAGCCTAGTGGGCGGGGGCGACAGTCTCGGCAGCTACGTCGCCGTGGACGATCCCGGCGTGGGCCACACCACATGACATCACCGCGCACGGCGACTCTATAGCACCGGGAATCCTTCGAACCGGAAATTTTTCTGCGGAAGGGTTCCGGAATCGCATCGAGTCACGTACGCGCCGTCGCTTCACAGACATTAGGCTGGCCGAGTGAACCCCAGTGATACTCCCGATTCGGAACTGCCGACGTTGCGGGATCCGGTGCTGGTCGCGGCCTTCGAAGGCTGGAACGACGCCGGCGATGCCGCCAGCGGCGCCGTCGAGCATCTGGAACTGATCTGGGACGCCGAACCGCTAGCCGAACTCGATTCCGAGGACTACTACGACTACCAGGTCAACCGTCCAACGGTGCGCCAGGTCGACGGTGTGACCAGGGAAATCCAGTGGCCGTCCACCATGCTCTCGGTCTGTTCGCCGCCTGGCAGCGACCGCGACGTCGTGTTGCTGCGTGGTATCGAACCGAATATGCGCTGGCGCAGTTTCTGCGCGGATCTGCTCGAATTCATCGAGCAGCTCGGCGTGCAGACCGTCGTGATACTGGGCGCACTGCTGGCCGACACACCCCATACCCGCCCGGTGCCGGTCACCGGGTCGGCGTACAGCAAGGAAGCGGCCGAACGTTTCAACCTCGAGCAGACCCGCTACGAGGGACCGACCGGAATCACCGGGGTCCTACAGGATCAGTGCGTGAAGGCCGGGGTGCCCGCGGTGTCGTTCTGGGCCGCGGTGCCGCACTACGTCTCACAACCGCCGAATCCGAAAGCCACCATCGCGCTGCTGCATCGGGTGGAGGACGTACTCGATATAGAGGTGCCGCTGGGCGAGTTGCCCAAGCAGTCCGAGGATTGGGAGGCCGCGGTCAACGAGATGACCGTCGGCGACGACGAGATCAGCGAGTACGTGCGCTCGCTCGAGGAACGCGGCGACGCGGCGGTCGACATGAACGACGCGATCGCCAAGATCGATGGCGACGCCATCGCGGCCGAATTCGAAAAGTACCTGCGCAGGCGCGGTCCCGGTAGTTTCGGGCTGTAAACGCCTCGAGCTGGGTGGCTTCGGGCCGGTGTTGTCACGGCCCGGACAGCGGCGATGCTAGGGCGACGGTCCGTTGCCGCCGCCGTGGTCAGTCGGTTCCGGTGGCGGCCACCTCGTGCGACAGTTCGGCATTGTCGACGGTCCACACGCGGGCCGCCGCGTCCTGGGCCAGCTTCGCGATCAGAATGTCGCGTGGAATCGTCTGGCCGGCAAAGTGATCGAGTGAGGGGACTACCACGTGGTGCGCGTCGGCGCGCCGGAGTTCCGCTGTGAGCTCGGCGAATGCCGTGCCGTCACCCGAAGTCGATTCATGGAATGTCGCGGCGAAACAGAGTCCTTCCGCACGAGCGAGAGTGCTCATCGCAACCTCGAGTTCCTCACTGTGGCCATCGGCGAGATCGTCGCGCACGTATCCATAGATCAACGCTTCCACCCGAACCTCCGTTGGATTGGGTCGCTGTTCTCTTGGTTGGATCACCCCGCACGTGGAGCGCGCACACCGGAGACAGCACGCACGGCGGGGTCGGAGCACACGGTCGAGCATCCTGGCACAGCACCGAAACCCGGTGCCGCAGCAAACCATAGAGCATAGCGGCCACGCCGCCTAGAGTCCTGCGAATCGGGGTCCGGTCACCGGGCTGGCAACCTGTCCGCTCCCTTTTCCAGGATGTCGGACGCAATCGTGCAAATGCAGCTGTCAACCCAGTGACAACCACATGCCCTATCCGGTCCACCAATCGTTAACTGGTGCGATACTACAGACGTGACCGGAGGAGACGATCGGCCCGTCTGGGCAGTCCGAATGCGTTCCGAACGTGATGCGAGGGGGTGGTCACAGGCAGATGCTGTCCGTGTGATGCGCGCCAAGGCATCTCACAACCTGCCGACCGACAGTACGCTGCTACGTAACTGGCGCCGTTGGGAGTCGGGAGAGTCGCGCCCCGACGATTTCTACGCCCCCATCATCGCCGCCACCTTCGACACGGTGACCGCCGCCTTCTTCCCGAAGGCGCGGCCGAACCGGGACGACGAACTACTCGCCGCCACCGGCATGGACACCGTGGAGTTCATCGGCAGGCTGCGCATGTCGGACGTGTCGCCCGCGACGCTGGACGCGATCCGGATCACCGCCGAGCGACTGTGCTGCGAATACCCCTATGCCGACCCGCATGAACTGCACACCGAGGGCACCTCGTGGTTGCGCCGCATCACCTCGCTGCTCGACGGAAGACTCACCCTGGCGCAGCACCGCGAGATCCTGGTACTGGCCGGGTGGGTCGCGCTGCTGGTCGGCTGTGTCGAGTACGACCTGGGCAGGCGCACCTCGGCCGAGGCGACCCGGCGCGCCGCACGGTCGCTCGGACACGAGGCGGACCATCCCGAAATCATCGGCTGGGCAGCGGAAATGGCGGCCTGGTTCGCCTTGACCCAGGGCAACTACCGCGGCGCCATCGAGGCCGTCGACACCGCGCCGCACGAGGCGAGCGACCTCGGTGTCGCGGTGCAACTCGCGGCGCAACGAGCCAAGGCGTGGGCCAGGCTCGGCGATCGACGAGAGGTGGAGCGCGCGCTCGACACCGGACGAGCGGTGCTGGAACGCCTCGTTCACCCGACCGATCTCGACAACCATTTCGTGGTCGATCCGCAGAAATTCGATTTCTACGCGATGGACTGCTGCCGCGTCGCCGGTGAGGACCGGATGGCCGAGACCTACGCCCGCGAGGTCATTCGCACGTCGACCAACGCCGACGGCACCCTCCGCAATCCGATGCGGGTTTCCGAGGCCCATCTGACGCTGGCCGTGGTCGCGGTCCGCGACGGCGACCTGGAACTCGCGGTGGCCGAGGGAACCCGCGCCTTCTCCGGTAAACGACGCTCCCTGCCCTCACTCATGTGGATCGCGGGCGAGACCGCGCGCGAAATCAGCGAGCGCTATCCGGGCGACCCCGGCACCCTGGCCTACCTCGACCAGTTGCGTTCCGTATCCGTGGAGTAGCGACCGACCGGTTCGTACAGGCGCAGTCGAATTGATCGAATTCGCGAGTGGCCCGCGCGCATCCCGCGTGCGGGCCCTCGATATCTCCGTCACCCCACTTCCGCGGGGCGTCAACCACCCTGAACGAAGCGGCGGTGAATTGATCTGGGGTCCGGCAACTCTCGAGCATCCATCGCGTAGACGCCTCGAACCGGACCCGAGCCACGCCGAACAAGGGGTTCTTCCCGTTGGCGGCGACCGGCCCGCTACTACCCTGTTCCCGGTGACCGACTCCGCCGAAGGCCCCCTCAGCGCCGATACCGTCCTCTGGGACGAGCGGCTGCGGCTGTTCGCGTTCGCGACGGCCGAGAAGCGCACCGAGTACCTGTGGGTGCTGCGGGCGTTCGACAGTGCGCGTGCCGCGTACGTGGTGCTGCTGCACGCCGACGACGTCGCGGAGTGGATTCGGCGGAGCGGCGGTTCGGCCGGTCCGTCGCCGCAGGCTCCCGTCGCGAGCCCGCCGCTGGCCGCCGCCGAAATCGGTGCGCTGCTCGATCAGCTGCACCAGTGGGGCGTGCTCGAGCGCAGTTATGACGGCACCAGAGCCGCGACACTGGCCGAATACCGCAACCGGCATTACGTCTACCAGTTCTCGCGGGCCGGGTTCCAGGCCTATCGCGCCGTGGTCGGGGTGCTCGAGGCCCGATTGGACGAAGCCGCCTTGTCGCGGCTGGTACTGCCGGAACTGCTCGCGGATCTACGGACCTTGGCCGAGGCCAATCGAACCGGCGATGCCGAGCGGGTCTACCGCACGTTGCGCCGACTCGACGCGGCGCTCACGGATATGGCGGCGCGGGCCGCGCATTTCTATCTCTCGCTCGGCGATCTGGTCAGGACCACCGAGATCACCCCCGAATCATTTCTCGCGCACAAGGATGCGCTGCTGGCGCATATGCGCGAGTTCAGCACGGATCTGGCCCGGTTCGCGCCGCGTCTGGCGGGAGCCATCGCCGAGATCGAGGCGACCGGCGTCGACGACCTCATCGAACGCGCCGCGAGCTGCGACGAACGGGTGCTGCTGAGTACGCCGCAGCGTCGCGCGGATTGGCTGGCGCGCTGGCATGGCCTGCGCACCTGGTTCGTCGCACCGGAGTCGGCGAAACCGGGTGAGAGCGAGTCGACCGAAGCCGATCGCCTGCGCGAGGCCACCATGAGCGCGATCGCCGCGGTGCTCTCGCTGCTGCGCCGGGTGACCGAGACCCGCCGAGGCGGGGTCAGCAGGGAATCGGCCCTTCGGCATCTGGCCGGATGGTTCACCGCCGCGCCGACCGCCGACAGCGCGCACGCCCTGTTCGACGCGGTCTTCGGACTCGGACGACCACGTCATCTGGCGATGGAACATCCCGATGCCGACATCATCCCGGCGACCCGGTCCTGGTGGGAAGCGCCACCGCTGGAGATCTCACGCACCCTCGCCGAAACGGGCAGGACGCCGACCGCCGGTGCGCCCGCGCGCATCCAGCGCAACGACGCGACCATCCGCAGGCTGCGTCGAACGCAACTCGACGCCCAGCGCGCCCGCGCCGAGGCCGCGACATCGCTGGCCGCCGCCGATATCTACGACCGCGAACTGGACGAGGGCGAAACCGAGGTGCTGCTGCGACTACTCGACGCCGCGTCCACGGCGTGGGTGCCGGTGAGCGGACGGGTGGCGGGGACGACGGGATCCGAAAGCGGTGTCACCCTCACCGTCTCCGAGCACCCGGGTTCGACGGTCGTGCGCACCACGCGCGGCCTGCTACACCTGAACAACCGCAAACTCGAAGTACGCCCAGGCCGCGCGCGCCCCGGCGGCACCGAACTATCCGGGGGCCGTTGATGATTCACGCACGCCGCATCGATGCGCTGGTCCTGGACAACTATCAGCGCGCCGCCAGGGTGATCCTGGCCAACCACCTCATCACCAGGACCTACCCCGATCGCATCGCGCTGCCGTTGATCCGCCGGTGGGCGACGGAACTGCGCGAGGATCTGGCCGAACTGTTCGGCTACCGCCTCGAGGTCACCGAGACCACGGCCCGCCTGTTTCCGATCGTGGACCGGTTGGATCCGGGAAGGCCCGCCCGCACCGTCAACGACCGGATCTTCGACCGCCGCCGATACGCCTATCTCGCGCTGGCGCTGGCAGTGCTCGGCCGCGCGGGCGATCAGGTCACACTGTCGGAGTTGGCCGAGCAGGTCGCCGCCTACACCGGGCGGATCGACGGGCTCGAACTCGCACCCGATCGGGCGGCGGACCGCGACGCGTTCGTCGACGCGGTGGGCTGGCTGGCGACGCGCGGCGCGATCACTCTCGCCGATGGCGACGCGGGCGGTTGGGCGTCGGATCCCGATGTGGGCGAGGCGCTCTACGATATCGACCGGCCGGTGGTCTTCGCGCTGTTCCGTCCGCCGCGGGCACTACAGCATCTGCACAGCGTGCGCGGTCTGCTCGCCGAAGAGCCCGCGACCGGTCAGCCCGCCGCCGACGCCGCGCGGCGGGTGCGAAGGAATCTGGTCGAACGTCCCGTCGTCTACGCGAGGGAGTTGACGCCGCAGGAGCGTCTGTTGCTCGCGCAGGAGCGCATCGTCGCGGATGTGGAACTGTTCACCGGGTTGAAGGCCGAGCGCAGAGCGGAGGGTGTGGTGCTGATCGATACCTCGGGGCGGCTCTCCGATATCCGTTTCCCAGGTACCGGCACCCTGGCGCAGGTCGCGCTGCTGTTGGTCGGGGAGATCGCGGATCGGGTGCTCGATATCGACAACCCGCTGCCCCAGCGTCCACCCGCATCCGGCCAGGAGCGAACGCTGGCCGAGCAACTCGACGACGCCATCCCCGAATCCACCGTCTTCGCGGCGCTGGCCGATCCGTCACCCGGCGAATCCCCCGACGACGATCCGCGCGGGGAGGAGATCCCCGACGACGATCCGGTGACCTACCCTTTCGTCGAATCCAGCTGGGTGGGTGAGACCGTGCAGGCGTTGACCGACCGCTACGGCGTCACCTTCGCCGCCCAGTGGCAGGCCGACGTGCCAGGACTCACCACCGAGGTGGTGGCGCTGCTGCGACGGCTGCGACTGGTCAGCGCGAGCGGCGACGGACTGCTCGTGCTGCCCGCGCTCGCCCGCTACCGCGGCGCGGTGGTCACCGTGCGCACCAAACGGGCCGAGGAACTATTCGTGACCGCCGCCGACACGGAAGGGATCTGAGCATGTCTGTCATCCACGGTGGAGTGCGTTTCATCCCGACCCGAGCGGGCATCGTCAACCTCTGGGACTACCGGGACCAGGAATTCTGCTTCGCCGACGGCAGGCTGGTGCTGCGCGGCCCCAACGGGTCGGGCAAGACCAAGGCGCTCGAGGTGCTGTTCCCCTTCGTCCTCGACGGGCGGATCGAACCGCGCAGGCTCAATCCCTTCGCGGGTGAAGAGCGCACCATGAAGTCGAATCTGCTGTATCGCAAACAGGAATCGGCCTACTCCTACGTCTGGATGGAATTCGCCCGCGGCGGGTGGGACGACCCGGAAACCGTCACCGTCGGCATCGGTATGCGCGCCACCCGGTCCTCGGACAAGGTGACGCGCTGGTACTTCGTCGCCGACGGACGGGTCGGCGTCGATTTCTCCCTGATCGGTCCGGATGATCGCCCCTTCACCCGCAAACAGCTGGCCGAGCAGATCGGCACCGACGCCATCGTCGATCGGCCCGTCGAATATCGGGCCGCCATCGACGCCCGCATGTTCGGTCTCGGCGCCCAGCGCTACGACCAGCTCATCAATCTGATCCTCACCCTGCGCCGCCCGCAGCTGGCGAAGAATCTCGACCCGCGCGGACTGTCGCAGGCCCTCACCGACGGCCTGCGCCCGCTCGACGAACAGATGATCCTCGACGCGGCCCGCTCCTTCAGCGATATGGAGGAGGTCGGGCGCACCCTCGAGGGCCTTGTGCACGCCGACAGCGCGACAAGGGCTTTCGTCGGCGTCTACCGCAAATACCTCGCCGTGCAGGCCAAAACCGACCTGGATCAGGTACGCGCCCGGCTCGACGCGGTGACCCACGCCAGTACCGCCCTGTTCGCCGCCACCGCGTTGCGCCGACGCAGGGAGACCGAGCGCACCGCCGCGCAGGCCCGCGCCGACGACGCCGACCGCGCCTACGAACAGGCCATGACCGACCGCGAGACCCTCCAGCGATCCAGCGCCTACGAGGGTAAACAGCAACTCGACGATCTCGCCGACGCGGTACGCAGGCTGGAGACCTCGGCGAGCGTGCACAGGGACAAGGCGCTCAAGGCCGCACAGACCCTCGATCAGCGCGCCCAGGAGGCCGAGCGCGGTCGCGTCGCGGTCCAGAACGCGGCCGCCGCGCTGGCGCGGGGCGAGGACGAATTACGCACCGCCGCCGCGGAAGCGGGTATCGATTGGACCGCGCCGTCCGCCGACGCCCGCCCCGACACTCTCACCGCGACCGTCAGGGCGAGGGCAGAGCAACGCGATGCCGATGTGCGCGCGGTCAGGAAATCGCTGGGACTGGTCGAGTCCGCTGCCGCCGAACGCACCAGGGCCGAACGTCTCGCCGAACGCGCGGTGCGACTGCGCGAGACGGCCGCGTCCGAGGTCGCCGCCGCGGAAGCGGCTGTCGCGGTGGCCCGTGCCGAAGCCGCGACGAAACTGCGCGCCTGGTGGGATCAGCACCACGAGATCTACTCACCGATCGCGCACGGACTCGTCGACGCACTGGATTCGGCGCTGGGCGAAGCCGGTTCGGGGGAGTCGGCCGGGGTCACGGAGGTGCTGGCCGAACGGACCGAACCGCTGCTCGACGAGATCCGCACGCGCCGACAGGAAGCCAGGACGCGGGCGAGCGCGGCGACCGGCCAGCAGGCCGAGCTGAGCGCCGAACGCGATCGGGTCGCGGCCCAGCGCGACGATGCCCCACCGGCGAGTTCGGTCCGCACCGATGCCAGAGACGGGCGTCCCGGCGCGCCGCTGTGGCAGTTGGTCCGTTTCGCCGACGATGTCGATCCCTCCGCCGCCGCGGGTATCGAGGCCGCGTTGCAGGCGGCGGGCCTGCTCGACGCGTGGGTCTGCGCGGAATCCGATGTGCCGCCCGACTATCGCTCCGATCAATTCCTCGTCCCGCTGCCGCCCGCGCTGCGCCCGACCGGGCGCACCCTCGCCGATGTGCTGGTGGTGGAGGAGGATTCCGATCAGCTGACGGTGCCCAGGCGCGACGTCGCCGACATCCTCGCCTCCCTCGCGCTGGAGGACTCCCCCGATGCCGAACGGCGCGGGTCCGATACCAGCGTCGGCACGACGGGCGATTTCCGGCAGGGCGTCCGGATAGGCCGCCACCACAAATTCGACGCCGAATTCATCGGCGCTACCGCCAGGAGCCGTCGTCGCGAGCTGCGCCTCGCGGAACTGGAGGCGGCGCTCGACGCCGCGACGACAGCCAGGCTGCAGGCCGAGGCCGACGAGGCGAACGCCGCCGCCGAACTCGCGCGCATCGCCGCCGCGGCGAAGACGCTGCCGCGTCCGTCCGCGGTCACCGCCGCCCTGCGCGCGGTCTCCGAGGCCGCGGGCATGATGCGTTCGCGCGCCGAGGCCGCCACGCAGGCCGAACGCGATCTGGATCAGGCGGTGGCCGATATGGCCGCCGTCGAGAAGAAATTGCGCGCCGCCGCCGCCGAGCACCGTACCCCGCGCGAGGCACGCGAGATCGACGCGCTCGCCGCCGCGATCCGGCATTTCGAGAACAGCGGCACCGGCGTGCTGCGCGTGCGCGCCGACTACGAACGCGAACGCGAACGCGAACGCGAGAGCGCGGATCGCCACGACGAGGCCCGCGACCTGGCCGAGGCGTTCGCCGAGGAGGCCGAGGCCGCGCAGGCCGGCTACCAGGAGCAACTGCGCAAACTGGAAACGCTGCGCGAGGCGCTCGGCGCGGGCGCGGCCGATATCGATCGCGAACTCGAATCGGCTCGCCTGCGTATCGACGCCGCCCGCGCCGAGCAGAAGGTCGCGCGCAAGGCCGCGAACGAGGCGATCGAGGCGGTCGGTGACGCGGAGGCGGCCTACCGCACCGCGCACGAATCCCTCGGCACCGCGCTCACCGAAGTCCTGACCGACGTGCGAGCCCTTGCCCCCTACGCCCAACCGGATCTGCTGCGTCTACTCGGCGCTCCGGAGCAGAGCCGGTGGCCGAGCAGCGACGCGGCCTGGTCGACCTCCGAACAATTGCTGTACCGGATCTCGCAGGCCGGTCCGGATGCCGAGCCGCGGGTACTGCCGGAAGAAGTGGCCGAACTCTTCGACAATCTCACCACCGCGACCGCCTCGGTGCGGGCGGGCGAGGCAGCCCGCAAGTCCACCCGCAGCGCGGTCACCACCGCACTACAGGAATTCGACGCCGCACTCGCGGCGTCCGGGCGCGACTACCGGCTGCAATGGGACGCCGCAGACGGACTCACCGTTGTCCAGGTGCACGACGAGCAGGGCGTCTCCGCGCTCGCCGATTTCGCGGGCCGCATCGACCGGGCCCGCCACGATCAGGAACTGCTGCTCACCGACGCAGAACGGCGCATCCTCGAGGACGCGCTGCTGACCGGCCTCGCCCAGCAGATCCACGAACGCACCACCGACGCCCGCGAACTCATCGCCAGGATGGGCGCGGAGATGAAGCAGCGTCGCATGTCGTCGGGAAATACCATCGGCGTGCACTGGGTGCTGGCGGACAGCCTCTCCGATGCCGCCCGCGCCATGTGCAAACTGCTCGACCGCGACGCCTCCGCGCTGGGGGCGCAGGATCTGGCGGCCATCCGCTCGCATTTCGCCGCCGAGATCCGTGCCGCGAGGGCCGCGCACCCGGAGCGCTCCTATCCCGAAATCCTCGCCGCCACACTCGATTACCGAACCTGGCGGGTGTTCTCGTTCACGCTGCTGTCCGCCGACGGCAGTGAGGACAAACTCACGGTCGCGCGCCACAGCGCGCTCTCGGGAGGTGAGCAGTCGGTGTCACTGCATCTGCCGCTGTTCGCCGCGGCGCACGTCATGCTCGATTCGGCCGATCCGCAAGCCCCGCGCCTGCTGGCGCTGGACGAGGCCTTCGCCGGTGTCGACGATAACGGACGCAGCGAATTGCTCGGTCTCAGTGTGCAATTCGACCTCGACCTCTTCATGACCGGCTACGACCTGTGGATCACCTACCCCCACGTCCCCGGATGCGCGCACTACGACCTGGCCCACTCGGCCGCTGACAACACCGTCAGCGCGACGCTGCTGGTCTGGGACAGCGGTGAATTGCTGGCCGAACACGACGGTAGCGACCTCACCGCCGCTCTCGGCTCGCCGGACCGACGCCGGGTTCCCAATTCCATCGAGGGCGGACTCGCCTTCGACGATATGCCGGGCTCGCGAGCCCCGGTAGGCTGAAAGGGATTATCGTTCGCTGGCGTCGGCCCGCGCGGGCGGACATGTCCCGCCGGGCACGGTGACCAACTCGAAATGCCACCATTCGTTGAGGTACGTGCGGCAGAGCCCCCAGCGGTTGCCGTTGGCTTCCAGCCACCGCGCGCCCTGCTGCGGACCCACATCGATCGCCTTTCCCGCCACATGGCTGGATTCCTCGGGCGGAAGCACCCACCGTCGCGCCTCGTCGGGACTTCCGTAGGTCGCGATGCCGTCCTCCCACAGCGCCTGCTGTTCGGCGTGCGTCCGGTAGCCGGAGTTGATCCACAGCGGCACCTCTTCCGCATGCGCGGCCCCTTCGGCGAGGGAGTACGCGAGCGCCAAGGAGGGGTCGAGGCCGTCCGTGCCCGCCGCGGATCCGACCGCCGCGAACGAGTCGGCGGGCGCGCCCTCCGCCGTGGGAGCCGCCACGGTACCGACCAGGACGGCCGGGGACACCACGGCCAGCACTCCCAGCACCAACCTCCTGCGCAACGTCTCGCCAGTCAGCAACATGTGGAAAATACTAGCCGCGTACCACTCCGTGAGGTCGGTCACGGCGCTCACGACGGGTTGTCGCGAACCGGGCGTGTGCGTTGCGACCAGCGCAGATACCTGTTCGGGCGGCCTGCCGATCGGGACATAGCCGATGCTCGGCGTCGACGCGTTCGCCTACTTTCCACAGGAAAGACCGTTGTCCACAATGTTATCCAGTGTTGTGGATCACTGGGCGTGACGACCGGCTATCGACCGGACCGGCCAGAGCTACTGCGCCTTCACCAGTTTCACGACCTCGGCGTCGACGTACTCCAGCCACACCCGATCCCCTGCTCGCAGCGGCACATCCGCTTCGACCAGCGCGTCGCGCACCGTCATCGATTCACAAGATTCGGTGGTCACCACACCGAATCCGCCCTCGCTGTCCGGAATCCATGTCTCCACAATCGCCCACACGGCACGAAGACTAGTGCGCGACAGGCATTACCGGCCGGTTCGCGCGCGGAGAGTTCGCCGTTGCCGATCGCGTGCCGGTGAACACCACCTCGGAGCACGCTTGCCCGGGTTTCGGGTACCGCGGCGGCAGAGATTGCCCTGACCCTACGTCAGGGTTGCGGCCTTGTCGCATGACAGACAGCAACACGTCCTCGATGCGGTTCGCCCCGCCGATCGGAGGGTTCCAGAAGATCGACGGGCGCCGCGTTTTCGTGCATCGGTCGAGCAGCGGCGGACCAGCCGTCGTGTTCCTGCCTGGCGTCGGCGCGGTCGGCCTGGACTATTTCGTTGTCCAGCAACAGATTTCGCAGTTCATCACCGCCGGTGGTGTACGACCGTGGGCGGGCACCGGCTACAGCGATCCCCTCCCGTTGCCGCGCACCGCCGCCGCAGTCGCCGCCGAACTACGTGAGCTGCTGCGCACGATTTCATGCCGCCCGCGGCGAGTCCGGCCGCGACCGAGCGGATGGCACCCGATCGGGACCAGCTCGAGATGATGCGCCCTGCCCTCCGCGCCGAGCGACGCCGGACCGCCGAGCGCGACAGCACAACGACTGAGCCGCCGCCGTAGCCACGAGAGGGTGCACAGCGGTCGGCTGGTCGCCGCGGACCCGCACGCCCGGCTGGTGCGCGTGCGGTGTGGATTGCGTGGATGGTTTGTGGAGCCGACCTGTGGCGCAAGTGATTCGGGTGATACTGGCGGAGTGAACGGGACGTGGGAGGCGTGGGGTGGGGTCGCGATCGCCGCGATCGCGGCGCTACCGGTAGCCGGTCTCGCGGCCTGGTGGCTGGCTGGGCGGCGCGGGTGGCGTGCCGCGCTGTGCGATGTCGGGATGGTGATGGGTACCGCGCCGTGGTTGTGGATGATTCTCACGCCGACTGGAACGGGTCGTTCGGTGAATCTCGTGCCGCTGCGTGATCTGGCCGAGGTACTGGCCGACGACAGGGTCATCGAGCAGTTCGGCGGAAATCTGCTGGTCTTCGCCGCTCTCGGCTTCCTGTTGCCGGTGCGACACCCCTGGTTCGCCCGCTCGTACCGCATCCTGTTGGCGGGAGCAGCAGCGTCGATCGCGGTGGAGACCGTACAGTTCGCCCTCGCTATCGGCCGTCACTCCGCCGTCGACGACGTGCTGTTGAACGCGGGCGGCGCCTACCTGGCTGGCCTGCTCTCCCGACACTGGTGGGCGCCGCGCGCGGCAACCGAGAACCGCGGGTGGCCTCGATGCCGGTCACCGTCGTGTCACCGTCACTTGCACGATGTCCTGTCCGGGGCTGGTGGTGAGTTGAAGTAGCCGGGAATCGGGTGCCGACACGACGTCGGCGCCCTGCACTTCGAGCTGGTAGCCGTCGGGGTAGTTGCTCTGCGGCAGATATACCTCGGTGCGGGCCGCTCGGGGGAACGGTTGACCGGAATCCGCGCGTTGGGCGCTGTATCGGAGGGTGAACGTCCCGGTCGCGCTGTCGTAGTGCCACTGCAGCGGGGTGCCCGCGATTGCCTGCGGATACGGCCGGACGATCGCCGGGTCCATCAGATTGGGCCCGGTCGGTGGCTCCTGGGGGTGACCGGGTGTCTGGTCCTGCGGTTGGGACCACAACATCCAGGAAGCCATGTTGTCGTCGAACGTATCGGCGAGGCGAGTCAGCCGCGCCCGATCCGTGGTCGCGCCGAACTCGGTCACCAGCCCGACGACCCCCTCGGCGGTGGCGCGATCCAATCCGTTGCTGATGCAGGTGTCGATCGGGCCGAGGCAGTAGTCGTGAAAGCTCATCCCCGCGTTCGGATCGCCGGTGGGATTCGGCATCCAGTTCGGCGTACCGAAGTCGTTGGTGACGGACGGCTCGTAGAACAGCAGGTGTTGCGGGTCGACGCCGCGGATGGCGTTCATCGCTTTCGCTTCGAGCGTGGCGAGCGGACCGCTCTCGAACCGGGGGCAGCCCTGCGGAAAGCAGGTCGGGTATTCCCAACCGGGCCACGGCTCATTGATCAGGTCGTAGCCCAGCACGTACGGCTCGTCCGCGAAGCGTTCCGCGACACGCGCCCACATGGCCGCATAGTGTTCCTGCAGCCCGACGCCATCGGGCGCCGCGCGGTCCTGCCAGAAGTTCGCCCACGTTCGATTCTGCGCCGGGCTCGTGAAGTACACCAACGGAAAGCCGGGATCGGGCTGCAAGGGGAACCCGTCGGTGATCGTCGCCCACTCGGGGAACCCGCTCCAACTCGCGCCCACCGATTCGTTGAACGCGTCCTGATGGGAATCGATAAGGCTGTAGATGTGGTGTCGGGCCAGCAGCTGCTGGGTCTGCTCGATCTGCGCGATGTAGTTGTCGTCGTAAACGCCTGGCTGCGGCTCGACCGCCTTCCACGCGAAACCCAGCCGCACCGCGTTGAAACCGTTCTCCGCCAGGAACTGGGCGTCGTTCTCGCCGAAACCTCCCGCCGCGGGGAAGTACGGCGGGTTCTTGTAGACCATATTCACCCCGTGCACGGTGACCACCCGGCCCTGTTCGTCGGTGAGCCAGCGACCCGCGTGCCCCAGTTCCGGAGCTGTCGGTGTCGCCGCGGCCGGTGTGGTCAATCCCAGCAGCAACACGACCAACCCGAGACACCGTGCTGTCGAGGCCATGACGGTCATCGTGCAAACCTTTCGACGAGTGTGCGCCGACAGCACCTGCACGGCGATGATGCGCAAATGCTATATATCGCTGGCCGGATTCGATCGCGACACTCCGCTGGACACCGGCGAGGTCGCATGCCTCGACCAGTTCTCGTACCCCGTCGACAAGCCCGTCGCCCGCGTGATCGCATGGGTGACGGCGCGCCGATCACGGCACGCGTGCTGCGGCAGCGGATACCCGATGGTCTTGTCTTTCGCGCGGAGATGGCCGTTGTTCGGGTGGACAATGGGCAGATGCACCTGCACGGGACGCCGCCCGGCTCGGGAAAGGGTCTGAGCAGAGCCGAACTGCTCGCCGCGGTATCGCTTGCGATCGATCTCGGTCTGGGTCAGCCGATGGAACATATGCTTCGGTCGTCCTTGATCGCGACACGGATCGCCGAGCGCATGAGGCTCGACCGGCAACAGCGGGCGACCGTGTACTACGCCAATCTGGTCGGGTGGATCGGCTGTCACGCCGACTCCCACGAACTCTCGGCACTCTTCGGCGACGACATCGCCTTCCGGGCCGGTACCTACACGGTGGACATGACCGGCCTGCCGTTTCTGCGGCTGATGATGAGTCATGTCGGACGCGGATTGCCGGGCTGGGAGCGCGCCGTCCGTGCCACTGCCTTTCTGGTCACGGCTCGCAGCCAGGTCGCCACACTGATCCAGTCGCATTGCAGTTCCGCCGGGGTTCTCTCCGATCGGATGGGCCTGGACGAGCAGGTCGGAAAGGCGCTGGCCCACGTCTTCGAACGCTGGGACGGCCGGGGGTTGCCCAACGGTTCTCGCGGCGAGAATATCCCGGTCGAAATCCACATCGCTCACGTCGCGGACGTCGTCGAGGTGCACCTGCGGACGGGTGGGCTCGAGCACGCGAAGGATGTCGTCCGTTCTCGGGGCGGCAGTCAGTTCAGCCCAGCCGTGGCGGCGCTGTTCGATCGCGACGCGGCGGCGATCGTGGACGGGTTGCTCGAAATCGACGTCTGGACCGCGGCGTTGGCCCAAGCACCGGATCGTGACCGGACCCTGACGGACGAGGAGAGCGACGAGTTGCTCGAGGCCATGGCCGATTTCGCCGATCTCAAATCCCCTTTCACTCTGGGGCATTCGCGTGGCGTCGCGAACCTGGTGGCCGGGGCAGCCCGACACCTGGGCATGTCGCCGTCGGACATCACGCATCTCTACCGTGCCGGCCTGGTGCACGGCCTCGGCAAAATGGGAGTGTCCAATCGGATCTGGGAGAAGAAGGGGCCGCTCACTACAGCCGAATGGGAACGGGTACGGATGTATCCGGATCTGACCGGCCGGATACTGAATCGAGTCAACGGCTTGGAGTCGGTGGTGCCCATCGCGATGAAGCACCGCGAACGGATCGACGGGTCCGGCTTTCCCCGGGGGATCGCCGGCGCGGAGTTGACCGCGCAGGACCGGCTGCTTGCCGCGGCGGACACTTATCAGCGCCTGCTCGAGCCGCGTCCCTATCGGCCGCCGCTCGATCCTCGCGGCGCTGCCGATCAGTTACGAAAGCGGGCGCGCGCCGGACATCTCGACGCCGAGTCTGCCGCGGCCGTGCTCGCGGTGGCCGGTCCGCGGAGCTCGCGGCGGACACCCTGGCCGGCCGGGCTGACCGACCGCGAGGTCGAGATCCTGCGACTCGTCGCGCGGGGCCGATCGAACAGAGAAATCGCCGCCGAACTGTTCATCGCCGAGAAAACGGTACGAAACCACGTCGAACGTGTCTACGCCAAGCTCGGCGTCAACAACCGCACCCAGGCCAGTCTCGCCGCGATCGACCGGGGTCTGGCGGGTTTCCCGGTCAAAGCGGCCATGAGTAATTGACGCATCCGCCCGCGCCAGGTACTTCAGCTCGGCAACCACCGACGATGCTGCTGCCCGGTGCGATATCGACCTCACATGGCTCGGCGGCCTGATCGGTTGGCCGAGCCGACAGCGGGACCGACTGCGCGGGGCCGTCATCGCCGGTACGCGCCGGGCCGGGACCGCCGGTCCAAGACCCATATCGTGGCCAGCACGAGGCCAACGGCGAACGAGGCGAGCGCGATGAGACTACCGCCGGTGCCACCGTGGAAGGTGTCACCGTAGGCGGACATGGTCGGCAGCGTGGCGGTGTACCGCTCGAGATCCAGGCCGCGACCCAGCGCTTCGAACGCGTGGCGGTTGGACAGACCCAGACTCATCAGGCGTCCGGGGAGGGTCATCTCGTCGACGGGGACGACGGCGCCACCGAACAGCACCTGCGGGAAGCAGAGCATCGGCAGGGCGAGGGCGGCCTGCGCGGCGTTGGAGACCACGGCCGAAGCGAGTAATCCCAGGGCCAGTGCCGAGACCGCCTCGATCACAATCGTCACGAACAGGAAGGCGAACACGTCCCATCCGACGGCGGGGAGCCGACCGAGCGCCCGCAGCACACCGAGGAGCAGCGCGCTCACTCCAGCCAGCACCGGAAGCAGCGCTGTCACCTTGGATGCCACGTAGGCACCCACGCTGAGCCCGGCCAGGCGCTCCCGCCGGAAGACGGCCATCTCCCCGACGATCTGGAGCAGGCCGTACGTGAGGCCGAAGAAGAAGCCCGCGAATGCGATCCAGAACATGATCTGGACCGGGCCGAGGTCGGCTTCGTTACGCGGATAGAACGCGTCCCGCTCGAACAGCGTCGCCATCATCGCCGTGACCAGCAACGGTGAGCCGAGCAGGACCGCCAGGGTCAACCGGTTGCGAAGGAGAACATCGACATTGCGTCGGGTGAGTAGCCACCATTGCCGGACCACGCCTGTGCGCTCGACCTCTGAACGGGTGGCGGGGACGGGCAGTAGAGCCGAGCCGGGCCGGGTTTTCGACTTCCCGTCGCTGTCGGTGAATCGCTGTGCCCAGATCTGAGGGGTGTGCTCACGAGCCAGCCGGTCATACACCTCGGCGAGATCCTCGACGCCGAAGTAGCGCCGAGCCTCGGTGGGGCTGCCGGTGAAGGCCAGATGGCCGTCGCGCGCCAGGAATACCACCCGGTCACACCGGTCGATGCCGGTCGGCTCATGCGTCGTGAGAACGACTGTGACCCCGCGCAGGGTGAGTCGGCGCAGCAGGCGCATCACGTCGGCCGCGGTCGACGGATCGAGCCCGGAGGTGGGTTCGTCGAGGAAGAAAAGGCGTGGCCGGGTCAGCAGCTCCACGGCGATACTCGCCCGCTTGCGTTGGCCGCCGGAGAGCGCACGGACCGGCACCTCGGCCCGATCGGCCAGGTCGAGGTCACGCATGGTCTCTTCGACTACCCGGTCCGCCTCAGCCACCGATGTGCCTTCGGGCAGCCGCAGTCGCGCCGCGTAGCGCAGCGTGCGGCGCAGGGGCATCTCGAGGTGGATGATGTCCTCCTGTGGCACGTAGCCGATACGGGAATCGCTGACTCGGGCCCCGCGAACGACGCCGTCATGCCGGACCTCCCCGGCGGACGGTGGTTGCAGTCCCGCGAGCATCTCCAGCAATGTGCTCTTTCCTGCTCCACTGCCGCCGGCAATGGCGACCAACTCGCCCGGTTCGACCGACAACGACAGCTTCTGGAGAATCTGCCGCGCTCCGACATGTCGGCTCACGTCGACCGCATCGACTCTTCCACCGTTCGACACTCCAGGTGCGTGATCCGAAGTGCGCGTACCGAACCGCTCGACAGTCGGCGGTTCGAATGTCGATTCGGTCGTGACCGGTGATCTCCGTGATTCCTGAACTCGCTTCGTCATGCCCTGATCATCGGCCCGCCGCCGCCGTGGTCGCATGAGGCGTTTGCCTCAAATCAACGCCCACCTGGAAGCGGTCGACCCAGTCGAACAGCACACCGACCCCCACCGGATGGTCTGGTCGTCACAGACGTGGCGCTCCTCGCCGAGCGCGATCGCATGCGCGACGTGATGAACGGTGCCATGTCCCACGTGTTTCGGCGGCTGTTCGTAGCGGTGGACGCGTCCGGTACCGATGCGCGGGAAGACATTTCGTGCGTCGGCGAAACTCGGCATCGTAGACGACCTGTCCGTCGAATCCGTCACGCCAGAAGGCGATGGTTGTTTCGAGGTCGGTGCCAACAGGTGCGCGTGGTGCGCGTCGATCATCGCGTGACTCGCTGCAGGTCGTCGCGGGTGTGCGATGGTGCGCGGTGTAGGGCGCGTGATCGCGTCACGCGGGTCACGCAGCACCGGGGCGGGCCGCTTCCGCCATTCCAGGCGATCGGTCCGAATAAATTGCAGCTCGAGCCTTCTCGCGTTCCCCTCGCGCGAGGGCGGCCAACTCCTTGAACTTCACGACGTTCCCGCCCGCACCCCAGGTGCCCTCCGGCTGCTCGTGGATCAGCACCCACACGCGCAGCGCATCACCCTCGGCCACACCTGCGGCGGCGAGTATCTGTGCGGTGACCTCCTCGACGAGTCCGGCCTTACGCCGCTCCGACAGCGCGGCCTCGGGAACGGTCACATCCACACGGAACCGCGGCAGGTCATCTTCGAGCGCGCCGAAACCGCCCTCGGCGACTTCCTCCACGCGGCACCATGCTTGCGCCCGGAAGAACGCGGTATCGGGAGCACCTTCCCACTTCAGCAGGGTTTTCGGCAGCGAGTTCAGCAGCTCGCCACGGGCCTGCTCGCTCAGAGCTCCAGCAGGTAGGACCAGGTGAATCATCGGCATCGGCGTACTCCTTCTCATCACGCACCATGACTTATAACACTCGTTATAATCGATAGACGCTACTATATGACGGCCGTTATAGACAAGGAGGTGGAGATGGCGGAATCCCAGGATTCACGCGGGAAACTGGTGGCCGGCGCGGCAGACATGATCCGGCGGCGCGGTCTCAACGCCACCAGCGTGCGCGAACTGGCCAAGCACGCGCACGCGCCGCTGGGATCTACCTACCACTACTTCCCGGGCGGCAAAACGCAGCTGGCCACCGAAGCCGTCACCTTTGCGGGTGAACTGACCGCGACACTGCTTGCCCGTGCGCTCGAAAACGGACCGACGGAGGGGTTACGCGCCTTCCTCGGCATGTGGCGAAAGATCGTAGTGGACACGAACTTCCGGGCCGGTTGCCCAGTACTGGCGGTCTCGATCGAAGACCTCCCCGACGCCGAATCCGCCCCCCACGAAGCCGCTGCCGCCGCCTTCTCCCAATGGACCAGCCTTCTGACAGCATCACTGCGCCAGCACGGAGCCGACCAGGACGCCGCCGAGCGCACCGCCACGTTGATCGTCGCCGCTGTCGAAGGAAGCGTGGTGATGTGCCGTGCCGAGCGCAGTACCCGAGCGCTGGACCGCATCAGTGAGCAGCTCGAAATGATCGTGCAGGACACACTCACGCGGAACTCATAGAGACAACTGTTCGATACGCGGTTGTTCTACAACCCATCCCAAGCGACCGCACATCGGCATGAGCGTCCGTTCGCCGGCCGGTTCGAACCGCGAGTTGCGGTATTTCCGGGTGTCTACCTGCCTGATCTACTGCTTGGCACTATCCGCTCGCTCCGGCCTGGCCACCGGCACACACCGCTCGCACCTCTCGCGTGGGCCGTCTGCTGACCAACGCGGCCGCGGTAGGCGCTACGGGCAAGTTTGAGCTACATTCCTGTGGTCCGCAGGGAGGGTTTCACAGCAAGTCTGCGTCATGATTCAAGTCTGCGTCATGATTGAGGACTCGGGGGAAGTGCCATGGGAAGATATACTCGCCGTCGCGCAGTTGTGGGTGCCGCGATCCCCGTAGCCCCTCTGATCGTGGGGCTGGTCGCTATCGGGCTGGTCGGCACGCAAACATCAATGCCATTGAGTGTCATCGGTTTCGGCGCACTGTACGCGATCGGCAGCCTATTCGTCGGTTCACTTATGGGCTTCCTGTTCGGAGTACCTCGAGCTCTCACGTCCACTGGCACCGACGGTGCGCGGTCGGAAGTGGCTCCCGGATCGAGATTCGCTGGGAACACGAATCTCGAGCAGATTTCGGACTGGCTGACGAAGATTATCGTTGGTGTGACCTTGACCCAGCTCGGCCCTATACGTGACGCTGCTGGGGAGTTGTTCGGAGCTATGGCCCCGTCTTTAGGCGGTGGTCAAACGGGTGCCCCATTCGGTGGTGCGATCGTTGTATCCTTTGCGATTTCCGGTTTCATTTGCGGATGGCTTCTGACGCGGTTGTTACTCGGGCAGGCATTGGCAGCCGCAGACATTGCGCTAGATCTTATCGACAGTGCTGATCGCGCAGAGGAAGCGGGTGAAACTGCACGTGCTCACGTGCTCACGTACTCCGTCGCGAGGCTGCCGATATCTTGGGCGCGGTCGCACCATCTGCAGCACGCTACGACCGTATTCGATCGACCGAGGCATCGGGGCGCGATCGGACTCGAAAGATGGACGATCTGGTCGCCGGCGGCCGATCATTTGCTCAGACCAACTCGTTGCCTTCGGATGCTGCCGTAAAGCTTTTCGATCGGAATGGGGATGGCGACCGAGTGATGGCAATCGCTTTGATGCAGGGAGACTCCAGGCTGGTTGACATCGAACGACTTATACGCGCGATCGGGGAATCGCGGTCGGCCTACGAGCAATACCAAGCATTACTCGCCGTTCGAGGTTGGCTGCAGTCGGGCTCGGAACTTGACTCCGCACACCGTGCCTCACTCGATCGCGCAATGGAGAGCCCTCAGATTTCGATTGAGACGGGCCGCTACCAATTGGCAAGCGATATCAGAGCATTGATGAAGCAGGAGCAACCGTAGCCTCGTCTACGGTGGGATCTCGAGTGTCTCAGATGATCGATGCGCCCCATCGGCCCTTCGTGTTGATCGAAGTACACGATCGATGATTTCCTGAACGCGTGCGGGGGGTGAGACCGTCGACCTCCCAATTATCCTAACGCAACCTGTGAGCAGCAGCCCGGACCCGACAATCTAACCTGACCGCGCAGGGCAACACGTCAGGCTGGGAACCCTACGCGCGGCCGCCTCACACGAAGACCGGCCGCAGTGAAAGAGAACGAATGTCATCCGAATCTATTAGTACGCGCAGCTCATGGCCAACAGCGCTCGGAACTGTCCCGTACGCTGACCTGTCACGAGCTTTGACTCATATGTCCAAGTTACATGCATATCGCGCTGTGACTGGAATCGGCGCGACTGAGCCACTGGAACTAATTGACCAAGCGTTCTCTGTCGGTGCCGCTGTAGAACTGTTGTTGAAGGCTGCGCTCACAAGCGTCGATATTCACTTGATTCGAGAAGGCCGAAGCGGTCATCCAGCAGTAGGGCTGGCACTATCCGGCTTTCACCGGAAACCATCGGTGCCGCCTCTGCCCGACATTCGAACTGTAGGGCCAGTGGAGGCGAGCGTTCTACTGGCCATGCTCGGCGAGCAAAAGTTTCCACAGGCAAGGGCAGATGACCTGAAACTGGTTAATGTTGTTCGCGATTCCGCAGTACACATGGGATTGGTCGACACGCAGACGAACGAACGGGCGGTGACCCGGATGGTCAAACTCGTTGACTGGGTGCTCGAAGCGCGCCGCATGCTTAACAGAGATGACGATCGGGATGCATATTGGGCCGAATATTGGGCTGACTATGAGGCCCAAGCGAGCGATATCTTGAAGGCTCGCAACGAGCAGATATTTACCATGTACGAGCGCAAGATCTCGGCGGCCAAGGCTCGGTTCGCGAAGCTGACGAGCACCGACGCCGGTCGAAGTGCTGTGGCGTACCTCGAAGAGGGTGAAGAAGGACTCGAGGTGTACGAAATTTCGAGGCGCACTCCCTGCCCCGCGTGCGACAGCCGAGGTCGAACCATTTACAACGTTGTCGTTCAGAGCATCATCGCCCCCGCGGCGACCGAATCGGAGCAGGACTCCGCGTTTCGGGCGGTGACAAGTCGTCCCCGACAGTTCCATTGCGGTGTATGCAACCTGGTTCTGGTCGGCGATGACCTCGAGGCGGCCCAGATCGTCGATGAAGCACAACTCGAGGAGTGGGAGCTCACCAGGGAGGGTTTTGTCAACTGGTTGATGACGGCCAACGCCGATGGTAACGAATGAGAGCCGCGCCGGTGCCCGCCAGCCGTCCGGCAATCGGCACCTGCGGTCACGCGACGATATCGGCTGTCGCCACACGGCCCGCGGCGGCTTCCTGTGAACGTCCGGTAATCGGCATTACCGGACGTTCCGCGCGGACGCCAACGGCCCGAGATGGCCTCGGGCCGTTGATCTTCGGACTGTCGTAGCTGGCCGCCCGGCAGGGGTGGCGACAGCGTTGTCGATGACGAAATCCGGGTGGGGATTTCGGATATGCCGTTACTTGATCGAGTTGGCCAACTGATCGGCATAGGGGGCGGTGAATTTTCCGACGATGGGGAGCTCCGCGCGGACACCGCCGGTGTTGTT
>NZ_JBEXFQ010000018.1:0-150375 GCF_040606855.1 Nocardia sp. NPDC005366
CCACACGGTATGACAAGTTGGCCATCACCTACCGCGCCGGAGTCGTCCTGGCCCTGATCGTGGAGTGGCTCAGGTCATTGGGAGACAGAACCTAGGCCGCGCGCTCCTCGTGGTCCAGCAGCCAGCGTTTGACGGGCAACCCCCACCGGAAACCGCCGAGCGCACCGCCGATCCGCAGCACGCGGTGACAGGGCACGAACAGCGCCGCCGCATTGCGGGCGCACGCGTTGGCGGCGGCACGGGTGGCGTCGGGGCGGCCGGAGATGGCGGCGAATTCGGTATAGGTGACCGGATCTCCCGCGGGAACCTTGCGTAACACCTCCCACGCGTGCAGCAGGAATTCACCCGAATGCTGACTGACCGGGACGGTATCGATGGCGCTGAGCTCGCCCCGGTGGTAGTCGGTGACGGCGGTGGTGATCGAACCGAGCGACTCACGTTCCCGCAACTCGGCGGGGCGCAGCCGGGGATGGATCAGTTGACGCAGATTCTCGGCGTCGGCCGTCCACCCGGCGGCAAGTACGGCCCCCTCGGCGTTCACGAGTGCGGTGAAAGGCCCGATGGGGGTCTCGACGGTGCTGAAATCCGCGGTGCTCATCTGTGTGTGCTCGCTTTCGTTGTGCGGCGTTGAGGGCGAGGGCCGAGTCGGCGTGCGTACCGCTCATGACGCACCGACCCGCCCGTATGTGTTCTTGCGTGACACCCGGCCCGCTAACGCGGCCTTCCACAGGTGCATCGACAGATACGACCGCCACGGAGCCCATTTCTCGGTGTCGGTGAGATCGACGCCGAGTAGCGCGGCTCCTTCTCGGACCACGAGGTCGGTGCCGAGCAGGACATCGGGATCGGCGAGCAGTCGCATGGTCACGTAGTCGGCGGTCCATGGGCCGACGCCGTCCAGGGCGAGCAGGTCGCGGCGCAGGTCGGCGGCGGTGCGGCCCTGGTGCAGTCGCAGCTCACCCGAGGCGAGCGCCGCGGCGGCGGCGATGATCGAGTGGACGCGACGCGCGGGTCCGGTCAGCACCTCGGCGCCGCGTTCGGCGATGACCGCGGGTGTGGGGAAGAGCCTGGGGAGCGGTCCCTCGACGGATTCGCCGAGTGCGTCGACCAGACGCGCGGTGTGGGTGGCCGCCGCCGACACCGAGATCTGCTGGCCGATCATGGTGCGCAGCAACAGTTCCGCGCCGTCCAGGCATCCGGGTACCCGGATGCCTGGACTGAACAGCGGATGTTGCGCGCCCACCGGATGCGGCAGGTCGCCGGTGGCGGGCGCGGTGCCCGCGTCGGGCAACTGCTCGCCGTCCAGCGGTTCCGGATCGGCGCGGCGCGGCAGTACGCCGAGTATCTCGTCGATACCGACCGGGTCGGCGTCGAGGTCGAGCAGGTGCCGCAGCCGCGCCACCGTCGGCGCCAGATCGCGCATATCGTGCAGGGCGAGTTCGGCGCGCACGTGGTCACGCTGGAAGCTCAGCCTGGTCGTCGCATATCCGTGCGGGGTACGCAGGTTGCGCGTGTAGGCGTGGTCCTCCCACAGTTCCATGCCGGGGGCAACGTGCGATGAAAGGAACCATTCCAGCCAGGCCCGATCCAGCGGTTCCCGGTAGGGCAGGCGCAATGTGAGCGCACCGTTGGTGGCCGGCACGACGGGCGAGTCCTTGCGCGCCCGCTGCGCCTCGGTGCGCATCGTGGTCGGGCTGACGGCGAAAACCTCACGCACGGTGTCGTTGAATTGCCGAATGCTGGCGAATCCGGCCGCGAACGCGATATCCGACATCGGCATCGATGTGGTCTGGATCAGCAGTCGCGCGGTGTGGGCGCGATGCGCGCGAGCCAGTGCGAGCGGACCGGCGCCGAGTTCGGTGGTCAGCACACGGGTCAGTTGCCGCTGTGAATAACCGAGGGTGGCCGCCAGCGCGGGCACGCCGCCGCGTTCGATCACGCCGTCGCCGATGAGCCGCATGGCGCGGGCGGCGAGATCGGCTCTGGTATTCCACAGGGGGGAGCCGGGCGCCGCGTCGGGCAGACAGCGGCGGCAGGCCCGGTACCCGGCGTGCTGCGCGGCGGCGGCCGTCGGCAGGAAACTGACATTCGTTCGTTTGGGTGTGATGGCCGGGCATGAAGGGCGGCAATAGATCCCGGTGGTTCGCACCGCCGTGAAGAACTGTCCGTCGAATCGCGAGTCCCGCGTCGACACCGCTCGATAGCACCGCTCGAAATCCAACGCCGTGATCGTCACTTCATCAACAATGTCAGCTCACGCGACAGCGTGCTAGCGGAAATCAGACGCGAATGCATCCGATCGGGCAGCCCGGCGGGAGTCAGCAGCAGCGGTTCTGGGGATTGCGATCCGCCTCGGCATACCGGTCGCGCCAGTAGTCACGCTCGGTCGGAATCTCGCGACCGGGGTGCGCGCGGCGTAGATGGTCGACGTAGCGGCGGTAGTCCTGCCCGCCCAGTATCGAGTCGACCCACCAGATGACGGTCTTCGCGCCGTCGCGCACGCGGCGCAGGGCGGCCGATCCGGTGAATCGACCGCCCCGCGCCATCCGGGGGCGCGTCACGCGGGTCGATCCGCCGTCGCGTGTGCCGCGCCCGGCGCACGCACCGTGCCCGCCGCGATCAACTCGTCCCACTGCTTCTGGACTTCCCGCTCGGCCGGGGTCGCGACGAAACCGCTCGGCGCGAATATCTTCGACGGTTCCTCCGGTGATTCGGTCGTCTCCGAACCGCCCGCGCGCCACGCCCGCAGGCAGACGACGGCGCCGACGATCGCGACGATCAGTACAAGCACCGCGAAGATGATCGACAGGGTGCCCTGGATGAAGGTGTTGCGCAGCGCGGTGTCGACCTGGTCGGCTTTCGCCGTCAGACAGCCTTTGCCCGCGTCCTTGGCGGCCTGGCACAGACTGTGCTGTTTCCAATACCCGAGTTTCGGATCGGCGGAGAAGATCTTCTGCCACGACGCCGTCATCGTCACCAGGAGATCCCAGATCAGCGGAATACCCGGTATCCAGGCGTATTTCACCAGGCCCTTCTTGATGATGATGGTCAGCACCACCGTCAGGGCCACCGCCGCGAGCAACTGGTTGGCGATGCCGAACAGCGGGTAGAGCGCGTTGATACCGCCGAAAGGATCGTTGACGCCCATCAGCAGGATCGAACCCCAGGCCGCGACCACCACCAGCGAGCACAGCCAGGCGCCGATCCGCCACGACGGATCCTTGAATTTGCGCAGCGGGCCACCGAAATTGCCCAGCGCGTCCGAGACGATGAACCGCGCGACGCGGGTGCCCGCATCGATCGTGGTGAGAATGAACAGCGCCTCGAACATGATCGCGAAGTGGTACCAGAACGATTTCATCGCCGAGCCGCCGAGAAATTCGGAGAACACCTGCGAGATGCCGACCGCCAAGGTCGGCGCACCGCCGGTCCGCGAAATGATCGTCTTCTCGCCGACGTCGGAAGCGATCTGGGAGAAATCGGCCGGGGTGGCGGGTGGTCCGGAGAGTCCGAGCGAATTGGTATACGCCGCAGCTGTTTCCGGGGTATTGCCGGTCAACGCGCCCGGGGCGTTCATCCCGAAATACAGATGCTGGTCGATGATGGAGGCGGTGATGATCGCCATCACGGCGACGAACGACTCCATCAACATGCCGCCGTAGCCGATCATGCGGCCGTGGGATTCCTTCTCCAGCAGTTTCGGCGTAGTACCCGAGGCGACGAGCGAATGGAACCCGGACAGCGCGCCGCAGGCGATGGTGATGAACAGGAAGGGGAACAGGCTGCCCGCGAACGCCGGCCCGGTTCCCGAACTCGCGAACTGGGAGACCGCGGGCGCCTCCAGCACCGGCATGGTGATCAGAATGCCGACCGCGAGCAGGCCGATGGTGCCGATCTTCATGAAGGTCGACAGATAGTCGCGCGGCGCGAGCAACAGCCACACCGGCAGCACAGACGCGAAGAAGCCGTAGGCGATCAACAGCCAGGCGATGGTTGTCTTCGAGAGGGTGAACCAGTCCTCGCCCCAGCTGGTTTCCGCGACCCAGCCGCCCGAGACGATCGCGAGCAGTAGCAGCGCGATACCGATCGCGGAAACCTCGCCGACCTTACCCGGACGCAGAAACCGCAGGTAGACGCCCATGAACAGGGCGATGGGGATGGTCATGCCGATCGAGTACACACCCCACGGACTCTCGCCGAGCGCGTTGACGACGACCAGCGCGAGCACCGCGAGCAGGATCATCATGATGACCAGGATCGCGACGATCGCCGCGACGCCGCCGATGGCGCCCAGCTCGTCGCGCGCCATCTGCCCGAGGCTGCGACCGCGCCGTTTGGTCGACGCCCAGAGCACCAAGTAGTCCTGCACAGCACCGGCGAAGACCACGCCGACGACGATCCAGATGGTGCCGGGCAGATAACCCATCTGCGCGGCAAGCACCGGGCCGACCAGCGGACCCGCACCCGCGATGGCGGCGAAGTGGTGGCCGTAGAGGACCCGCCGGTCCATCGGCATGTAATCCTTGCCGTTCTCCAGTATTTCGGCCGGAGTCGCCACATCGTCACGCGGTGTGGTGATCTTCCACTCGATGAACCGTGCGTAGAACCGGTAGGCGATGACATAGGTGCACACCGCGGCGATGACGATCCAGACGGCATTGACGTTCTCGCCGCGCGCGATGGCGAGCAGGGCCCATGCGACCGCGCCGAGGACCGCGATTCCGGCGAAAATCGCCTTCTTTGCCGGTGTTATCGGGGACCGGTCGACCACGCCGACGGGCGGCAGGTCGGGATCGGTCCGCAGATATTCGAGTGTCGCCATCTGCCTACTCCCTGTAGAACTCCGCGGGATCTTGCTGAAACACGTGTCAACGTATCCGATCTACGTCGCCGGCCAGGCGGAATTCCGCTATCGAGGGCCGGTCTTCGACATTTGTCCCGTGTGTCGGGCGCTCCGCGATCGCCGCCGTAAGTAAGCTGCGTTGCCGTCCGTGTTGCGCCGCCCTCACCCCCGGCAGGAGTGCCGTGCTGCATCCGACCCGCGCGGTATCGAATCCCGCGAGTCCGACTCACCGGGCCGCCGCGCGGGTGCGCAGGCGGACTCTGCTCGGGTCGGCCCTCGCGTTACCGCTGCTGAGCGGCGGCTGCGGTGACGACGACGAGGCACTGACCCCGTGCTGTGGGCCGTATCCGGCTCACTGAAGAGCGACGGCGACATCACCGAGCCCACCGTGCTTCCCGCGCATCCGCGCTGGTCCAACTACGGCCGTGTCTTCGACACCCTGCCGATGGGGCGAATGCTGTTCAACACCACCGGCTACGCGCTGTGCGTGACCGCGGGACAGGTGTTCTTCTGCTCGCTTGCCGGATACGCGTTCGCCCGCTTGCGATTTCGCGGCAGGGACGTGTTGTTCCTCGCCTATCTGGGCACCCTGATGGTGCCGTTGACCGTCACGGTGATCCCGCAATTCCTGCTCATGCGTGTCCTCGGCTGGGTCGACACGCCGTGGGCGGTGATCGTGCCCGGCCTGTTCGGCAGCGCCTTCGGCACCTACCTCATGCGCCAGTTCTTCCGCACCCTCCCCGTGGAATTGGAGGAAGCGGCGATCCTGGACGGCTGCACGACCTGGCAGATCTACTGGCGGGTGCTGCTACCGCACACCCGTCCCGCCCTGATGGTGCTGGCCGTACTCACCCTGGATATCGGTCTGGAACGATTTCCTGTGGCCGTTGATCATGATCCAACGCAACGAATACGCCACCGCCACACTGGGTCTGGTCCGCCTGCAAGGCCAGTACCACACCCAGTGGCCGCTGCTGATGGCCGCGGCGGTGGTCATCCTGTCGCCGCTGCTCGTGCTCTAGGCCCTGGCACAACGCGCCTTCGTGCACGGCATAGCCATGTCCGGGCTGGGCGGTCGCTGAGCTATTCGCCGCGGTAGGTGCCGAAACTCCAGATATTGCCCTCGGGATCGCGCACCGCGAAACCCCGTGAGCCGTAATCCTCGTCGCGCAGATCGCGCACCACCTCGGCCCCCGCCGCCGTGGCACGGGCGAAGAGTTCATCCGGTTCGTCGCAGACGACGTAGACCAGGTCGGTTCCGGGTTCACGCCGCCCGAACGGTGAGTCGTCCCTGCCCGCGCTGCCGAACATGACGCCGCCGCCGAGCGGCCAGCGGAGTTGACCGTGCTCGATGACGGACGGGTCGCCCTCGCGCGCGTAGAGCGCCGCCAGTTCGAAACCGAAGGCGCGGACGAGGAAATCCGCCGACGCGCGGGCGTCGCGGAAGATGAGGCACGGCCATACGGCCGTGGCGATGCGAGTAGTGGCTTCTGCCGGTGCTGGATTGGTCATGACCTCAGCGTGCGCCCGCCCGCGCCGTTGCGTCTTGGACGGATGTAACCTCCTGCGCCAGCCACGTCGTCGGACTGCACCCCGCCAACTCGGCGAAATCGCGATTCAGATGCGCCTGGTCGTAATAGCCGCACGTGGCCGCGACCTGGGCGATAGTGATATGCGGCGGGACGTGCTCGATCATGCGCCGTGCGCGCTCGAATCGGGTGATCCGCCCCGCCAGCTTCGGACTCACCCCGAATTCGGTAGCGAAGCGCCGCGCCAGATGCTGCCTGCTCCACCCGACGCGCTCCGCCAACGGAGCGATGGCGACATTGCCGCCGCTGTCCACGAGAGTTCGCCAGGCCCAGGATAATTCGGGTGTCACGAGACGATCCGGACGCGCCACCCGGGTCAGCACCTCATCGCAGATCGCGAACCGTCGCGACCACGGCGCCGGCCCCTGCAACCGTTCCCACAACTCGTCACCCGCGCGACCAGCCACATCGGCGCACTCCAGCGAGGTATTCCACAGCGTGCCCGCGGGCATTCCGAACAACGTCCGGCACCCCATCGGCGTCAACGCGATCGTCACGCCCTCCTGATCCCCGCAGTGCGCGATCGCGGCCGAACTGGCCTGCAACCCGCTCAACACACAGCGATAGTCATCCGGCCGCTGCCGAGGATCGGTCTGCGCGACGACATCGATGGTCGGCCCGATGGACACGATGAACGTCAGATGCCGCGACGGCAGACCCCGGTGCAGTCCGGGCGGATAACCGGTCATCCGGTAGCCGAGGTAGTGGTCGATGAACCCCGCCAGCGCGGGCGCGGGCCGTGCCGTCACCACCTCCGTGATCGGCTCCATACGAGCACGGTACGCCGGGGCGTTCTCGTGCACAGTTGTTGACGGAAAGGCGTGCGTGCGGCCCTCGAATGTCCGCTCAGGTCGGATCCCGCCCACGGCCTGGTGAGATGTCGCACAGCAGCGCCATCGAATGGGTGAGATCCGCCTGCCGTCCCGTTACCGTTACGCCTTCTAACGATCAATGGAGGTTGGGATGCGTCGGGTCCGGTATGAGCGCAATGGTGGTCCCGAGGTCCTCGAGGTGGAGTCGGTCGAGATCCCGACTCCCGGCCCCGGTGAACTCCTCGTTCGCGTCGAGGCGATCGGAGTGACCCTGCCGGTGGTGCGGAAGGTCCGAGAAGCCGGGGAACCGAGCCCATTGGGCGGCGAGATCGCGGGCGAGGTGGTGGCCGTGGGCGAAGGCGTCACCGACTGCATGCCCGGCTATCGCGTCACCGGCCTGTGCTTCGGCCACGGGTACGCCGAGTACGCGCTGATCCATGAGTCGATGGCATCGACCATCCCCGACGGTGCGTCGGCCGTCGACGCGGTGGCGCTGGTGCGCAGCGGTCTGGTCGCGCTCGGCGCCCTCGATGCCGCGAAACCGGAGTCCGGCGAGTCCGCGCTCGTCACCGCCGCGGCGAGCGGCGTCGGACACCTCGCGGTCCAACTGGCCCGCGTGCGCGGAGCCAAGCGGGTGCTCGCGGCCGTCTCCGATCTCTCGAAGGCGGAATTCCTGGACGGCCTCGGCGTCGACGAGGTGGTCGCCTACAGCGCGCGGACATGGGGTGAACCCGTCGACTACGGCCTCGATGCCGTCGGCGGCGACCTGCTCGGCCCGGCGTTGGCCGCTCTCGCCCCCGGCGGTCGCCTGGTCGCCTACAGCTCCGGCGGCGGCACGATCCAAGCCTATGACCTGCTCGTCGGCGCGAAATCGGTGATCGGATTCCAGATCGCGCGCGTCGCCGCGGAAACCCCCGAGATCTACGACCACTGGCGCCAGGAATTGTGGCAATACGCCGCTTCCGGCCAACTGCGACCCGCCGTGCATGCCGAATTCTCGCTCGATGACGCCGCCGAGGCGCACACCGTCATCGAGGGCCGTGCCAACCTGGGCAAGGTCGTCCTCATCCCCTGACGATCGGCAACTCGACCCGATCCCCGACGTTTCCCGGGAGCGGTGGGCCGGGCCGTGCGTCGCGACGCGTAGACTCCCTACCTCGTGAGTCTCACCCTCGGAATCGTCGGCCTGCCCAACGTCGGAAAGTCGACGCTCTTCAACGCGCTGACCAAGAACGACGTGCTGGCCGCGAACTACCCGTTCGCGACCATCGAGCCGAACGTCGGGGTGGTCCCGCTGCCCGATCCGCGCTTGAAAACGCTCGCCGGGATCTTCGGTTCCGAGCGCCTCGTCCCCGCCGTCGTCTCCTTCGTCGATATAGCGGGCATCGTGAAGGGCGCGTCCGAGGGCGCGGGACTCGGCAACAAATTCCTCGCCAACATCCGCGAGGCCGACGCCATCTGCCAGGTGGTGCGCGTCTTCGCCGACGACGATGTCGTGCACGTCGACGGCAAGGTCGACCCGACCGCCGATATCGAGGTCATCGAAACCGAACTCATCCTCGCCGACCTCCAGACCCTCGAGAAGGCGGTCCCGCGCTTCGAAAAGGAAGCCAAGATCAAGAAGGAGCGCAAGCCCCTCGCCGATGCCGCCAAAACGGCCCAGGAGATCCTGAACAGCGGAACCACCCTGTTCGCTGCGGGCAACAAGGTGGATACCGAACTGCTGAAAGAACTTTCGCTGCTCACCACCAAACCCTTCCTCTACGTCTTCAACGCCGACGAATCGGTGCTCACCGACGAAGCGAAGATCGCCGAACTGAAAGCCGCCGTGGCGCCCGCGGACGCGGTCTTCCTCGACGCCAAGGTCGAAGCCGAACTGCTCGAACTCGATGACGAATCCGCCCTGGAACTGCTGGAATCCATCGGGCAGACCGAACCGGGCCTGCACGCCCTCGCTCGCGCCGGATTCCACACCCTCGGCTTGCAGACCTACCTCACGGCGGGGCCGAAAGAGGCCCGCGCGTGGACGATTCATCAGGGCGATACCGCTCCCAAGGCGGCGGGCGTCATCCACACCGACTTCGAACGCGGCTTCATCAAGGCCGAGATCGTCGCCTTCGCGGATCTTGTCGAAGCGGGCTCCATGGCGGCGGCGAAGGCCGCGGGCAAGGTTCGTATGGAGGGTAAGGACTACGTCATGGTCGATGGTGACGTGGTCGAATTCCGCAGCGGATTAGCGTCTGCGAAGAAGTAACACTGCGCGCGAATCGCTGCTGGTAGAAAGTCTGCGGAGTTCCGCTCAATATCTGCGTGGGGGCCCAGTGGGTTCGCCGGGACAGCATCCTGGCCACTTCGGTCAGTGCGGTCTGACGCGTGAGCGCGCGTTTGGTCAGCTGTGGAGAAAGGCGTCGGTGATCAGTCCGGCGGCGTGGTGGCGACCGTTGATAGGCCAAAGGTCGACTCGCCCAGCCTGGTCTATGGGCTGTGGCGCGCCACGCTGAGCTCGACTGAAGCGTCTATGCGCGAATCGCGTGCCATACTGAAGTGACAGTCCTGGCCGAATGTGCGGCTCCGGACGCGGAATCAGGAGTCCATCATGGTTTTGCACTCGCCCGCCGATGCTCTCGGCTCCCACGCTCCCGGCATCCGTAAACTACTCGTCGAAATTGTGCGTTCGAGGCACGACCGCGCGGCGGAAGCGCACCTGGCTTCGGGGTCGCGGTACTCCATGGGCTTTGGCAGTCAGTGGCGCGATCTCCTCGATGACGCCCACGAGGCACTAGCTGCTCGCGGCTTCCAGTCGCATAAGCTGACCCCGGCAGGGTACGAGCTTCCCGTCGTCAACGACTGCGTGCTGTACGTCTGGCGGGTGCCGGGCACTCCGGATGCGCTCAGCAACTTCGCGTCAAGCCCGACGCGGATGAACGGCTTTGCTGCCCGGCCTCCGGACCCGATGCTGTTCGAGCCTGGCTTCGAGGAGGCACCCGAGCCTGACAACGATGTGGCCGAGGACGCTAGCGAGCCTAGTGTCCAGCGCCTGGTGGCGGCGGTCGGCGACACGATGCCTCTCGTGCTGATCATGGTCCATTCGTCGCCGCGGCAGTTGCAGGCGATCGAGTGGGCCGTCGCCGTCCTCGATGACGCAGGCAAGGTCAAGTTGCACGGGCATGAAGCCATCTGGCAGCCCGAGGCCGACTCTGAGCGCGTGACTGCGGACGTCGAGCCGTTCGACAGTGGCACCCCGGTCGTTCCCGTCGTTGAGTTGCAGAAGCAGGAGGAGACGCCTCCAGATGCGTGACGATACCCCGAGCCTGTTCGACCTTCCCGGCTCCGGGCAGACGCACGGCCGTTTCGAACCGGCCCGGCTAACTCAGGCCCGTGTTCGTCTTTCAGTGACGAAGTCCGACCTAGCGGCCGAGGTCGGAGTGTCGGCGGCCGCGATCGGTCAGTACGAGGCCGGAATCAACTCGCCCCGCGCCGACGTGCTGGACCGTTTGGCGAAGGCCCTGGACGTCCGCCCCGGTTTCTTCGGCGTCGGTCGCCCTCTGGCCCGCATCGACACGGTGAATGCCCACTTTCGGAGCCTGCGTTCGGCGCGCGTGAGCGACCGCCAAAAGGCGCTGGCCACGACGACCTTGGTGTGGGAGTTGACATTCGCGCTTGAGCGGCACGTCAAGCTCCCTGAGGCCGACCTCCCTGAGGTCAACCGGGGCATTGCGCCTGCCGAGGCCGCCGCGCTTCTGCGCCAGCACTGGGGCCTGCCCGATGGCCCAGTCAAGCATTTGGTCGCCACGTCCGAGTCCCGCGGCATCGTCGTCGCTGTGCGCCCGCTCGGCGAGATCGACGCTGTCGATGCCTTCTCCGTTGTGATTGTCGACCGTCCGATCATCATCACGACCCCGCGGCGGACCGAGAACGTATTTACCCACCGATTCTCGATTGCGCATGAGATTGGGCACTTGCTGCTGCATACCGACTCCAGCGAGCACAGTGCAGCCATAGAGAAGGAGGCCGACGAATTCGCCGCCGCATTCCTGACGCCAGCCGCGTCTATGGATGCTGCCCTACCGCAGCGGCTCGACCTGTCCGCGCTCGACCGGCTTGGCAGGACTTGGGGCGTCTCGCCACACTCGCTGGTTCGCCGGATGGTCGAGCGCGGCCGTACCACGGAGTCGTCCGCGCGTCGGGCGTACCAACGCCTCGCTATGGTTATCGACCCTTCCGCCGATCCGTCGAGCGCGTATCCAGGGGAGGTGCCGACGTTGCTGAGGAAGGCAACCGAACTCGCTGGCAACCACGGGGTGAGTATCCCCGCTCTCGCCGATGTCCTGAAGATCAGCCCGAGGCAGGTCCGCGACCTCCTCGGAGAGGCCGACCAGCGGCCAGTGCTGCGCCTTGTCGGCAACAAGTGATGCCGCGTTCCAGTCTGGACTGTGGGTGAAGACAATCTCACTGGCGGAACTCACCTGACGACCAGGAAGGAACCTGATGGTACGACCAGTGCCAGCGCCGGTCGTACCATCAGGTTCGCGCAGAGGTTGTCCGACTTCGGTACATGAGTCGCGGCGCGAAGGAGGTTTGACGTGCAGTGATAGGACGTCAACAGGGGCGAGGTCCGCAGCGGACTAGCGTCAGCGAAGAAGTTAGGCCGGCGGCTGCGGAAAGGCTTGATACTTGGTATCGCTGATCGAACGGACATTAGTCTCGGACGATGCAAATCCGTTCCCGGCGGCTAGTTCGGTGCGTCCTCATCGAGAACGTTCAGGGCTCGAACGAGGGCAGCTCTTTTCGCCTGGAACAGCGCTGGATCATCCACGAGGCGGTAGGCAACTGGCCGTCCACGGTCGGCGCCAATCGTTCGGACAGGGTCAACCAAAGGATGCTGCTTGCGGATTTGCCTCGCAGGCAAGAAGTGATCTGTGCGGAGCAGGGCTTGAACTTCTGCTCATCGGGCGCTAGCGGCGGCTGGCATGTGAGTCCATCATGGGCTATGCTGGTGCCAATCGTCCCCCTCCCAAGCCTCTCGCTGAAGCTCAAATGGGAGGGGCCTTTTTCTTTCCGGGGGCTCTGTGAAGCCTAGCCTGTCCGTGGAGGAGCAGGTCGAGCTCCTGGGGCGACGCGGTCTCGTTATCGAGGACGAGGCGGGGTGTTCCGCGTTCCTCGCCGCGAATAACTACTACAGGTTCTCCGGTTATGCACGGTACTTCCAGCAGGCTCCACATCTGGGCGACGATGACTTCCGTCCCGGCACGACCTTCCATGATATCCGGACGATTTACGAAGCAGACGAGGCGCTGCGGTCCATGCTCGTGCCGCCGCTCGCCCGCGTCGAGTTGTTGCTACGGACTCATACGGCGCGTGTGATCGCGGCTGCCCACGGGCCACGCGGGCGATACCTCAAGGATGATTTCTACATGGATGTCGGTCAGGGCGAACGAACCGTCGAATCGTGCCTGCGCGACATCGAGCGGAGCAAGGAGCGTCACATCCTGCGCTTCACGACCACCGACGCAGGCAGGCAGGGCTTTAGCGAACTGCCTGTCTGGTCGGCTGTCGAGGCATGGTCGTTCGGCACGCTGTCGAAGTGCATCGAGCGCGGGGCACTGGGCACGCTGCCCGACGCTGTCGCGGCCAGTGTCGGAGTAGCAAAGAGCGGTTTCGCCTACCGGGTGAGGGCCATGGTCTACCTCCGTAATCGCTGTGCTCATCACAGCCGACTGTGGCACCACTCCGTCATCGACGCTGGCCCCACACCGAACAACGTGCGCGTCAAGGCCAAGAAGCAGGCTGGCCAGTTCGAGCCGCGCTCTGTGCTGGACGTCGTCGCTTCGCTCGATGACGTGCTGGTCCGCAGTAGAACAGAGAATCCCGTCCTGCCGGTGCTAACGCAGCAACATCCTCGCGATTCCCAATTCTGGCGGGGACTTGCCTGCCCGCAGAACCCTCGGGATCATGACGCCTGACATCAGTGTGTCTCACAGGCAGACCTCGCGATGCCCTGGTGACCAGCGCCCGACCGAAAGAGGGCGACTGCCCTCGACTCCAACCTCACAAAGAGGAAGTCGCTAGAGTCCTGGTGAGGTTATTTGGCTTCGGAACGTAGGCTGCGTGCGGAACAGGGTGTTTGACGTGCCGATATTGGATGTCAAGAGGGTCGAGTTCCGCAGCGGATTAGCGTCAGCGAAGAAGTAGGCAGCACCTGTATCGCTGCTGGTAGAGGCGCTGCTGAGGCCACCGCCCGGTGTCCGGGCGGGGGCTCTGTCGTTTCGCTGGCACGGTGATCTGGCCGGTTCGGTCAGCGCGGTATGCGGCAAGACAGTGCGTTTGCGTCAGTCTTCTCGACGAGCCGGCGCTACAGCAGCTGCCGCAGTAGTTCGGCCCGACGGGCGGCTCGGCGGCGAGCATTCCCGGGCTCGTGGCCGGAACCGTCACGGTATTCCTCCGGTAGTGCGGTCTGCTGGCTCGCTGGTGCGTCGACGAGCTCGGTGGAGCTGGTCAGGGCTTCGTAGAGCCAGTTGTGGGCTTGGCCAACGGTGACGCGAGTTCCGAGGAACTGACTGGTCAGCGCCCAATAGCGATGAATCCGGTGGTCGGCGTCGGTAGCGTCGATCATCATTTGCTCGCGGAAACGTGGGGTGTCGCGTTCGCCGCGCGCGCTGGCGTGAGCGATGACGAATCGATCGAGTTCGTTGCCTCGATGCGGCTGGACGCCTTCGGTGACGAGTGACACCACATCCACCATCACCTCGCCCACCGCGACGTACAACGCGTGGGCATCATGAATCAACTCCGGCCGACCTCGCCAGTATTGCCGCCGCACAACTCTGATCACGTCGGGATCGGCCGCGAGAGCGGCCAACTCGACATACGCCACAACCTCGTCGATGGATGGCTCAGCAGGCGGCTGCGGGACGTTCCAGCACACCCACGGATCGCTGGCGGCTCGCGGTAGCGGTGCGAGGATGCGCCGCCAGAAGCGGACGAGGCGATCGTGGACCGCAACTCCGTCCTGCGCGGCAGCCAGCAATGCCAATCGCGCACTCCGCTGTGCCGAGGACGCCGTCTCGATAGCCCGCAGTGACGCCCGCCGCCACGCCAGTGATCTCAATTCGACATCCAGTCGTGCACTTTCGGCAGCGATGGCTTCTGTCAGCGACCGTTCCCCGTGCAGCACATGAGTTATCGAATCGAGGCCGAGGCCCAGAATGCGTAGCCGCCGTACCAAGAGCAGTCGTTCGGCGGCACTGTCAGGGTCGAACATTCGATGTCCGCCCGCGCTGCGTTGCGATTCCAGAATGCCTTCGTCGCAGTAGAACCGGATCGTTCGCACCGCGAGACCGGTCCTGCGTGCCAACTCACCGATGCTCACCAGCACACCGGATTGCGTGTTGTCCGTCACAACCTGTTGAACCTCCACCCCACTGGAGCTCTTAGCGTACTGGCACTGACTCTCGGCTCCAGCGAGGCACAGGGCCTCGGGTCGACGCAGACAGATAATTGCACCGAGAAAGGGTAATTCGTGGCTACTACGCAGGAAGAAATCGTCGCTGGCATCGCGGAGATCGTCGAGGAGGTCACCGGTATCGACGCTGCAGACGTGGTGCTCGAGAAGTCGTTCGTCGACGACCTCGATATCGACTCACTGTCGCTGGTTGAGATCGCCGTGCAGCTGGAGGACAAGTACGAGGTGAAGATCCCCGATGAAGACCTGGCGAGCCTGCGAACTGTCGGCGATGCGGTCAACTATGTCCAGAAGATGGAGGCCGAACAGCCGCAACTTGCAGCGGAAATGGAAGCGAAATTCAAGGAAGGCCAGGCGAATTGAGCAGCAGGGCCGGTTCGGCCCTTTGTGGAGGTGGTGCGCCGGTGATCGCTGATCCGCAATTGAATCCCGCCGCAGTCGAGCTTGGCAGCTTCTTTCGGCAGCCGCCGGAAGCCGTGTGGCGTGCATTGACCGAGCCGGATTTGCTGCAACGGTGGTTGCTGCGACCGACCGGGTTCGCTGCGTCGGTCGGGACCTGCTTCCGGTTCATCATTCCGGAATCAGTCACCGAGCAGATCCTCTGTGAGGTGTTGGCGGTCCGGCCATACGAGCAGCTGACCTACAGTTGGGATTATCCACAGGCAGAGTTTCCCGCCCGCTGGGTTGTCGACTGGATGCTGCAGACGCAGGGGCGGGGTACACGACTTCTGCTGACACAGACGGGGTTCGACATCCAGGATCGACGACAGCGGATGGTGCGCAACGCCGTCGAGCGCAGTTGGAAACGGTCCGTTCTGCCGCGGCTCGGTGAGGTGATCCACCACTGAGTTGCGCGGAGTACGGAGAGGGGGCGAACCTACCTCCGATCGCACCGCGAAGTGCACTCAATTCGGCATGAGCGCGCACTTGAGTTCTCTAGAGTCAGCCGGGCGGTGCGGCGGCCGGAGCGTCGGATCGCACGAGCCGCCGACACCGGTTGGGTCGAGGAGAGGTGCAGAGGTTATTCTGCTTCGGAACGTGACGCGACGTACGAGCAGGGGGTTTGACGTGCCGATATGGGATGTCAATGGGGTCGAGTTCCGCTTCAACGTATAGCGAATCAGCGTCTGGGAAGAAGTAGCGCGGCACGCGTATCGCTGCTGGTAGAGACTCTGCTGAGCCTCGGTCCGGTTGCCGGGTGGGGGCTCAGTCGTTCCGTCGGCGCCGCCCGTCCGGCCGGTTCCGTCAGCGCGCTGTGCGGCAAATGTAGTGCGTTCTCGACCCCCTGCGGTTGGCACGGGCATGCAGGGGGTGGACGTTGCCGTGGAGCTGTTACTGCGAAGGTGGCGAGGCCCGTTTCGGCGACAGACCTCGGGGACCGGAGGAGGTCAGCCCGGTGCGCCGGGCGCGGGGGGTGGGTCGCACGGGTGGGCTGGCTGCTGCTGGTGGTCGCTGTAGTACTCGGATCGTGGTGCCGGTTGGGCAATTGCTCGTGCTCATACCGATTTCCTGGACACATCCGCTGTTGAAGGTTGTGGCGGTGCAGGGGATCGTCATCGTCGGCGGCAATCTGCGTGACCTGCTGCGCGTCAGTCGGGCAGCCAGTGCAGCTCGTGTGCAAGGGTTTTGGCGACGGTGCGGACGCGGCGGTGTAGTGGTGACTGCACGCGCGGGAGGACCAGGTGGATCGTCAAGGTGGGCGCGCCCTGCAGCGGTCGCCACGTGAGACCGGCCGTTTGTGTCGCGACCGCGGCTTCACCGGCCGGGGCGAGGGTGAGCCCGTCGCGTAGGTCGCTTTGAGACATGTCGAAAGAGACTGGGGGCGTGTGGAATCGGGGGTTCGGCCGGGTATCGCGGAACAGTGCGGACAGCTGGTCGTGGATCACGGGGTTGGCCGTCCGGTCGGGGAGTCGCAGCGGATACGCGGCCGCATCGGCGATCTCGATCTCCGGGTGTTCGGCCAGCGGATGATGCTGTGCCAATTGGACCCCGACGCGCTCGCGCCGCAGCAGGAACCGGCGCACGTCACGACCCGGCTGTCCACCGCGGGTGATCCCCGCATCGATGCGGCCGTCGGCGACCGCGGGGGAGATCTCCGGTGTCGCCATGGGGACCGCGCCGACCTCGAGTCCCGGGCTGCTGCGAATGAGCCTGTCCACCAGGGTCGGTGCCGTCTCGGCCCCCGCGCTGAGGCTGTATCCGATGCGCAGCGTGCCCAGTTGACCGGCCCCCGCATTCCGGGCGGTGTCCCATGCCCGGTCCAGCGCCGCCAGCGCGGGCGGCGCGGACTCCGCCAAAGCCGCGCCGGCCGTGGTCAATACGACGCTACGCGTGTTACGAACCAGCAGCGTCGTACCGAGTTCCGCCTCCAATCGGCGCATCCGGGCACTGAGTGCGGGCTGCGCGATACCGATCCGTGCGGCCGCGCGGGTGAAGTTCAACTCCTGCGCCAGCACCAGAAAGTACCGCAGGCTCACCGTATCCGGCGCCATATGCCCTCCCGGTCGATTGATAACGATCCGTTCTGAGTCTATCCCGTCCCCGTCTTTCCCTCGACCACACATCAAGCCCTAACCTGCACATATGACGATTCAACCGACCGCGGTACCGGACACCGCACTCACACACACCGGGAGGCGGTCATGCATAAGTTGGTAGTCCTGTATCCCAAGCCCGCCGACCCTGACCACTTCCGCGACTACTACGTGACCAATCACCTTCCACTGGTCATGAAAATGCCCGGCCTGCTTGCGTGGCGCTACAGCTTCGACGTAGCGGCCACCAACGGAGAAGCGCCGTATTTCGCGGTCTTCGAAGCCGACTTCGCCGACGCCGCCGCCATGGCCGCGGCACGGGCATCACAGCACGGCCAGCGGGCGGCCGCCGATGTCGTCAACTACGCCACCGGCGGTGCGGTCGTCATCGACTATCCGGTGCAGGACGGCACCGACTGAGGCGGGACGGCACGCTCCGGGACGCGTTCGGCCGGCCGTTACGGCCAGATCCCGGCTATCGGTGGAACGCCGTTCCCGGTCGCCGGTCCGTTGAGCGTCAAAGGTGGGCCGATGTCCTGGCCGGATGTCACGGTGGTTGATGCGCGTGTGCGGCGCGACGGCCGGGGCGGGAGCCCGCCACACTCGGGCAGGCCAGGCATCGCCTTTCGAAGAACGGTCCAAGCGTTGCGAACCCACTCCGCTGCGCCCCAATCCAGCTGTCCGGGTGGGGGCGCGGTCGTCTTGGCGGCGAGCAAGTATGCCGTTCTGAACCGCGCGCTATGCGGCATTGCAGGTTGTCTGTCACCCTCTCCGGCTACCCGTAGGAGTGGGTCGGCCTTGGCGAGGTGACCTGTCGACCCGGCGGGCATCGGCTTGGCCGTGGCGACCATGTTGGACGAGTTCGGCCCTGTCGCCCGCGGCACACGGGTCCTGCTGTTCGCCCCTCATTGCGCACGGCGCTCAGCTTCACCGTCCGAGCGTGTGTCGAATGCCTCGAAACGCCGCGTGCAGCGCTCGTAGACGGTGTGCAACGCGAAGATCAAGCACACGAAGATCGGAATGGTCAGTAGATTCCAGTCCTCTTTTCTCGCCAGCAGAGCCGTGCTTGCGGCCAGCGCCGTGTAGGCGGAGAAGAACAGTGTGCGAACGATGACCAGTGATGTTCCGGCGGGTGGGGTCCGCCAGCTCATCGCGATCGCCGCCACCTGCACGAGCAGGGCGTAGCCGAGCGCCGCGCGTTGGGCTACGGCGAGACCGGCCCACTCCGCTATGTCTGGCACCAGCAGTCCGCACCCGATCACCGTTGGAATCACGGCTTGCAAGGCGAGTCCGAAGATCCGGACGCGTTGTTCCCCCGCGCGCATCCGCGCCGGGTCCGCACCTGCCATGTCTAGGCGATCTCCCAACTGGACTTGTCGTCGCCCTCGACCGACGCGTCGTTGAAACTCCTCGCCTGGGAGCCCGGCCATTTGCCGTCGGGGAAGGATCTGTCGATGTCGCCCATGGCTTTGGCCTGTGCGCCGAGAAAGGTCACCAGGGCGGTGCAGGCGGCAGCGCCGGTCGCCGCCGTCATCCCGGATGTCGCGGCGATATCGGCGATACTGACCCCGGCCCCGACACCGCTGAGCAGTTCGCCGATGGCGCGGGCCAGACCGACCAAGAAATTGACACAGGCCGCCACGAGGTACTCCCGGGATACAACCGGGCCGATCCCTGGACGGCTTCGGCCAACACAGAGGCGCGGTAATTCGGCAGCGGGTCGGCCGGGCGGGTATCCGGTCCCCGTCGGGCCGGTCGGGTAACCGGGCGGATCGGCTCGTCGTCCCAGAACTCGTCGGGATCGTCGTAGTGGTTGAAGAATCCGCCGCTCATCGAAACACCTCGCCGTTCCCTCCATCACGGACAAGAACAACGAAGCCGACCAGACATTGCCCCCGCCCACATAGGCCACCCTCCAGTGGATGCCATCACCCTTACTCCCGGACCGACTTTTGTCAATTGTCCGGCGTTGGTCCACCACTCGGCGCCCGTCGGGCTCGTGCGGCATTTGCGGACATGTCTGAGCAGGGCCAGAGTAGTAGCTACTCTCACCACGATCTCGGCCTGCACGCACGCCGAACTTGTCGGAGGCCACTCGTAGCGTTCATGGAGTGAACTGGAGACCGTGGCTGGAGCTGTGGAGCGAGGAATGGGTCACAGGCAGTGATTTCGGTGACCTGGAGCCCGATGTGGTGCGGCAGCGCTGGCTCGGGTACGCCCCCGCTGCCGAGGTCGACGTCGAGGTGGTCGAGGAGCGACTCGGTCTGAGGTTGCCGCCCTCGTATCGCGGCTTCCTGCTGACCACGGATGGATGGCGCCATGCCGGGGAATTCGTGTGGAAGATGCGTGATACCACCAATCTGGGATGGCTGCGTGACCTCGAACCGGCTTGGGAGTCGTGGGCCGACCTGATCACCGAGGCTCCGGTCGGCGCGCCGGGTAACCCGTTCAGTCGCGGGCTACTGATCTCGCTTCACGCCGACGTCGGGGTTCTGTTCCTCGACCCGGCCGACCGTGATGAGAACGGCGAGTGGGCGGCCTACAGCGTGTTTTCCTGGGCTGAATTTCCGCGGCGGTATCCGTCGTTCACTGCGCTCATGGAATCGCTGTACCAGGACTTTCACCGGTTGCGCCAGCCGCCGGGCAAGACTCGTGACAGCTGGGATCTGGCGGTGGAACAGGCTCGGGGCGAGGCTCTTTCCGGGGATATCGACAGAGCCGTGGTGGCCCTGGAAAAAGCCCAAGATTTCGGCCAGCCACGCGCCACTGTCCTCCAAGTCCAGCTCCAGATGTTCCTCGCCACCTCCTCCCCGTACGAAACCTCCCGGCTTCTTTCGCGTCTGCTGCCTCCGGCGCCCGTCCCGGACGGATTCTTCGCTGGTTCACTGTTCACCGAAGAGTTCCTGCCGTGCGTGTTCCTGCAACACGCACATAAAGAACCCTGGTACGGCTCCGCGCTCGAGACTGCCCAGTACATGGCAGATCGCGCACACGCCGGACACCGCGTAGCCCTCGAAATCGCCCAGCAACACACAAACAAAGGGGCCGCGCAGTACTCCGCGCTCGAAGTTGCCCAGATCCTCGAAACCGCCCAGAACGACCCCGGGTTCGAGATCGGACGTGCCATCGACGAGCACCGAGCGCGGGTACAGCAGCCCGGCTACCGGCTCACCTACGGAAACCAGGCATTCGACACCGCGGTGCGAAACGCGCTCGCTGAACACCACTCCGACCCAGCGGCACTCTGGCATGCGCTCGAGACCGCGATGACGCACTGGCAGCCCCGCACTCCAGATCACATCGCCCCGGTTGCGCTGCTCGCCGACCCTGTTCTTGCGTACAGCCTCACCCCGGAACGCGGCCGCGCGTTGTTGAGCAAACCGCGGAGTGGCTGACCCCGCGAGCAACCGGTTTTGCCGCGAGGTAAGTCGTTGAGCGTGTGCGCTTCGTCGGCGTCGATGGATAGCTTGGTCGAATGGGTGCCGACGAACAAAAGCAGCCTGGTACCGCAGCCGCGCTGCGCCTGCGACTGCGCCATATCTATTGGATCGGTGGGGGCAGCGGTGCCGGCAAATCGACAATCGCGGGTAATCTCGCGGCCCGGCACGGCTTGCGCGTGTACTCGACCGACGATGCCATGCGCGACCATGCTGCGCGCAGCACACGGGAGAACTCACCCTGGCTGAGCAGATTCGCGGCGATGAGTATGGATGAACGCTGGGTGGACCGGTCACCGGAGACGATGCTCGACACCTTCCACTGGTACCGGGGGGAAGGATTCCATTTCATCGTCGACGACCTGTTGTGTTCATCCTCCGAAACCGGTGTCATCGCCGAGGGATTCCGCCTGTTGCCGCATCTGGTCGCTCCGCTGCTCACCGAGCGCAGCCACGGCGTGTGGTTGCTTCCCTCACCCGCGTTCCGCCGGGCAGCGTTCGATAAGCGCGGCTGGGAGATCCCGGACAAGACCCGTGATCCGGAACGTGCTGCACGAAATCTGCTCGAACGTGATCGGTTGTTCACCAACCGTCTCCGCACGGAGAGCACCCGCCTCGGACTTCCCGTCATCGACGTCGACACCGTATCCGAGGAGGATCTGACCAAGAGGGTTGGCCGGGTACTCGGACTCTGAGCCGCAAGTGCCAAGGCACATCCGGAACTCGGCATTACATGGCGTTGGCCAGCGGCAGTTGTAGCGGCAGGTCGCGTCTTCGAGATACGCCCGCGGCCGGTTCGAGCCGCGCGGGCTGCGACCGGCACAGGGCGCGCTGGCGACTAGGGGTACGAACGGCTCACGAAACCGTCGGGGCGGACCAGCAGCGTCCCGTACGGCCAGTCATCCACGAGGTGGACCGGAATGTCGGCCTCCACATCGGGATCGGCCGTGAGTACGCACCACTGCGATCCGACGAGATCTAGCGTGGACACCCCGTCGGTCACCCACCTGTGCGGCAGGCGCGATCCCGGCGATCCGTCGAGGTCGAGGGTGACGTCCTCGGTGGAGGGGAGCTTCGCGCCGCCGTACCGGTATCCCATGTGCACCACCGGCGCGTTGATCGCCCCCGCTGCCTTGCGTGCCTGTGCCATGTCCTTGCCCCAGTGCAGGGAGGGATCGTTGAACCGCAGGCGCGCCTGCTCCATCGTCATGAGGGCCACCGGATGGCGTTCGGCGTGATATGTCTCCAACAGCTCGGGCTCGGCTTCACCACGCAGCACGTGCGCGAGCTTCCAGGCCAGATTGTGTGCGTCGGCGATGCCGGTGTTCAACCCGAACGCGCCCAACGGGGGGATCGCGTGCGCCGCGTCGCCTACCAGGAAGACCCGCCCGACGGAGAGCCGATCGGCCACCTGGCCGCGCCCCCGGAACCGCAGCACACTGCGGATCTCCACCTCGATCGACGGGTCGCCGACCGCGGTGCGGATGAGCTCGGGAGTCGGCTCGGTGTCGAGACGGGTGAGGAACACCCATTCGCGTTCGCCGTCGACGGTCACCAGCAGGCCGGTCGCGTCCGGATGCTCGATGTTGCACATGGCGAACGGCGTGTGCGGACGCAGATCGGCACCGAACAGAACACTGGTCGTCTCCTGGCCGATCACGCCGGGACCGGTGAGGCCGATGCCGAGGACCTGCCGAACCCGGCTGCGCACCCCGTCGGCCGCCACCAGATAGCGCGCCCGCACGACACGCCCGTCCGACAGGGTCGCCGTGACGCCGCCTGAGTCCTGCTCGAACGAGTCGAGCGCCACGCCGAACTCCACGTGCCCGGCTCTGGTGATCAGCACGCGGTCGAGCCGGTTCTGTGCGCAGGTGCCACGGATCCGGGCCGGTGTGTAGGTGAGCTCGGCCGCGCTTTTCGTCTTCCACTGCGCGTCTTCGGTGAAGTCGGCCTCGGTGAGCGTGCGCCCTCTGATCTTGCCCGCCCGCAAGTCGACCGCAGCCTCGTTGACCGCTTGATCCAGGCCGACCTCGCGCAGGATCTCCACCGACCGCGACCCGATGCCGGTGGCCCGGGGGTGTGGCGAGAGCTCCGGCTTCTCCTCGACGACGAGGGGCTCGACGCCGTGGTGGCGCAGCAGCACCGCGAGCATCAGCCCGACCGATCCGCCGCCGGCGATCAAAACATCTGTGGCTACAGTGTGCCCGTCCATGGGCACACTGTAGCCGATTCTGTAGACTCTGCCCATGCCGCTTATCTGGGAACGTGAGCCGTACCAGCCGAAAAGGCAGGCCCTGAGCGTGGAACGCATCGTGGACGCCTCCGTCGCCATCGCCGACTCCGAGGGGCTCGACGCGCTGTCGATGCGCCGCGTCGCCGCCGAGCTGTCGACCGGCACGACCTCGCTCTATCGCTACGTGGACAGCCGCGACGACCTACTCGACCTCATGGCCGACGCGGTGCACGACGACCACGCGCCGCTGACAGGAGACTGGCGCGACGACCTCGACGCGTACGCCCACCACGAGCGCGCGCTGTGGCTTCGGCACACCTGGCTCGCCCCGCTGCTGGCCACCCGACCACTGCTCGGCCCGAACTGGCTGCGCGGGCTGGAACACGCCCTCACCGCGGCTGCCCCGCTCACCTCCGACATCGCCGACGCCGCCTCGGCCGTCGGACTGATCAGGGACTACGTGCGTGGCGCGGTCATGCGCGAGCTCGCCGAGAAACAGACCCAACGACGCACCGGCCAGACCGAGGACCAGTGGCGCGCCGCCGTCGCCCCCTACATGCGCAAGGTCATCGAGAGCGGCGCATATCCCCAGGTTTCGCGCATGACCGAAGCCGTCGACCTGAGCCCGGCCGAACAGTTCTCCTACGGCTTGCGCCGCATCCTCGCCGGGATCGCGGACTCTCAGCAGACGACAAAGTGATCACGAACGCACCGAGGCCGATCCCGCCAGAACGGGGGAACCACCTACGCGACACACCTATATGCCAACGAGGCCAACCACTTTCGCTGAACGCGCCGATCGGGCGGCACCTCTCCGTGGTGCCACTCCGGACTTCGAGACAGAACCTAGCTAGGCGATGTCACCGCTCAGGCTGGACGAACCGGTGATCAAGCCGTTCACCAGTTCGAGGAAAGGGGGCGCATGGAGTGAACTCGAGTCGAAACAGCCGACCGGGGCAGCCGGTTCGGGGGGTGCCTGGGCGGCGGCCGGTATCAGCGCACCGGCCGGGACGGCGGCGAGTGATCGTTTCATCGAAACGTTCTTCTGCTCTGGCAGTTTCGGGCTGACTCGTTTGCTCAGGAATTCCGGAAATTCGAGGACAGGCCGGACGAGCCGGTGGCCAAAGTCCACTTGATCGCATCGATCAGGCTTTGCCATAGTGGAGGCTGCGGTACACAGGTGATGCCTGGGCACCCACCATCGCCGGACCCCGAGGAGACCTGATCGACCTGAGCCTGCGCGGTGGCCATTGGAGCCAGCGTCAGTGTGCCGGCCAGTACCGCGGCGGCGAGTGATCGTTTCATCGAAACTTCCTTCTTCAGCGTCTCGGGCTGCCCGAAAAGCCCCGGAGCAGCGCCGATTACGCTATGCCACAGCATCGAGCAGTCATAGACCCCCGTTTCGCGGCCCGCAGTTCCCGGGGCAGGCGATGCCCTGACGGCTGGGAGTGCGCGGATGTTCGGTTCGCCGAGGTTTGACCATGAAACGTAGCGCGCAAGCCCGGTCCTTCAGGGTCGGGTTAGCGCGTCAACTTCGGTCTTCCTGGGGTGTGGGGTGGGCGACGCTGCTGCTCGATGTACTGCTTGATGATCGAGATCGGCGCGCCACCGCAGGAGGCGGCGAAGTAGCTGGGGGACCACAGGTGTCCGTTCATGCTGTGCCGGTTCACTCGCCCGGTGAACTCGTAGCGCAGCCGCCGGGCGGAGACACCCTTGAGCGAGTTCACCAGTTTCGACACCGCGACTTTCGGCGGGTACTCGACCAGTAGGTGTACATGGTCGTCTTCCCCGTTGAACTCGACCAGCACGGCTTCGAAGTCGGTGACACTTCCCGTATCACCTGCTCGCACAGGGTGAGCATGGCGTCGTCCAGGACTCCGCGTCGGTATTTTGTCACAAAGACCAAATGAACGTGCATCGCGGAAACCACACTGCGCCCGCGTCGATAGTCGTTTTCAGAAGACATTGCGGAGGTGTCAGCTGCTCCCGCACTATCTCATGCGATGTGTGTGGATTCCTCGGGTGCTCATGTGGGCGCTGGTGGTATCGGCAGCGCGGGAAGTCAATGCCGCCCAGCGGGTTTGTCCGCCGGTGGAGATTCGGGGTCACCGCTGTGGTCATGGCCGTGATCACCATCGGTGCTGGATCTCTTGCCTGTACGGTTTCCGACTCGCCGCGGCTGGGCCACGGATCGGCTGTCGACGGCCGCGGCATTCTCACCGGCTCGTTTCCGCCGCAGTGCGTCGAGATCGACGACACTCCCGTCGTGGTCGCCTGGATTTTGCGCCGCGGCGGGGTGCCGCGCCGGGCCAGGGGCGACCGGCCACCGCCCTGTCTCATGCTGTAGTTCCGATCGCAGCACGGGCCTGGTCGGTGCCGGATCGTAGACGCTGTCATTTTCCGGACGCCAGGGCTGCTTGGGGCGCCCGTCGGCTTCCTCTGTCACGCGCCGGGGGCGACGCGGCAGCCGGATGACTTTCGACGTGCCGTCCCCGGTACCGGGCGAATCGGTCGCCTCAGATCTCATTCCTTCGAGCTTTCGGCGGAGCTGGTCCCGCGCGTCGGCCTGCCAACCCGGCACTTCCTGATCCGACATCGCGTCAGCGGCCGCCGAGTGCCGCTTCACCCGTCAATGCCGCGACCATCGGTCCGTCGAGCTGATATCTGATCCTGATTGCGTTACTCACGCCCATATTGTCTCTCAGAGTCACCACATTTGTTTCCCGGGTGATTACTGAGCACCGGAGCCAGGCGCGCGCTGGCGAGTGGCTCGGCCGAGTCCAGCGATCACACCATCGCTTCTCGGACTCGAATCGGGGACTCACCAGGGCCACTACTTCTGTCCGGAAAGGCTGGACGAACCGGTGATGATCGTCTGCGGCAGCCCTTTGAACCCGAGCAGGAAGTCGGCGTCTTGACATTCGGGCCACGTGAAGTCGCCCGGTTTGCGCGAAATCGACGTGGCCGGGGCCGGGACTGCCGATTCCGGCTGTGCATGGGCGGTGACCATCGGCGCCAGCATCAGTGCACCGGCAAGGGTAGCTAACGAAGCGGCCGCGGCCGTTCTGAACAGGGCGGGTCTTTGTTCGCGAACGCCGATCAGCCCGTAGTGCTCGATGGCCATGCCTTGTCGTCCACCGCGAGCCACGGTTCGCTGGCCGCGGAGGAGGGGGGAGTGCCGGTGAATCCGCGTACGTCGCGGTGGAGATGGGACTGGTCGGCGTAACCACTGTCGGCCGCCACTTGCGCGGGTGAGTGTCCCCGGACCAATCGGTGCACGGCGTGGTCGAACCGCACCAGCATGGCGGCGCGCTTGGGCGTGAGGCCGATCTGTGTGCCGAAGCGTGACCACAGCCGTTGGCGGCTCCACCCGACCTCTGCGGCCAAGCGCTCGACGCGAAATCGGCCTCGGCTGAGGATGAGTTGGCGCCATGCCCAGGCGACCTCCGGGTCGGCCCGGCGGTCGTCGCGCAACCGTGCCGACAGTGTCGTCTCGATCAGCGCGAATCGTTCGTGCCAGCCGCATGTTTCGTGCAGGCGCTCACTCAGACGCGTCGCGTCGCGCCCCCACAGATCGTCGAGGGCGACGATATTCCCGGTCAATTCGGCGAGCGGGAATCCGAGGATGGCGGATGCGACGACCGGTGAGAGGCGGACCTGGACGCACTCGATGGCCTGGACGCGCACCGGCGCAGCGTTGCCGGTCAGGCCGAGGGCCAGGCTGCCCGAATGGGTTCGGCCTGTCGAGTCGCGGACGTCGAAGCAATGGTCACCGATGTTGACCGCTACCGTGACGGCCGGATGGGGAATGGCGCGCAGCCGAGCCGGGATGTCACCGTGAATGCGGAATCCGGCCATGTCCACCCCGTGCAGCGCGGGTGTCCGCGGTGGTCGTGTGATCTCCCAAGCCACACCGCGATTATATGAGCCGTCCGGTATCGGCGGTCGATGCCGACCTCCGTCGCTGACATTTCTTCAAGACGTATGTCGTTGTCGCCCACCAGGGTGGTGGTCTCACGGATCGGTCGAAGGAGGACCTATGAATGAGAGCACCGCCGCCGCAACGTCGGGTCGGCGACGACGTATCGGGCTGATGGTCGCCGCGGTGTCGGCCGCCCTGTTCGCGGGCAACGCGGCAGGTGTCGCGACCGCCACGCCGGACGTTTCCCAGGATCAGATGGTGCACCTTCCCACCGGAGATATTCATGTCATCTCGAGCGGAGTGCCCAGCGCGGATGCGGTGGTGCTGTTGCACGGGCTGGCCGGATCGACCGCATGGTGGGACCAGGTGATGCCCGCCCTGCAGAATCGATACGTGGTGCGGATCGATCTGCTCGGACACGGCGGATCGGCCAAACCGGATAGTGGTTATCAAATGGCCGAGCAGGCGAGCCGAGTCGCAGAGGTACTCGATCGGCTCGACGTGCGCCACGCGATCGTCGTCGGACATTCCACCGGTGGCTACGTGGCGACCTCGTTGGCGCAACAGCGCCATGATCTGGTGACGGCGCTCGCGCTGATCGATACCGGTTCACGGCTGGACGCGTTCACCGACAACGGCCCGGCCGGCAACCTGCTGCTCAACCCGGCGATAGGGCAACCACTGTGGCCGCTACTTCCGGACGCCGCTATTCGGTACTCCCTGAGCAGTGCTTTCACCCGCGACGTACCGGTTCCCGAGCGGATCGTCGCTGACGTCCGAGGTATGACATACCGCAGCCTCACCGCGACTTCGAACGCGTCGGACGCGTACCTGCTAGACCGCCCCGAACCGGACCGGCTCGTGGACCTCGGCCTGCCGACCATGGTGATCTATGGCTCCCAGGACAAGCGCTGGCCGGCGGCGTCCTTCCAGGACTATCGCCGAGTCCCGAACGTCCGCATCGAGCCCCTCGATTGCGGTCACACCCCCATGATCGAGGATCCCGGCGCCACCGGCGCCCTCATCCGTGACTTCGCCGAGCCGTACTGACCCCGGGGAATTCAGGCACGAACTGCAACTCGCGCACGGCACTGAAGGCGTTGAGCGAATTAGGTTTTGGCACCTTCGAACGCGTCGAGTCCGCCGCGAACGGACGCCGAGACCGGACAGAACATGAGCTCCGTCCGGTCCGTCCGACATATATGGACACAGGTCACAGGCTTGACGCCGGTGCCCGGCCCCCATCTCATCGAGCGGCGTCGATGGCTCCGGTGATCTTGCGGGCCATCTCGGCCATGGCGGGGCTTGGCTCGCCTTTGCGGGGCCGAGCGGCTGTTTCGATGGCCATCATGACGATGCTGCGGAAGTTGTCGGCCTCTGCCGGGGCCTGCTTCTCGAGCATGCTCATGGTTGCCGTCAGGGCGGGCAGCACGTGGTCGGCGAGTCCGGCTACCGACTTGCTTTTCAGGTTCATGCCCTTCGACTTCTCGGCGAGTACGTGCCCGATCAGGCCGGTCGCGGAGGACAGGGCGATGGTGCCGTCGGTGGCGGACCGGTGGGGCGAGCCACCGGCGGCGGCCATCAGCGTCACGGCGCCGTACGCAGCGGTCCGCAGGGTGAGCTTGTCCTGATCGGTGAGGGTGATGGACATGGTTGTGTGCTCCTTGGAATCTGTCGGAAAACTCGGTTGAAGGGATGGGCGGTGGAATGCGGTCCTGTTGGCGCCCTTGGTATTCGGATCGCTGAGGGCCGGTCGGCGTCGGTCGCGGCTCTCGGTACATGCCGCCGCGTGATCGATCGTGAACCCGTCCGTCATCGGCTCGGCGAATCCTGCATGTCATGGGCCGCTGCCGTCTCGCGGACGGCTTCGGCGACGGCTCGGAAGTCCTTGCGCAGAATGTGGGAGTGGTTGCTCGGGACCTTCGCGCTGACCTGGAGGTTGGGGTTGCGGGCGAGTACCGGATCGAGTGAGGCCCGCGCCGCTTCCATCTCCTCCTCGCCGCCGCCGAGGTTGGCGCCCGTGGCAAGGACATATCGCATCGGGCAGGTCACGCGGTCGAGGACCGGCGCCATGGCGGCGCCTATCTCGTTGACCTCGATGTTGACCTCGGCGTGCTGGTCGGCGCTCATCCGCGCGGCCAGGCCGAGCGGGCGCACCAGTGGCATCAAGAACCGCATGCGGTGGAACAGCTTCCGGATCCGCTCGTGGCCCTCCTCGCCGGTCAAGCCGTACGGCATGGCGCCGTCTACGGCCACCACGCCCAGGACGCGGTCCGGATTCCGTTCGGCCCAGTGCGCCGCGAGCGTCGCACCGTAGGACCAGCCGACGAGAATCGGCCGCTGCACCCCGGTCGCCTCGAGGACGGCATCGACATCTCGCAAGCACGCCTCGAACGAGTAGTCCGCCGAGCGCTTCGATTTGCCGCGAGCCCGCTCGTCGAAGGTGATGTGCCGCCAGTCGGCGCCGAGTTCGGCGATGACTGGCCGCCAGTGCGAGTGGTCGGCATAGGCGCCGTTCAGATAGATGACGGGACGGCCGGGGCCGCCGCTGTCGGTCACGGCCAGCGCGGTGTCGTCGACCGGCACCATGCCGGTCCAGGTCGAGTTGTTCGAGTCGGTGCCGGTCATGTGTTGAGCGCGCACGTGATCACCCTTCCGGTGCGTTACGTAGTAGCGGTCTAGCTATACGTAGATGTATACGTAGGACTCACTATAAGTAGAAGTATACGTATATGCAAGAGTGGAATTCACGCGCCTTGTGGGAGGTCCGAGTCGCGGTCGCCCAGCGGCATATATGCCCTGTTCAGGGCGTCACGAAGTAGTCCAGGGGCGAGTCTGGCCGGTTCCGCGCGCTCGCACCCGGGGTACTGACTGTTCGAAGTCGAACCGTCGTCAGTCGTCCACGCTGTTCAGTTCAGATGAACAGCGCAAAAAATTGAACACCGATCCTGCGGCGCTGCCTTAGCTCGCTCGCCGAGACCGGAGTCCGCGTCGGCAGCCTGTCGCCGACCTTCGTGACGTGCGGTCGTTGCGGCCACCGGAATGCGAACTGGCCGCGACCACACACGAGACGGTCCGGAATCGCCGCGACGGCGTCCTTCGCGCCCTCCGCCTCGGCGATCCCGGATCGCCGTGTCATCGCGGGGCATCGGTGAACGCACCGTCGACCAATAGCGGTACCGCAGAACTGGATTCGATCTCGATCGCGACCGCGACATCATCGGCGAATCCGAGCGCGGCCAGTTCCAGACCTGACGCACATCCGGAGATCAGCGTCGCCACATCGGGATCCCGGCGTAACTGCTGTGGGCGAGCGTGGCCTCCGGTGACAACGGTCCGGCCCCGTGCTCGGCGAGTGCCGCGATGACGGCGGCAGCGCCGAGCCAATCCTCGATCGCGGGCCGCAGCACATCCTGACCCGGCCAGTGCTCACCGCCGCGATCACCGAAACGGGTGCCTGTTCCGTCCCCCACCCCTGCGCGCTGATCCAGCGAGCCACCGCCGAGGCATTGCGCAGGCACGCCGCGACGACGGGAATCCCGCTGACCGCGGCCGAGATGGCCGAGCCATTCGGTGACGGAAGGACCAAGCGCTCCGGCGCGGGAGCACGCCGCAACGCGGCGGGAGACAGTGACCACGGCTGCCGCGCGGAAACGGCTCGACGGCCCACGGCCAGTTCCGCGTGGTTGGCCGCCGCGTATTCCTCGGCTGTGCGGTCCCGCCACCGGTAGGGGAGAACCCGCGTCCCGGCGTCGACGGCTACCGAAACCGATGTCGTGAACGACAGGACATCGACAACGACGACCACCGCGCTATCCGGCCCGAGCGCCCGCGCGCCGGCCGCGCCCCAATCGATGCGCACACCCCACGGACGCTGTGTCGACCAGTCCGGAATCGCCGGCGTATTCGGTTTCCCTCCCATGGATCACAACTTAGCCGCGACCACCGATCCCGCCGACCGACGCTTGCCCACCGTGTGCGGGATCAGCAGATCCGTGCCGTGTTCACGTCGGATACGGCGGCAGTCCGCCGGCTCAGCGCCGCTCGTCGATGCGGACCATATTGCCCGCCGGATCGCGGAAGGCGCAGTCACGCACCCCGTACGGCTGCTCGGTCGGCTCCTGGACGACTTCGGCCCCACCTGCCCGCACCCGTTCGAAAACACCGTCGAGGTCGGAGGTCGACAGGAGGATGCTGGCGTAGGTGCCTTTCGCCATCATCTCGGCGATGGTGCGGCGCTCTTCGTCGGTCATGCCGGGAGCGGCGGTCGGTGGGTGCAGGACGATGGAGGTCGCTGGCTGGTCGACCGGGCCGACGGTGATCCACCGCATCCCGCCCTGCCCGACATCCTTGCGGACCTCGAAGCCGAGGGTGTCGCGGTAGAAGGCCAGGGCGGCGTCGGGATCGTCGTGCGGCAGGAAACTCGAGTGAATGATGATGTCCATGACAGTGACGTTAGGTGTGTGCCGGGGGTGGATGCTTCTCGATTCCTGACCGGTCGGCGCGCCCGGGTGGGCCGTGCGGCGGGCCTGCACGAAGATTGCCACCATGTCTGCAGATTCCGACCTCGCGGAGGCGATCATCGCGATGCACTACGACCTCGCCGAATGGATCGGTTCGGATGCTCCCCCGAAGGTGTTCGACCGGTTCGCTCACGTCCTGCACGAGAAGTTCTCGGCGGTGACGACCGTCGGACAGAAGGTCGACCGGGATACGTTGCTGGCCGGTGTCTGGGCGGCCCGGAATCTGCAGCCCGGTCTGGAGATCGAGATCGATGATTTCGAGGAGCTGGTGGACGGCGGTGATTTCCGCGTCGTCCGGTTCGCGGCGGCGAACCGGACGGGCGACGCGGTGGCCCGGCGTCTGGCGACCGCGGTCCTCGTTCTCGGCGACTACGGATACCAATTGCGGACGTTGCACGAAACCAATACGCCGACTACGGAAATCGAGAACCCGTCGATGGAGCAGATCAGGAACCGCCTCGGTCGCGATAGCTCGTCGGGATGAGCTCGCCGCTCATTCGCCCGGTCCGGCGCTGATCGCGCGTGCGGCGGTCTCGGCGACCTGTTCGTCGGTGAGCCCGCTGCCGTGGATCAACGCGTGGGACAGAACGGTGCGGACGACGACTTCGCCCGCCTGCCGCGGCGTCAGGGCGAGGCCGGTGTCAGCGCGTGCGGCGATCAGCGGTTCGGCGACGGTGGCGACGGTTTCCACGAGATTGAGTTCGGAATCGCCGTGGGGGATGGCGATGGTGAGCAGCCAGGCGGGTTCGTTGACGCGAACGTATTGGAAGGCGCGGTGCTCGCGAAGGTATCGCAGCGCGAACAGTGTTGCCGCGCGGGCGATCTCGGGCACGGGTGCGGACAGGTCGATCGCCTCGTATGCGGCGGCGACCATGCGGCCGACCTCGTTGCGTCCCACGGCCGCGACGAGGCCGTCCTTATCGCCGAATTCGCGGTAGGCGGTCGCCCGCGAGACTCCGGCGTGCTCGGCCACGGCGCTGAGTGTCAGTCCGTCCAAACCGCTTTCGGCGATCAGCGTGGCCGCCGCGTCGAGCAGCGCGTCCGACGATCGGGTGGAGGAGCTCATGGCTCTTTCTACCCCGTCGGCGGCGGGGTCCGGGTTGCCCGCCCAGATAACTGAGACTAATCTGGCAAAAAATCTCAGTTTCCGCCGGTGGTCGCTCGGGAGCTGCCGAGGACGATGAGGTCGGAGGGCGAAGATGACCGGGCGCGAACATGCCGTGGTGCTGGGAGCGAGCATGGCCGGACTGCTGGCCGCGCGGGTACTGAGCGAGAGTTTCGCGCGGGTCACGGTGATCGAACGCGACGATCTGTCGGTGCCTGGCGATCGGCGCGGCGTCCCGCAGGGACGGCATGTGCACGCCCTGCTGGCGCGGGGAAAGCGGATATTCGAGGAGCTGTTTCCCGGCGTCACCGAGGAACTCCTCGCCGACGGCGCGGTGGATTGCCGGTCGTTGAGCGAGATGCGGATGACGATCGCAGGTCACACGCTGAAGCGATCCGACGACGGGTATTCGCTGCTCCAGGCCAGTCGGCCGTTCCTGGAGTGGCGCGTGCGCAATCGGGTGCGCGCCCTGCCGAATGTGGAGTTGATCGACCGCTGCGCTGTCACCGGGCTGACCGCCGACGCGGCGCGGGCGCGGGTGACCGGCGTACTGGTCGAACCCGAGGAAGCGCCGGCGCGGGAATTGGAGGCCGATCTGGTGGTCGGCTGTCTGGGGCGGCACGGACCGATCAATGATTGGCTCGCCGGTCTGGGGTATCGGCGTCCCACCGAAGAGGGCGTGCGGATCGACATGATGTACGCGAGCCGGTATGTGCGGCTGCCCGTGGGATCGGTCGGCGGCGACAAGGAGATCGTCATCGCGAATCAGGATCCCGCGCGGGGCCTCGCCCTGTTCGCGGTCGAGGACGGGATGCATATCCTGACACTGATCGGGTATGGAAAGGACCATCCCCCAACGGATTCGGAGGCGTTCTGGCGATTCGCGGCGTCGGTCGCGCCCCCCGATGTGCGCGAGGCGCTGCTGGACGCGATGCCGCTCACCGAGGTCAGCACGTATCGGTACTTGGCCAACCAGCGTCGGCGGTACGAGCGTTTGACACGCTTCCCCGAGGGGTTGCTGGTCGTCGGCGACGCGGTGTGTAGTTTCAGCCCGGCGTTCGGCCAGGGGATGACGGTTTCCGCGCTCCAGGCACAGCGGCTGCGCCACGTTCTGGCGGAAGGGGACCACGACCTGGCACGCAGGTATTTCCGCGCCGCCGCGGCCGCGATAGATGACGCCTGGGCTATCACGAAACTGTTCGATCTGGCCATGCCGCATGTGGACAGCGCGGGGCAGACGCCGATGCGGGCGCTCGGTGCGCTGACCCGGCTCGGTATGGCGGTCGGGGCACGTGATGCGACGGTGGGGCGGCAGATCGCGCGTATCGCGGGGCTGCTGGATCGCCCGACGGCGGTGCTGAATCCTTCGCTGTTCGGTCACGGCATGGCGGCGCTGGCCGGCGTTGGTGTCGATTATCTACGGGCGGTCGATTATTCACGGGCGCTGGCGGTTTCGCCGTCGCGCGCCTGCGTCGTCGTCGGTTTCGATCCGGTGCCGCACGGGCCCGCCCGTGGTTTCCATCGCCTGGCGGTTCGATCGGTCGTCCGTGACACCGTCGACAGCGTCGTGGTCGAATTCGATATCCCGGAAAGACTTCGCGCGCAGTACCGTTTCGTCGCGGGCCAGCATGTCATCGTGCGCGGTGTGCGGCGCGGGCAGCCGATCCGTCGCAGCTATTCGCTGTGTGACGCGGCGAGCTCGGGGCGGCTGCGTATCGCGATCAAAGTACGGCCGGGCGGGGTGTTCTCCGATTTCGTCGCGGGGGAGCTGACCGAGGGGACGATGCTGCATGTATCGGAACCGACGGGTACTTTCACCGTCGAACCGGCGCGCGATCGGTCACGCGCCTACGCGGCGGTCGCGGCGGGCAGTGGCATCACGCCGATCGTCTCCATCATCGCGACGATTCTCGAGGCTGAACCCGACAGCACGTTCACACTCCACTACGGCAGTCGTGACCACGAGCGAATCATGCTCGCGCATCGGCTCGACGACCTCGTCAGCCGGTTCCCGGAACGGCTGCGCGTCACCCACCACCTGTCGCGGCAGGTTCGCCTGCCCGGCGACCGGGACTATCGGCACGGACGGATCGACCCGTCCCAGGTCGCGAAATATGAGGCCGACCAATGGTTGCTGTGCGGGCCGAAAGAACTCGTGGCCGATACGGCGGCGGCACTGCGCGAGCGCGGCGCGGACAGTTCTCGAATCAAGACCGAATTATTCGAGACGAGCTCTCCCGACCCGATGCCGATTTCGGCGAACACGCGGACCAGCACGGTCACACTCTCCGGATACGGGCCCGACCTGAGTGTCGAAATGCCCCGAAATGGCACGATTCTCGACGCCGCGCTGCGCAACAGGGAAGACCTGCCGTACTCGTGTCTCGGCGGATCCTGTGGAACCTGTATCGCCACCGTCGAATCCGGACAGGTGCGGATGGAACCCGATCCGCTGCTCGCCATCACCGACGACGAAATCGACCGGGGGCATATTCTCGCCTGCCGCGCGCGACCGGAATCGGACGAGGTGACGCTGCGGTTCGGTCGTCGTACTCGGGCGGACAGCGTCAGCGACCCCTCGGGAACATCGTGACGATGCTGCCGTCGAGGTTGGCTGCGAGATAGGCGCCGCCGTAATCGTCGGTCAGGTAGACCAGGAGTGTGGGACGGTCGTCATTGAAGGTCCAGGCGGGGTCCACGATAACGTAGCGCAGGGTGGGCTTCGGGATGCCGAGTTTCTCGTTCGCGGTATCGAAAAGGCCGGGAACGACATCCCAATTGATCGAACTCAGCTGGATGGTGACGCTGTCCTTGTCGAGTTCGCCGCCCGCGCCTTTGCGGCTGGCACCGCCGTTGCGATAGACGTACTCGTCGTAGACGGTCGGCTGGTTCCGGACCGGCGCGCTGGCGTTGACGAAGGTCGGATAGAAGGTCACCTCGGTGAAAGCTGTTCCGCCGGAGACCTTTTCCAGTGCGGTGACCGCCTGGCGCATTCCGGAGGGGGTCAGGAGTTCGGTGCTGTCTCCGGTCGGTGTGTCGGTGATCCTGATACCGGAACCGGGCGCGATGACGGTGCCGGGGGCGGTGCGCGATTCGGTGGCCTGCGTGGTGCCCTGAGGCGCGCTCGCGCCGGGTTCGTCACCGCCCGAACCTGGGCGCAGCGCCATCGCGGCCAGCGCCGCGGCGGCGATCACGATGACCGCGGCGGCGGCGATGCCGAACCGTGCGCCGCGCGACATCGGGGCGCGGGCGGGCGGACTCGCGTGGATCTCGTGTCGGTACGAGGGTGGGGGCGTCGCCGGGGCGGGCGCGACGGCGTGCGGAGTGTGCGCGACGGCGTGCGCGACGTGGGGGGCGGTGAGCACCTGGGCGAGCAGATGGTCGACGTGATCGGCGGTCGGTCGGTGATTCGGATCGGACACCAGTATCGCCTGCAACACCGGTGTCAGCGGTCCCGCGCGATGGGGGACGGGAACGGTGCCCTGGAGTACGGCGGCGAGTGTCGCGACCGTGGTGTCGCGCCGCATGGGGTGATATCCCTCGACCGCGAGGAACAGGACGATGCCGAGCGACCACAGATCCGAGGCCGGGTTGCCCTCCTGACCGCCGAGACGTTCCGGGGCGATGAATTCCAGTGACCCGACGAGATTTCCGGTGCCGGTCAACCCGGTCGCGTCGTGCAGCGCCGCGATGCCGAAGTCGGTGAGCACCGGCGAACCGTCCTCGCGCAACAGGACATTCGCGGGTTTGATATCGCGGTGCAGCACGCCCACCTGGTGCGCGGCGCGCAGACCGGCCAGGATGCCGCGGCCGATATGAGCGGCCTGCGCGGGAGGGATCGGGCCCTGGGCGAGGTAATCCGAGAGGGTGCGGCCCCGCACCAGCTCCATCACGATCCACGGGTGAGCCGGCGCGGGAGAATCGACGATATGGTGCACGGCCACGACATTCGGATGGGTGATACGCGCCAGTGCCCGTGCCTCCCTGAGCACCCGCTCGCGTTGCACGCCCGGTGCGCCGCCCGGCCCCTCCGGTTCGGCCGGCCGGACCTCCTTCAGCGCCACCTCACGATGCAGGGCCAGATCATAGGCCCGCCACACCGTTCCCATACCTCCGCTGCCGAGCGGTTCGAGCAGCTCGAAACGCCCGTCGACCACTGTCCGCCCGGAATTCACGGCGCAAGCCTATGTCCCTCGGCGCGGTGGCGCGAGAGCGCGGTACCGCCGCGAACAGACACGGACCGCACGAGCGCGGCAGTGGTGGTCGCGCTCGTACGGTCCGACGGTGGGCGGGGTCAGGAAGTGGGGGACAGCAGTTGGTTGAAGAACGCGCGGTAGCTACGCAAGGCGCAACGCAACGACTCCGTGTCCGGGTTGTCCGACCAGCGGTCCGCGATGATTTCCTTGCGCTCGGCATAGGTGGCGGTGAGTTCGTGGATCAGCTCCTCGACGAGATCGTCGGCGCGTGCCACGGCGTCACGGGGATCATCGACGAAGGTGCCCTGCAGATCACGCCACCGGCCGCGCAGCTGTTCCAAGGATTGTTCGTCGAACAGCGGGACGACGGCGTCGTCATCGGTGACGGGGCTCTGTTGCCCGAGTGGTTCCGAGGACGGTGTGTCGTCGGTGTTCTCGAGACCGGGCTCGCTCTCGTCCACGGCTCTCGTCCCGTGCTCGGCCACGAACACCCGTCCGTCGTCGGTGTCGGTCGCTGTCGGCTCCCGCTCGGCGTCGATGACTTCGGCGTCGATGACCTCGCCGTCCCGAGCGCTCGTATGCCCGCCCGGTGCGAAGCTCTCGGATTCGTGGTCGTAGTGCGCGTCCGTCGATTCGTCATCGAGCGAGCTGGTTCGGGTCTTGTCGTATTCGGTGCTCATGACACTGTGTCCTTCTTCTGCGTGGTGTGGCCGTTCGTCAGGTCGAGGAACAGGGCCCGGTAGTGCACGAGGGCAGTGCGCAGATCCTCGGTGGTCGCGTTGCCGTCGGACTGTTTGATCGCGATGTCGTGGGCGTCGCGGTAATGGCCGAGGGTCGTGGCGTGTTCCACGGACAGGTCGGCGACCCGCTGGTCGTAACCTTCGGTCGGATACCCGCGTTCGGCCATGACGGTCGTGATGAGCTGGTCGGCCTCGCTCACCGCGTCGGCAGGCTGGTCGACGAACCGTTCCTGCACCGTTGTCCAGGCTCGGGTGAACTCTTCCTTGCGTTCCGCGCTCAGTTCACGCAGCTCGAACTGTTCGTGCCTGCGTTCCCGTTGCGCCAGTTCGCGTTCGGCGGCGCGACGATCCTCGGTCTGCTCTACGGTCCGGTCGTATTCGGGCCCGAACCTGTCGCGTAGGCGTTTCCTACGCAGGTACGGGGGGATCAACAGTGCGGCGCCCGCGACCAAGACCACGACGACGATGACGATTACCAGGATTCCGGAAGACACGGGGTTCTCCTTCTACGAGCCTCTTGTCCCGGTAGTGCCTCGAAATCCGCCGTTCAAACCCTCCGGACCGCACGCGTCCGCGATTCGCGCGGCCGGGTATCGAATCCGGTTCGTCCCGCGAAGATCATCCCCGCCCGATCGGGGTAGTCCCGGGAAGCGGCGACGAGCCGCCCGGATTCAGCGCCGGGGCACGGTAAAACGCCTCTTGGCGCGTCGGCGCAGCGACGGGCTGACGAGCAAGGCCGGGGAGATGATGATCGCGGCGACGATCATGCCGATGAGCCGCAGCGCCGCCAGGAGTTCGCCGACGATCTGCACCCCGGCGGGAACGGCGAAGGCGAGGGCGAAGACCGCGAGGGCGAGGGCCGCGACGTAATGCTCGGCGAGCGCGACGGTTGCGGCGACGGTGCCGAGCGCCGCCGCCACGATCAGGCCGAGTGCGCCGATCAGGTAGTTGTCCCAGGTGAGCCAGGTCGGGCGCGGTGTGCTGCGATACCGGTTTCCCACCCGTGCGAGCCTAGCGGGATCCTGTGGCGGCGCAGCGGAATCCGCGAGTTCGTCCCGGGACGAGTGGGGTAGCTCGATGGTAGCGATCTATGTGATCTCGGGTGGGCGCGGCCACCGGTTGTGTTCGAGGTGTTCGATGGATTCGTTGAATCGCGCGATGAGCGAGCCCAATTGGTCGACATCGACGGGCGACCAGTCGGCCACGACCGCGCCGATGCCGTCGTGGCTGCGGGCGCGGTCGTCGGCGAGGGCTTTCAGGCCCTTGTCGGTGGCGCGGATCTTGCGCGCGATGCCGCCGTCCGGATCGGGTTCGCGTTCGACGAGTTCCTGTTTGAGCATGGCGCCGATCTGGCGATTGATCGTGGAGATATCGAGCTGGAGGGCGTCGGACAATTCGCGCAGGCTCAGCGGGTTGTCGAGCTCGAGCCGGGTCAGGATGACGTAGGCGGAGCGGTCGAGCTGAAATCCGGGGCGGCGCAACATGGACGCCGGATAGTGCCGCGACAGTAGCGTCAGTTCGAAGACGAGCCGCCGCAGCGCCGTGCTGTCGACGGGGGTCTGGTCTGACATGGCACCAACTATGTCGTTCTGTTCACAGCAAAAGCAAATTGTGCACCATACATATTGTGTGTACCGTACACATTCATGTCCATCACCGCCGACGCGTCCGCGACCGTCCCGAGTGTCGATGATCGGCGGCTGCCATCGCCCGCAGTGCTCATCGCGACGCTGGGCACGGTCGGCATCGTCGTCTCGCTCATGCAGACGCTGGTCATTCCGATCATCCCGCTGCTGCCTTCGCTGCTGCACGCCTCCGCCGCCGACGCCTCGTGGGTGATCACCGCGGCGCTGCTCGCGGGCGCGGTGTTCACGCCGATCAGCGGCAGGCTCGGCGATATGTTCGGCAAACGCCGGGTGCTGCTGGCGAATCTGCTCATGATGATCGCGGGTTCGGTGATCTGCGGCGCCTTCTCGTCGCTGGTGCCCGAAATCATCGGCCGCTCGTTGCAGGGCGCGGCGATCGGCGCGATTCCGCTCGGCATCAGCATCATGCGCGACGAATTGCCCCCCGAGCGGGTCGGTTCGGCGATGGCGATCATGAGCGCGACCCTCGGTGTCGGCGGCGCCGTCGGCCTGCCCGCCGCGGCGTTCATCGGGCAGAACGCGGACTGGCACGTGCTGTTCTGGACCGCCGCCGGACTCGGCGTTGTGTGCGCGATCCTGGTTTTCCTCCTGGTGCCGGAGTCGCCGGTGCGTACCCCGGCGCGCTTCGATTTCGGCGGCGCGGTCGGCCTTTCGGTCGCACTGCTATCTCTGCTCATCGCGATCACCAAGGGTGCGGACTGGGGCTGGGGCAGCGGCTCGATTCTGGCGCTGTTCGCGGTGTCGCTGGCGGTGTTCCTCGGCTGGGGCTATTTCGAATTGCGGCAGAAGGCGCCGCTGGTCGATCTCAGGGTCTCGGCCCGGCCCCGGGTGCTGTTCACCAACGTGGCCTCCATCGCTGTCGGGTTCTCGCTCTACGCCATGTCCCTGGGCTTCCCGCAGCTGCTGATGGCCCCGGAGGGCACCGGCTACGGGTTCGGGCTCGAAATGGTCAACGCCGGATTGGTGTTGGCGCCATCGGGTCTGGTGATGATGCTGTTGTCGCCGGTGTCGGCGCGGCTGACGAGGGCGCGCGGGCCCAAGGTGACCTTGATGCTCGGTGCGACGGTGATCGCGGTCGGTTACCTGTGCGCGGTGGTGTTGATGAACGGCGTATGGGAGATCATGCTGGCGTCGCTGATCGTCGCGGGCGGTGTCGGCCTCGCCTACGCCGCGATGCCCGCGTTGATAATGGGCGCGGTGCCGATCACCGAAACCGCCGCCGCCAACGGCCTGAACTCGCTGATGCGCTCGATCGGCACCTCCACCTCCGCCGCGGTGACCAGTGTCGTGCTCGCCCATATGACCATCGCCTACGGCGGCCACGTGCTGCCCTCCCGCGAGGGATTCCACACCATCTTCTTCATCGCGATGGCGGCCGCTGTACTGGCTATCGTGCTGACGGCCTGCATCCCGATGGGCAGGAAAGCCGAGGCCTGATCGGTCATCACGCGCCCGGTGCGTCGGCGACCGCTTCGGTATAGCGCCGCGCCAGGGTGCGCAGGTGGTCGACGAGTTCTGGCGGTCCGTCGACGCGGAAGTCCATCATCAGCATGCTCAGATAGATGGCGATGGTCTCCAGCGCGTCCGCGCCGGTGAGCAGGGTGCAGCACTGGTCGTCCACCGGTTCCACCACCCCGACGGCCGGATTGATCCGTGCGATCACCGTTTCGGCCGGGGCGAGGACCGTCACCCGCGCGTGCACCTTCCAGCCGGTGGTGGCGATATCGCGCATCACGAAGGCGACCGGATCCTCGTCCGGCAGTGCGCGCGCGGCGAACCGGCGTCCGGCCGTCGTGGCGTGGGAGACGGCCGCGACGGGAATCGCGCGCCAGGAATGGTTTTCGAGGGAGTAGGCGACCAGATACCAGCGTCGCTGCCAGTTGATCAGCCGATACGGCTCGACCTCGGCGGTCACCGAATCGTCGGGACCGGCGATGTCGACCCGTACCGTCGCGCGGTCGCGCACGGCACTCGCGAGAGTGGTGAGCAGCGTCGCGGGCACGGGCGCGTCGGGTTCGCGTGAACCGGTGGTCGCGGGCCCGACGGCGGTCGCGGTGCTGAGCGCGGCGACCTTGCGCTGCAGACGTTTCGGCAGGATCTGCTCCAATTTGGCGAGGGCGCGTCCGGCATGGTCGGTGATATCCGTCAGGCCGGTGGAACCGTCCTGCGCGAGTCCGATCGCCACCGCGACGGCGACGGCCTCGTCGTCATCGAGTAACAGTGGCGGCATCGCCGTGCCGCGACCGAGGCGGTAGCCGCCGACCGCGCCGCGCGTCGCGTGCACCGGATAGCCGAGTTCGCGCAGCCGCTGGATGTCGTTGCGCAAGGTCCGGTCGGTGACGCCGAGCCGTTCGGCGAGTTCGCGGCCGGTGTGGGTGCGGTCCTGGAGCAGCGAGAGCAAACGCAGCACCCTGGTTGTGGTCCGTGACACACCCTGCCTCCGCTCATATTAGGAACGAAATGAGCCTAATGCGCTTCTACGCTGAGGTCAGCACCGAGGAATACCCACCGAGGAATACCCACCGAGGAATACCCACGGCGAAAGGGCCGACATGACTATCACCACCGCTCCACTGACCACTGTCTGGCGCACCGTGCTCGACGAGTCCTACCGCGCACTGGAGAACGCGGTCGCCCGCGTCGACGCGGACCAGTGGCGACTGCCGACCCCGTGCTCGGAATGGAATGTCGCCCAGGTGGTCCAGCACGCCGCGGGCGATCAACTCGGCTTCGCCGCGGCGCTCGGCTTCGGTGCGGGCCCCGCCTACAACCCGTTCGAGCCGTCCGGCGACATCGAGGGCGCACCGCTGGATCTGGTGCGCGCCGCCCTCGAACCGGCCGTGCTCGCCTGGTCCACCGTGACCGACGAGACCCCGACCGTTCCCACCCCGCTGCCGCACGGTGAACTGCCGACACCCGTCGCCGCGGTGATGTGCGCGCTGGACGCCGCCGTGCACGCCTGGGATATCGCGGTCGCCACCGGCAATCCTTCCCCGCTGACCGACGAACTCGCAGGCCGTCTGCTCACCGCCGCGCGCACCGTCAACCCGGCTCCTGGCGGCGGTCCCTCGATGGAAATCGTCGAGCCGCTGCGCCAGTGGGGCGCCTACAGCGCCGTCGTCGACGGCGAACCGGACGACGGCGCGGTCGAGCAGTTGCTGCGCTACCTGGGCCGCGACCCGCGGGCATGACCGACACCCGGCGCATCGCGGTCGGAGCGGAACCGTTCGGCCGGCCCGTTCGTCCAATTCATAGGGCCGAGGGTCGGTCGTGACGCGCTGAAACCGGGGGAGTATGTCCGAACGAGATTCGACGACGACGCGAGCAGGTCTGTGGATCACCCTGGGGGCACTCGTCGTCGTGCTCGCGGCCGGGGCGGCGCTCGGGGTGCGATGGTGGCACGTCCACACGCCGCGGCACGCGATCGTGGGGGAGAGTCCGGCCGAATTCCCTGTCATAGACCGATCCGTCCTCGATCCGGCGCAGTCCAGACTTGTCGCGGTCGCGGAGCGCGAATTCGAGAATCCCGGTGACGGCACCAAATATTCCGAGGGCGTGCGCGAACCGTGGTGCGCCGATTTCGTGAGTTGGGTCATGCGGGAAGCGGACAGTGCGCTGCGGAATCCGCATTCGGGATCGTGGCGGATTCCCGGCGTCTACACCCTCCAGGAGTACTACCAGGACGCGGGCCGATTCACGCCGTTCACCGACGGCTACCGGCCGCGCACCGGTGACGTGCTGTTATACGGTGATGCCAGTCCGTTCACCCAGCACACCAATATCGTTCTCGCCGCCGAGAACGGGGTCGTCACCACCATCGGCGGCAACGAGTACGGCGAGGTCAGGATTCATCGGTTCGCGCTCGCCGGGGTGCCGGGCGTGGTCGGATTCGGACGGCTGTGAGAATCATTGCCGCTCAGCCGAAATGGTCGGCGCGGGCCGGTTCGGCGAGTCCGGCGCGAGGACTTACCATTGAGTAGGCGGCGCCCGGCAGCGCTGTCACCCCGGAGCCCCGTCCTGCTACCCCCTCATCAGCAGGACGGGGCTCCACCTCGTGAGCTGGTGTCTCGTCGGTCTCCGGCCGCAGCCGCTGGGGCAGTCCATCGAACAGCGGCAACGCCAGGTCCAGAGCACACTCGACCCCGAGATGCCTCCCGCGTGGGCCGTCACCCCCGCCCTGAAGGGCGGAGCACTGGCCCACGATTCGGTAGCGTGTCCGATATCCCGTCCACAGGTAAAGGGTTCCGGAACACTCATGCAGCCGATGACGCAGCCGACCGACGAAACGAGCGGTGATCCGGGCTGGATCGACTACGCCGAATTCGGCGAGCGCTTCGTCACCCATGCGGTGACCGAGGAGCGGATCGTCGCGGCGGTGTCCGGAATCGCCGGTCGGGGGATGACCATAGGCCCGTTCTCGATCGGCCCCGCAGGGCTGGCCGGATTCGTCGCCGAGGGCAAAGTGGGCGAGCCGACGGTGTTCCGGCACGACCCCCACGTCGTCTTCGCGCTCACCGTCCCGCTCTCGTTGACGGTGAAGGTGCTGCTCGGTGGCCGCAAGCTGCGATTGTCGGCCGTGGTCGAAATAGATCTGACGTTGCGCGCTCGCACCGCCGAACCGGTGCTCATCGTCATCGATATCCCGCCGATCAGCGCCCGCGACGTCAGTTTCGTGCTGCGTGCGCAGGCCGTGGACTCGGCGTGGGAGTGGCTACTCGATCCCATCGCCGGCATGGTGCAGCGCGAGGTCGCCAACCGCGTGAACGCCATGCTCGACGAGCCGCAGTCGCGGCGCGGCCGGGTCTTCGATATCGACGCCATGATCGCGGGCGTCCGCTCCGAACATCGCGAGCAGGCCGAATTCGACTGGATCGACTACGGCCGATTCGGCACGAACTTCTTCCACCACGTCGTAACTCGCGACCGCGTCTTCGACGTGGTCGAGCGAATGGCCGGTCGTGCGATCGAGGTCGGGCCGCTGCGAACGGGGCCGGGTAGGAAGGCCACGGTCACCGTGCGCGGATCGATCCGAGTGCCCGAGCTGACCAGGCGTCCGATCGAGGATCCCGAGCACGAGCCGGTGTCCTTCGATCTGATGCTGCCGGTGAGCCTGGACATCACCGTCGATGTGCTCAAGGCCCACCACTACCGCGCCGACGTCGAAGTTCCACTGGTGTTGACCGCGCACGCCGCCGATCCACTGCGCCTGGTGATCGATGTGGTGCCGCCCGCGCCCGACCATATCCGGCTGGCATTCAAGGCGCACGGCATGCGCGCCGCCACCCTCGGGGCGCTCGCCGGTATCAAGAAGCAGATCGTCGCACAGGTCGCCGAGGTCGTGCGCGCGGAGTTGGACGACAGCGCGAAACGGACCATCGATGTAGCGGCGCGTATCGCCACGGTCACCCGATCGTGACGCCTGTGGCGAGTGTGATGAGTGTGTCCGATGGGTCTAGCGGTTCCAATGTGAATGTGGTGAAATGAGTCCACGTTCGAGGCTCCCGGCGCGCGATCGAACCTTGGGGAAGGTGCGCCGGGCACGCTGCCGCTTTTTCGAAAGCCGTGCTTTCCGATTCCGGGGGGAGCGCGAAGGAGTCTGCGATGCGTTCGATGGACCTGTCCCGACGTGAATTATTCGCACTGACCGCCGCCGTGGCTGTTGTCGGTGTCACCGCGCCGACAGTTTCGGCCGCGGGAGAACTCGGCACCCTGATCGACTACGCGGGCGGCGTGCCCGACGCGGCGGCCATTCGCGACGCGGGCCATATCGGCGTGATCCGGTATGTCTCCGACCGCCGCCCCGGTGCGGAATGGATGGAGGGTAAGCCGCTGCGCGCGTCCGAGGTGGACGCGCTGCACGAGGCGGGGCTCACCATCGTCTCCAATTATCAGTACGGCAAAGGCCCGACCGCGGATTGGCGCGGCGGACTCGAAGCGGGGAAACGCCATGCAACGCGGGGGCTGGAATTGCATCGTCAAGCCGGTGGTCCGGACGACCGGCCCATCTACGCCTCGATCGACGACAATCCCTCCGCGGTGGATTTCGCCACGATGATCGCGCCCTATCTACTGGGCTGGGAATCGGTACTCGGCAGGGGAAACGTCGGCGTGTACGCGAATTCGCCGACCATCGAATTGGCCCGCGTCGCCGGGCTCGGCTCGTGGTACTGGCAGCACAACTGGGGTACCCCGAAAGGGTTCGTCCATCCGGTCGCGCACCTGCATCAATTCGAAATCGACAAACGCGCGGTGGACGGCGTCGGTGTCGACCTGAATTCGATCCTGCGGCCGGAATACGGTCAGTGGTAGCGGTTCACGTCTGGCAGTGACAGACCGGCGCCACCCGCAGATCGGGTTCGTCGTCGGGGACCACCCGCAGATTCGGGCGCGAATCCGGTGCGTCGTGATCGCCCTGCCACGAAAGCAGCGACCAGCGCGACAGACCGGAGAAGGCCGACCCCAGGCTGCCGAAGGAACCCGAGGACATCATCGATCCGAAGGATCCGACCGATCCGATCGACAGAATCGACCCGACGCTGCCGATCGACAGGATCGAATAGGCGGAACCGATGGAAAGGATGGAGCCTTCCGACCGGAACGACAGGATCGATCGCCGCGATCGCTTGCTCCGTATCGATCGGCCAGGCCGCACGGTTGCCTCGACAGTCGCCATGTCTTCGGTCTACCACAGTGTTGTGGCCCGTGCGCGCGATCACCGAGATTCACGGGCGTGCGTGTCGGCCCTGGGAACGAAGTGCGAAATCGCCGATCTCCCGGAGCCGCAACGGGACACGGAGGCGGTCGAACAGCGAACCGCCTGCCGCCGACAGTGATTGTGGCAGCAGGCGGGTTCGATCCGAAGCGGGATCAGACGGTGAAGAATCCGAGCGTCGGGAGGAACGAGCAGGTACGCGCCTCGGCATCGGGTGCCTTGGTGGTCAGCGAGCCGCCGACCACCGCGACGATGCGGCCCGAACCGGTGTTGGCGATAGCCGACAGGGTGGCCGGGCCGTCCGGGTTGATCTTGGCCTCGTCGGTCAGCGCCTGGACGCCGCTCTGGCGGGTGTCGAGGTTGAGCCACTGCACCGTCATCGGCGGATTCTGCTCCGCGGTCGGCGCCTTGGTGCCGAGTGCGGTGAAGACGAATCCGGTCTGACCCGCCGCGGGTCCGGGCGGCGGCAGCTGCGCCGGGCCGGGGACCGCGAGTGCGGTGCCCACCGAGTCGGCGGAGGCGCTGATGCACCCCTTGCCGATGGTCGGGTACAGGAACTGGGCGATGACCGGCCCGTCCTGCGGAGGTAGCTCGGGGCCGCCGCCGCCGCTGCCGTCGAGGAACGTGATGATCCGTTCCAAGGTCGACTTGATCTGCGGCGGCAGGTTCAGCGTCGCCAGCAGGGCACGCGCCTGCGCGAGAATGGCGGACTGCGGGCCGTCCGCGATATCGGCCGGACCCGCGATCGACCCGACGATTGCCGGGGTAAGCGCGGCCAGCGCGTCTACCGGAACACCCTCCGGAACCATGGGGATGCTGTTCGGGACCGCGGCGGGCGCGGGAGCGGGCGCCGCCAAAGCGGTCGGCGCGGCAAGCGAAGCACTCGCCGCCAGGGCGAGAGCGGACAATGCAATCCGCGTTCCTCGGGTGCGAAGCACTGGTCTAGCCGTCCTTACCTTCGGGTACATCTGGAGCGATGCAAAAAGCCATCGTTTCGGGTCACTCTAGGGACAACGCCACCGAGTTGTACAGCTGCGGTGTCCGACAGGTTCTGTGGACGATCAGTGTTATCGGAAGGTAGCGCGCCGCCGGTGTTACTGGTGTGAAAGGTGATGCAAATGTTACCTGTGAATTTTTTGCTCGGCGGGGCTGTGCGCGGGGTGCCGCGAGCAGGACCGACCGAATCCGTCGGCGGTTCCCGGATTCATGTGTCCGATCGAGTGGATCGGGGCTCCGGTTAATGTAGTCGGAGCCTTCGGCTCTTGTCGCCGAACACACCGAATAATTTTCCGGCGGGTCGAGACCGTGACCCGCACCGACGTCGAAAGCCTGCGATGTGAACCGAGAGAGCGCTCGGACGGATAGCCGTCCGACCGCCGCACCCCTACGACTGGCAGTGCTCGCGCTCGCTTTATCGGTGCTGGCCCGGCTGCTGTGGATGCTGCTGTCGGACAACGGGATGAATCTCGTCGATCTGCACGTCTACGTCGGCGGCTCGGCCGACCTGCTGACCGACCGGCTCTACGACTACACCTACGCGGAGAAGACGCCCGACTTCCCGCTGCCCTTCACGTATCCGCCGTTCGCCGCGCTGGTTTTCTTCCCCCTGCACTACCTGCCGTTCACCGCGGTCGCTGTCGGCTGGCTGCTGGCGACGGTCGCGGCCCTGTACGGCGTGGTGTGGATCAGCCTCGAACTCATCCTCGGCAAGCAAGCGCTGCGCGCGCCGGGCTGGCGGGTGGCGGCGGTCGGCTGGACCGCGGTCGGGGTCTGGCTGGAACCGGTGCGGACCACGATCGACTACGGCCAGGTCAATGTCTTCCTCGTCTTCGGCGCCATGCTCGCGGTCCGCAGTACGCGGTGGTGGTTGTCGGGCGGGCTGGTCGGGATCATCGCGGGTATCAAACTGACCCCCGCCATCACCGGGCTGTATTTCGCCGCGCGCCGGCGCTGGGCGACGGTGGCGTGGTCGGCGGCGGTATTCGGGGCGACCGTCGGCATCAGCTATCTCATCAACGATCACGAGGCGACACGATATTTCGGAACTCTGCTCGGCGACGCCGACCGGATCGGGCCGGTCGGATCGGTGTGGAATCAGTCCCTGCGCGGTGCGCTGAGCCGGATCCTCGGCCACGATGTCGAATCGGGACCGTGGTGGATCGCGTCCGTGCTCGTCGTCGCCGTGCTCGCGTTCTTCGCCTGGCGCGCACTGGATTCGGACGACCGGCTCGGGACGCTCGTCGTCGTCCAGTTGTTCGGGCTGATGGTGTCGCCGATTTCGTGGTCGCACCACTGGGTGTGGCTGTTGCCGACGGTGCTGTGGCTGGTCTACGGACCGCTGCGGCGGGCGCCGGGCGCGCGCGTGCTCGCGGGCTACTGGCTGGCTACCATGCTGGTCGGCCTGCCGTGGATACTGTCGTTCTTCCAGCCGACGATCTGGGAGATCTCCCGGCCCGGTCTGCTGTCCTGGCTCGGCGCTGTCGACGTGCTCGGGGTGCTGTGGTGCTACGCCTGGGTCATCCGCTCGGGGCGTCCGCTCAGGAGAAGCGGGGCGCCAGCCGATCGATCTCGCGAGCCAGCGACACGTCCAGCTGGGTGAGTCCGCCCGCCGAGTGGGTCGACAGCGCGAAGGTGACATCGCGCCAGCGGATGTCGATATCGGGATGATGGTCGGCCGCCTCGGCGACTTCGGCGACCGCGCGCACCAGTTCGATGCCCGCCGGGAACGAGGCCGCTGTGACCGTGCGGGTCAGCGCGGGCCCGGATCGGGTCCAGTTCGGGAGCGTGGCGACGGCTTCGGCGATCTCGGATTCGGTCAGCAGCGAGGTGCTCATATTCCGGTTCTACCCTCGTCGCCGGATTTCATCGCGCTCCGGCGCGGCGATCCCGCGAACCTGCCCGGTTAGTCGTAAATGTCGCGTTCGCCGGAGTAGTCGATCGCCGTGGAAGGCAGGTATGCCCGACGTTCGCCGGTCAGGCCGCGCGGGCGTGTTTGAGCGCCTTCTTCAGATCCTTGCCGCTGCAGCCCGCGGCCTCGGCTTTCTTCATTCGCATGATGACCACGGGGCATTTCACGCAGCGCGTCTTCTTGCGACAGCACTTCTTCTTGGGTTTCAACGAGGAAACCTTGTTTGCTTTGACCTTGCCCACGGTGGTTAGCATACCCTTAGTACCCTGCCGGGGGACCGGGGGCGAGTCTATTGCCGGTAGGGTGTAAAACTGGCCGCAATGCCCGGTGAGTTTCGATTCTCCACCTGTTTGCAGGGGTCGGCCCGCACTTATACCCAACAGCAGGAGGATTGAGGCGTGTCGTCTGCACGCGATTTTCGCAACGTCGCCATCGTGGCCCACGTAGACCACGGTAAGACGACTCTGGTCGACGCCATGCTTCGTCAGTCCGGCGCTTTCGCCGAGCGCGCCGAGCTCGTCGATCGAGTCATGGATTCCGGTGATCTGGAACGCGAGAAGGGCATCACCATTCTCGCGAAGAACACCGCGGTACACCGGCATAACCCGGACGGATCGGTGACTGTGATCAATGTCATCGACACTCCCGGCCACGCCGATTTCGGCGGTGAGGTCGAGCGCGGCCTGTCGATGGTCGACGGGGTCGTGCTGCTCGTCGACGCCTCCGAGGGGCCGTTGCCGCAGACCCGCTTCGTGCTGCGCAAGGCGCTTGCCGCCTCGTTGCCGGTGATCCTGGTCGTCAACAAGACCGACCGCCCGGACGCCAGGATCGAGGAGGTCGTCGAGGAGAGCCACGATCTGCTGCTCGATCTCGCCTCCGATCTGGACGACGCCGCGGCCGAGGCCGCCGAACTCGCCCTCGATCTGCCGGTGCTCTACGCGTCCGGCCGTGAGGGTAAAGCGTCCAAGGAACGGCCGGAGAACGGCAACGCCCCCAGCGCGGAGAACCTGGACGCGCTCTTCGACGTGCTGATGGAGTACATCCCGGCGCCCAAGAGCGATCCGACCGCCCCGCTGCAGGCGCATGTCACCAACCTCGACGCCTCCGCCTTCCTCGGCCGTCTCGCGCTGGTCCGCATCTACAGCGGCGAACTGCGCAAGGGCCAGAACGTCGCGTGGATGCACGCCGACGGCGTCAAGCAGGTCAAGATCACCGAGCTGCTCCAGACCGTCGGTGTGGAGCGCAAACCGGGTGAAATCGCCGTGGCCGGTGACATCGTCGCCATCGCGGGCATTCCCGATATCATGATCGGCGACACGCTCGCCGACGTCGAGAATCCGGTCGCGCTGCCGCGCATCACCGTCGACGAGCCCGCGATCTCGGTCACCATCGGCACCAATACCTCGCCGCTGGTCGGCCGGGTGCAGGGCCACAAGCTGACCGCCCGCATGGTGAAGTCGCGCCTGGATTCGGAACTGGTCGGCAACGTCTCGCTGCGGGTGCTCGATATCGGCCGCCCCGATGCCTGGGAGGTGCAGGGCCGCGGCGAGCTGGCACTGGCCATCCTGGTCGAGCAGATGCGCCGCGAGGGTTTCGAGCTGACCGTCGGCAAGCCGCAGGTGGTCACCAAGCAGGTCGACGGCAAAGTGCATGAGCCGTTCGAAGAGCTGACCATCGACTGCCCCGACGAGTACCTCGGCGCGATCACCCAGCTGCTTGCCGCCCGCAAGGGCAAGATGGTGCAGATGAACAACCACGCCGCCGGGTGGGTGCGGATGGAGTTCATCGTCCCCTCGCGGGGTCTGATCGGTTTCCGCACCGACTTCCTCACCGAGACCAGGGGCACCGGCATCGCCAACGCCGTCTCCCACGGGTACGCGCCGTGGGCGGGTGAGATCCGGGCCAGGCATACCGGCTCGCTGGTCTCCGACCGCGCGGGCACCGTGACGCCGTTCGCGATGATCCAGCTGGGCGATCGCGGCCAGTTCTTCGTTGAGCCGGGCGCGGACACCTACGAGGGTCACGTCGTCGGCATCAACCCGCGCGCCGAGGATCTCGATATCAACGTCACCCGCGAGAAGAAGCTGACCAATATGCGCAGCTCCACCGCCGACGTGTTCGAAACCCTCGCCAAGCCGCTGCAACTCGATCTCGAGGGCGCGATGGAATTCTGCGCGGGCGACGAATGCGTCGAGGTCACCCCCGAGGTGGTCCGGGTGCGCAAGGTGATCCTCGGCGCCACCGAGCGAGGCCGGGAGCTGTCCCGGCGGAAGGCTCGGGACCGGGCCGCGTTGTAGTGCGGACGTTCGCTGACGAACCGGGATCGCGATCCGGCGGATTCGACTCCGCCGGATCGCGGTGCTTCGGGCAGGGAAGCGTCGGCCGATGGTCGGCGGCTTGCGAGGCTGGGTAGAGTGCGCACCGTGAGCTCGGGGGCAAGACGACGCGCGACGGTGCGCACGGTGCTGGCAGTGCTGTCGGTGGTGGCGGCCTCCGTGACAGGGCTCGTCGGATGCACCGCGAATCCGCCGCCGCCGATCGAGAGCACCGACAGCCCGAAGACGACACCGGCGAAACCGGGAAAGCACACCGTCGTGGTGGCGATCGACGACATCGGTATCGGATTCAATCCGCATCTGCGCGCCGATCAGTCGCCCGCCAACGCGGCGGTGGCCTCGATGGTGTTGCCGAGCCCGTTCCGTCCCGCGCCGAATCCGGCCGTACCGGGCGCCACCGAGTGGGTGCCGGACACGGCCCTCGTCACAGCGGCGGAGGTGACCGCGCAGGAGCCGTTCACCATCACCTACACCCTGCGCAATCAGGCCAACTGGTCCGACGGAGCGCCGATCGCCGCCGAGGATTTCCGGTATCTGTGGCAGCAGATGATCACCCAGCCCGGTGCGGTCGATCCGGCGGGCTACCGGCTGATCGCCGATGTGAGTTCCTCCGGCGGCGGCAAGACCGTCACGGTGACCATGAATCAGCCGTATCCGGCCTGGCGTGAGTTGTTCGTCGACCTGCTGCCCTCCCATCTGCTGAAGGATTCGCCCGGCGGATTCGTCAACGGCCTCGAGGAGCCGAGTCAGGTCTCCGGGGGTAATTTCGCCATCAAATCGGTGGATCGGGGACGCGACGAGATCCTGCTGGAACGTAACGACCGATATTGGGGCACGCCCGCCGCGCCGGACCAGATCCTGTTGCGCCGCGGGGGAACTCCCGCGCAACTCGCGGAATCACTGCGCACCGGCGACGCTCAGATGGCGCTCGTGCACGGTGGCGTCGCCACCCAGGCCCAGTTGGCGGCGATCCCCTCGGTGCGCACCGCGATCATGCCGCAGTCGCGCGAACTGCAATTCGTATTGAACGGGCGCAGTGGGGATCTCGGCGATCCCCGGGTGCGTCGCGGCGTTGTCGCCCTGCTCGATCCCGCCCTGCTCGCCACCGTCGGCGCGCAGACAGGAGGCTGGGTGGAACCGGTCAGGGCACAGATCCTGACCCCGTCCGATCCCGGTTACCTCCCGACCGCGCCGCCACGCGCTACCGCCGACGAGGCGTTCGGGCTGCTGGCCGAGGCCGGTTACGTGCGCGCGCCCGAGCAGCCGACGGCGGCATCGCCCACCTCGCCCGCGCCGCGTCCGCGCACCGTCGCCAAGAACGGCCGACAACTCGTCATCCGGATCGGCGCGGTGACCAATGACGCGACCGCGCTCGCGGTCGCCAATACCGCCGCGGACCAATTACGCAGCGCCGGAATAGATGCCAGCGTGCGCAGTCTCACCGCCGACGCGCTGTACGGCAAAGAACTGGTCGACAGCGGTGTGGACGCGCTGGTGGGCTGGGAGGTCGCGGGCGGTGATCCGGCCACCGCGCTCTCCTCGCGTCACGGATGTCCGCCGGTCGTCGATCCCGCGATGACCGACGACGCGAACGCGGCCGTCGAGGCGGCGCGGCGCGCGCCGAGCAATCTGTCGGGCGTATGCGACCCCGTGTTGCAGCCGGGTATCGATGGCGCGTTGCGCGGTATCGACGTCGGGCGGGTGCTGGCCGATGCCGAGCCGGGGCTGTGGAATCTGGCGACGACGCTGCCGATCGTGCAGGACAACGTGGTCGCCGCATCCGGTCCGTGGGTCGACGGGGCGTCGCTGAGCGGCGCGATCCAGGTCGGCATCTTCGGTGACGCCGCGATGTGGAGGCGGATTCCGTGAACGGCGGCATTCTGTTGGTGCACGCCCATCCGGACGACGAATCCATCACCACCGGCGGCACTATCGCCTACTACCGCCGCCGCGGGGTTCCGGTGACCGTGGTGACCTGCACTCTCGGCGAGGAGGGCGAGGTGATCGGGGAGCAGTGGGCGCAACTGGTCGCCGATCGCGCCGATCAACTCGGCGGCTACCGTGTTCTCGAATTGACCAGGGCGCTGGCCGCTCTGGACTGCGCGCCGCCACGATTCCTCGGCGGGGCCGGTCGCTGGCGCGATTCCGGCATGGCGGGTACCCCGTCCGCCGAGAATCCCAGGGCTTTCGTGCATTCCGGCTCCGCGGCCGTCGACGCACTCACCGAGGTGGTGCTGGAACTGCGCCCGAAGGTAGTGATCGGCTACGACCCGCGAGGCGGTTACGGTCACCCGGATCATATTCGCGCGCACCAGATCACGACCGCCGCCGTCCATGCCGCGGCCGAACGCGGTTGGGACACACCGAAATTCTATTGGACCGTGACCGACGCCGATATGCTCCGCCTACACACCGAAGTGCTGGCGCGGCGCACCGTCGAGGGGTTGCCCGGTGCGCTCCCGCCGGGTTGGCGACTTCCGGTCGTGGGCGAATTGGCAAGTGTGCCCAGTCATTCGGTGACGACGACAATCGAGGTATCGGATGTGCTCGCCGCCAAACGCGCGGCGCTGCGCGCCCACGCGACACAGGTGACGGTGGCTCCGTCGGGCCGGGAATTCGTGCTGTCCAACAATGTCGTGCAGCCGGTTCTGCCCGAGGAGCATTATGTGCTGGCGCGCGGCGAACGCGGTCCGACCGGAGCCGACGGGCGCGAGCACGACCTGTTCGCCGGTATCGACTGACACGGCAGCTGCCCGGTGGCCGCGGACGGCGACTGACCCGCGGGTGTCGAGCGGAATAGACTCGTCATATGTACAACTGGCAGCTCCAGGACGCCATCGTGGCGTTCGTGGAGAGTATGAAGCCGAACTGGCCGGCGCAACACGAGCTGTACATGTCGGTGCTGTACACCTTCGTCGACATGCAGAGCCACCTGCTCTCCCTTCTCGGTTACCCGCCGGTCTCGTGACGGCGACCGTCGATAAGCGGACCGGAGCGACCGGCGCCGCCCGGGACCGGCTGGAAGGGATTCCCGCCGTCGCGGTGATGTCGGTACTCGTCTTCAGCGGCCTGTTCACCCTGGTATTCGAGGTTCTCTACCTCCCGGTCTACCTCGGCAGCGGCAGCGTGCCCGCGCCGGAGCCGGAGGTGGTCGCCGCCCCCGCCGGACTGGCCGCCGCGCTGACCGATGGCGCTGTCGCCTTCCCGGTCACCGCCCTGCTCGCCGGGGTGCTGAACGTAGTGCTGGTCGCGGCCATGCGTACCCTCACCGACCGACCCGGCGTCGCACTGCTCCCCGTGCTCGCGTGGACTTTCGGTTTCTTCGCCTGTTCTGTCAGCGGGCCCGGTGGCGACATCATGCTGCTCAGCGACTGGCCGACACTGCTGCTGCTCCTGTGTGGATTGGTCCCGCCGCTGGCCTATACCTTCGCCGGATCCGCCCCCGGGAGAGTGCGCCCGAGCTGAATGCGGGCCGCTCGTGTGGCGCGGTACGCAGTACCCGTGTCCTACCGGCGGCGAACGCATCTACCCCGCTCGGTGAGATTTCGCGCGTCGGCTGACGACCCGCTACTGTTTCGATCGATTATATCGACGCTCCACTCGGGGGAAGTTCAATGTTGTTGTCTCGTCGCGGTTTTCTCGTCGCGCCCATTGTCGCCGGCGCGGTGACCGCGCTGAGTCAGCCGGTCGCGAATGCCCTGGAACCGACGGTCGTGCGCGCGGGCGATGCCGACTACCTGACGCTGGCGACGCGTGGTTACAACCGGCGGTTCGCCGCCCGCCCGCAGCAGATCTTCGTGCCGTCGAACGCCGAGGAGGTCCGGCTGGCGGTCGCCCGGGCGGTGAGCGAGGGATCGCCGCTCGCGGTGCGGTCGGGCGGGCACGGGTTCGACGATTTTGTCGACAATGACCGGACCAAGACGATTGTCGATCTGCAGCGGTTGAATGCGGTGTCGTGGGACGAGACCCATCGCGCGTTCTCCGTCGAATCCGGCGCGGATCTCGGCACGGTGTACGAGCGGTTGCTCGGTGGTTGGGGCGTGACGGTTCCGGCGGGGATCTGCAAGGGTGTCGGCGCGGGCGGTCATGTGAGCGGCGGTGGATACGGTCCGCTGTCGCGGCGGCTCGGGCTGATGGCCGATCACCTGTACGGGCTGGAGATCGTCACCGTCGACTCGAGCGGTGCCGCCTCGACCGTAGTGGCGACCAAGGACGGTCCGAACGCGGATCTGTGGTGGGCGCACACCGGCGGCGGGGGCGGCAATTTCGGGGTGGTGACGCGGTATCTGCTGCGCTCGGCGGATTCCGACGGCGCTGATCCGGCTCGGGCGCTGCCGAAATCACCGGGGAGCATGCTGCATACACGGCTCGCGCTGCCGCTCGCGAACGAGGAGTCGTTCATTCGTTTCGTCGGCAACTACCTCGCGTTCTTCGAGCGGCACAGTGCGCCGGGCGATCCGTTCACCGGCCTGTACGCGCCGCTGCACATCCGTCCGGGTATCACGGGCTCGGATGTGCTGATTCTGCTCGACGGCGACCTGCCCGACGCGGGGAAGATGTTCGACGAGTTCGTCGCCGCCATCTCGGAGGGGGTGACACCGGGACTCGTCATGCTGCCGCCCACCCGGGCGTCCTACGCCGATACCGTCGCGAACGTCTACTACGCCAAGGGCATGCCCGGTTTCCGGGTCAAGGTCAAATCCGCCTATCTGCGCAAGTCGTATTCGACCGAGCAGTTGCGGACCCTGTACCGCTACCTGACCGATATCCGTTTCCTCGGCGAATCCCAGCTGGAATTCATGCCTTTCGGCGGGGCGACCAACGCCGTGGCCGCCGACGCCACCGCTGTGCCCGCGCGGGACTCGTTCATGAAGGTGCTCGTCCACGCGGCCTGGCGACTTCCGGGCGACGACGACCGCTATGTCGCCTGGGCCAGAGAGATGTTCCGCGACGTCTACGCCGACACCGGCGGTGTGCCCGTGCCGAACGAGTTCAACGGTGGCAGCTACATCAACTACCCCGATCCGGATCTGGCCGACCCGAACTGGAATACCTCAGGGGTGCCGTGGCACGAGTTCTACTACGGCGGCAACTACGAACGGCTGCGCGGGATCAAGGCGACGTGGGATCCCGGTAACGTCTTCCAACACCGACTTTCGATCGGTCGATAGCCGCGCGAGGTCGGTGGCCGGTATTCAGTCCGTGACGGGTGGATTCGGCTCGCCCTCGCGCGGGAAGGAGCGGACGCCGAGTAGGCCGGGAGTGATGGCCGCGATCAGGGCTCGGGCGTCTTCCATCGGTATGTCGACCACCACGTAGCGCTTCTTGCCCGCGGCGGTGGCGGCCACGACCGTCGCGATACCCGATCGGCGCTGCCAGAAGGACTGGCGCACGGTCCAACCGATGATGCCGGGGCCTTCCAGGCAGTCGCGGTCGCGGTCGAGTGATCCGGCTCGGGTGATCAGCCAGGCCGGGGTGGTCGCCGTCGCGGGAATGACGGCGTGGCCGAGTCCACGGTAGCGGTCCTCGGCGAGGGCGGCGGCGATGAGTGCGGTCGATGCCGGAAGTAGCCACCACCACGGGGAGAAGTCGAGTCCGGCCAGAGTGCACAGCAGCAGAATCACGACGGTGATGAGGGACGGGGCGAGCGCGCGGGTGTAGCGGCGGCGGCGCGCGACGACGCCGTGGGGTACCAGGGGGATGCTGCCCTGGGGACTCAGCAGGGCCGACGTGCTGTCGTCGCGGGCGGTCGGATGGTCAGCGGTTGTTGTGAGCGCCCTATCGCCTTGTGTGCCATAGGTTGTCGTGCCCCGCGGAATCGCCGCGCGCGAGGCGAGTAATTCGGCGAGGGTGCGTTCCACCGCGGACCTCGGCGCTTGCGGCAGGAGTTTCTGGCGTGAATTCTCCCCGACCATGATCGCCTCGAGTTCGGCCGCGCCGGAAAGTCGCAGCAGCAGTGGCTCGTTGATGGTCGCGCCGCGGAACCGTGCCAGATCCAGGGTGATCTGCCTGGTGGTGAACAGGCCGTGACGCAGATGCAGCGTGCGGCCGTTGTCGGTGACCCGGAGGCCGAAATAGGTTGCCAGATAGCGGGTGCACGCGGCCAGGCTGACGAGTGCCACGATGGCGGCGACAAGGCCGAGCACGATAACGGAGACCAGTGCCGCGGTGCCCTCCTCGATACTCTGCGCGGCATTCGAGCGGAACAGGGCTTCGCCGAGTCCGTATTGGAATCCCACGCCGACGATCGGCGCGATCACCGCGAATCCGGTGAGTGAGAGCGGCGCGTAGCGAACCCAGCCCGGCTGCCAATGCCCGATCTCCCTTTCCGGCATCGGTTCCGAGACAACGCGGTGCGAGGGCGCGTCATCGGAAGGCGGGATCGTCTGTTCCCCCGTGGTTTTCGGTGAGCCGGACACATGCGCGAGCAGTGTCGCGCGCACGGCCGGCACCTGATCGCGGTCGAGCGAGTCCAGTCTGAACTTCTCGCCCTTATCCGCCTGCTGTCCGGTGCCGATCACCATCACCGCCAGGCCAAGTGCGCGGTGCAGCAGATCGGATTCGATGTCGACGGAACGGATTCGGGAGCGCGGCACCGAGAGTTTGCGTCGCTGGATCAGACCGGTTCGCAACTCGACATGCGTCGGCCCGATCCGGTAGGTGGTGGTGAACCATCGCGTGAGCGCGAATCCGACGATCAGGGCGAGCGGGATGAGACTCCACCCGTGATTACCGCTGCTGGTCCCGAGAATGAGCGTGCCGATCAGTACCGGGATGAATTTCACGATCTCGTTTACCGGATGGACCAACAGCATTCGCCTGTCCAGGCGAAGCCATGGCTCCTCGGTCCCGGGCTCGGGACCGGGTAGCGAAGCGCTCATGTCGCGTCCCCGCGGTGCAGCGCCGCGATCTCGGTCAATCGCGTCACCGTCTGCTCGGCCATCGGAAGGTCAAGCGCCTCGATCCGCACCGCCCCGGCGGAGGAGGCGGTGGTGACCGTCACCGTGGCCAGCCCGAGCAATCGCTCCAGCGGTCCGCGTTCGGTGTCGACCGTCTGCACCCGTGAGATGGGCGCCACCCGGCTTTCCTGCGTCAACCAGCCGACCCGTGTGTACACGGCCTCGTCGGTCACCTCCCAGCGGTGCACCGCGTACCGCCACCACGGAACCACCGTCGCGCTGAAGATCCCGAGGACGAGCACCACCATCAGCGCGACGCCCTGCCATCCGCGATGTCCCGCGTCCAAGAGTGCCCAGATCAGCACGGCCGCGACCGGAATCAGCCAGAATACGATGGCCTGCAGACTCCACAGGCGTTTCGCCTTGGGACTGGGACGCCAGGCCGGATCGGCCAGTATGGTTCGCGGTTGCGACATACCGCCATCGTGGCACGAACATCGCGGGCCCCGTCGGCTCAGCGCGACTGTGCGACGCATCCCTCGGGTGAACCAACGGGCCGACGAGGCGGGAGCCCCGGCGGGCATCGCTGAACGCCGCCTCCCCACGCGGTCGGCCGGACCGCCCGGCGCGGTTCGTGGAATAACCGCGCGCCACCGCGAGGTTGTGCTGCTGACGACTACGGCGTCGCCGTCGTCGTGCGCGTGGCCGTGCATTGCGTCGGCTCGCTCGCGACGCGCACTCACGTGCACTGGAGGAAGACAGCGAAGGATGTGTAGCGCATGATCGAGGGCGTGACCGAGCTAGTGACACCGAGTGTCCCCCCCGCGCCGCCCACGTCATCGGCCATGCGCCGGGCGCTGCGGCGTGCGCGTGACGGTGTGACCTTGAACGTGGACGAAGCCACCGTGCTGCTGCATGCCCGCGGCGAGGATCTGGTCGACCTGTGCCGCAGCGCCGCCAGGGTGCGCGACGCGGGCCTGGAGTCGGCGGGTCGCCCGAAAACCATCAGCTACTCCCGCAATGTCTTCATCCCGTTGACGAAGTTGTGCCGGGACAAATGCCACTACTGCACCTTCGTCACGGTGCCGGGCAAATTGCGGGCCGAGGGCAAGGGCATGTTCCTCGAACCCGACGAGGTGCTCGAGATCGCGCGCGAAGGGGCGGCGCTCGGCTGTAAGGAAGCCCTGTTCACCCTCGGTGACCGGCCGGAGGATCGCTGGCCGGAGGCCGCGCAGTGGCTGGACGAACGCGGCTACGACTCCACGCTGGACTACCTGCGCGCCGTGTCGATCCTGGTGCTCGAGGAGACCGGACTGCTGCCGCACCTGAATCCCGGTGTGATGAGCTGGGCCGAGATCTCCCGGCTCAAGCCGGTGGCGCAGTCCATGGGCATGATGCTCGAGACCACCTCGGCCAGGTTGTTCACCGAGAAGGGGCAGTGTCACTACGGCAGTCCCGACAAGGATCCGGCGGTGCGGCTGCGGGCGATCACCGATGCCGGACGGCTTTCGGTGCCCTACACCACGGGCATCCTGGTCGGCATCGGCGAGACCATGACCGAGCGCGCCGAATCGATCATGGCGATTCGCAAGCAGCACAAGGCATTCGGGCATATCCAGGAAGTGATCATCCAGAACTTCCGCGCCAAGGACGACACCGCCATGCGCGATGTGCCGGACGCGGGGCTGGAGGAGTTCCGCGCCACCATCGCGGTCACCCGGCTGCTGCTCGGTCCCGACGTGCCGGTGCAGGCGCCGCCGAATCTGGTCTCCCAGCGGGAATGCCTCGCGCTCATCGACGCGGGTATCGATGACTGGGGCGGGGTCTCGCCCGTCACGCCCGACCACGTCAATCCCGAACGGCCGTGGCCGAATCTGGACACCCTGCGCGAGATCACCGAGGCGGGCGGCTACCAGCTGGTCGAGCGGACCTCGGCGCACCCGAAGTACGTGCGCGCGGGCAATCCGTGGATCGATCCGCGCATCGGTGCGCACGTCGCCGCGCTCACCGATCCGGCGACCGGGCTGGCGAATCCCGACGCGATGCCGGTGGGTCTGCCGTGGCAGGAGCCCGACGAGAACTGGGAATCGGCGGGTCGGGTCGATCTCAATACCTCGATCGACGTGACCGGACGCAAGACCGAGAGCCGCAGCGATTCCGGACTCGGCCAGGAGGTCGTCGGCGCGTTCGGCGATTGGGACACCATTCGTGAGCAGGCCCGCGATCTGGCGATCACCGCGCCCCAGCGGCTCGACGCCGATGTGCTGGCCGCGCTGCGGGCCGCCGAAGCCGATCCGGCCGGCCTGAGCGACGCCGAATACCTGGCGCTGGCCACCGCCGACGGCGCGGATCTGGAAGCCGTTGTGGCGCTGGCCGATCAGCTGCGCCGCGAGGTGTCCGGCGATGAGGTCACCTACGTGGTGAACCGGAATATCAACTTCACCAATATCTGCTACACCGGATGCCGTTTCTGCGCCTTCGCCCAGCGCAAGGGCGATGCCGACGCCTTCACGCTGAGTACCGACGAAGTGGCGGATCGGGCCTGGGAAGCCTACGTCGACGGCGCGAGCGAGGTCTGCATGCAGGGCGGTATCGACCCCGACCTGCCGGTCACCGGGTACGCGGATCTGGTGCGCGCGGTGAAACGGCGGGTGCCGTCGATGCACGTGCACGCGTTCAGCCCGATGGAGATCGTGAACGGCGCGTCACGCGGCGGGCAGAGCATCAGGGATTGGCTGGTCGCGCTGAAAGAGGCTGGGCTCGACACCATTCCGGGCACCGCGGCCGAAATCCTCGACGACGAGGTGCGCTGGGTGCTCACCAAGGGCAAACTGCCCGCCTCGGCGTGGATCGAGGTCATCACCACGGCGCACCAGGTGGGCCTGCGCTCGAGTTCGACCATGATGTACGGCCACGTGGACAATCCGTCGCACTGGGTGGGCCATCTGCGCGTACTACGCGGAATCCAGGACGAGACAGGCGGTTTCACCGAATTCGTGCTGCTGCCCTTCGTCCACCAGAGCGCTCCGCTCTATCTGGCTGGCGCGGCCAGACCCGGCCCGACCATCCGCGACAATCGCGCGGCCCACGCCCTGTCCCGCATCATGCTGCACGGCCGTATCCCCAATATCCAGACCAGCTGGGTCAAACTCGGCACCCAGGGCACCCGCATGATGCTCAACGGCGGCGCCAACGATCTCGGCGGCACCCTCATGGAGGAGACCATCTCCCGCATGGCGGGCTCGCAGCACGGCTCGGCCAAAACCGTCGCCGAACTGCGCGAGATCGCGGAGGGTATCGGCAGGCCGGTGCGCGAACGCACCACCGTCTACGGCCATATCGACCGCAAGGCCACCCCGGTTCCGCTGGTCGTCGGATAGACCCCCCGGACGTGCCGCCCATCTCGGTACCACGCACCGGGATATGGGCGAGGTGGCCGTCACGGCTTCCGATCCCTTTCCGCTGGAACTGCTGTGGGCGGATCTGGAAATAGCTGCGCGGTGACCCGCTGGCTTCGAGTGATCGGTCACTCGATGGCAGCGCCCCGATGGTGGCGGCACTAGGATCTTTCTGGCGGCGTCGGCGTGGACGCGGTGCGAACGAGCCGGGGTCGGAGCCAGAAGTTAGGGCAGGCTGACCCGCGGTAAATCGGGGTGTCGGGATAGGGTTCCGCAGGCGGACCCGCCCGCAGGTGAGTACCAGACTAGGAGAGCGGCAGTGACGTACATCATCGCTGAACCGTGCGTTGACGTGAAGGACAAGGCGTGCATCGAGGAATGTCCCGTGGATTGCATCTACGAGGGCGGCCGCATGCTGTACATCCATCCCGACGAGTGCGTGGACTGTGGTGCGTGTGAGCCGGTGTGTCCGGTCGAGGCGATCTTCTACGAGGACGACACACCGGACCAGTGGAGCGGGTACGTGAACGCCAACGTCGACTTCTTCGACGAATTGGGTTCGCCGGGCGGCGCGACCAAGGTCGGCAAGGTGGATTTCGATCCGTCGTTCATCAAAGAACTCCCCCCGATGGGCGAGTGAGTTCGCACGTGGGCGCTCGCGTGCGGGTCAGCAGTCTGCTGCCCGACTTTCCGTGGGACACCATCGCCTCGGTCAAGGCGAAGGCCGCGGCGCATCCAGGTGGCATCGTCGACCTGTCCGTCGGCACCCCGGTCGACCCGGTGGCCCCGCTGATCAGGACCGCGTTGAACTCGGTAGCCGAGATTCCCGGCTACCCGACCACGCACGGCACCCCTGAACTGCGCGCCGCGGCCGTCGACGCGTTGAAGCGGCGCTACGGGGTCACCGATGTGGACCCGGCCGCGATATTGCCCGTGATCGGCACCAAGGAATTGATCGCGGGGCTGCCGAAACTGCTCGGCCTCGGCGCGGCAGATCTGGTCGTCATCCCCGAGGCGGCCTACCCGACCTACGAGGTGGGGGCCCTGCTCGCGGGAGCCGAAGTGGTGCGCGCGGACGGGCTGACCCAGCTCGGCCCCCGGAATCCGGCACTGATCTACGTGAACTCGCCGTCGAATCCGACCGGCAAGGTGCTCGGCGTCGACCACCTGCGCAAGGTGGTGGCTTTCGCCCGCGAGCGCGGTGCGATCGTCGCCTCCGACGAGTGCTACCTCGGGCTCACCTGGGAGGGCCGGGCGGTATCGGTGCTCGATCCCGATGTCTGCGATGGCGACCACACCGGTCTGCTCGCGGTGCATTCCCTGTCGAAAACCTCGAATCTGGCCAGCTACCGCGCCGGCTTCGTGGCGGGCGATCCCGAACTCGTCGCCGAACTGCTCGAGGTGCGCAAACACTCCGGCATGATGGTGCCCTTCCCGATCCAGGCCGCGATGACCGCGGCGCTCAGCGACGACGCCCACGAGTCGCAGCAGCGGGAGCGGTACCGGGCGCGCCGGGAGACGCTGCGAAATGCTTTGCTGGCCGCCGGTTTCCGCATCGATCATTCCGAGGCGGGCCTCTACCTGTGGTCGACTCGCGGCGAGAACTGCCACACCACGCTGGACTGGCTCGCCGAGCGCGGCATACTCGCCGCTCCCGGAGCGTTCTACGGCCCGGCCTGCGCCGACTATGTGCGCATCGCCCTGACCGCGACCGACGAGCGTATCGCCGCGGCGGCGCGGCGCCTCGGCGAGCCCTGACCCGGGTCCGGCGGACACGCTGATCGGCGCCTGGCGCACGCGAGCACGCGAAGGGCGATAGCCTGGGGTATGGACGCTGTCACGGTTGTCCCTGTCCCCGCCAACGAGCCGGTGCATTCCTACGCACCCGGCACCCGGGAGCGTGAACTGCTGCTCGCGCGGTTGGCCGAGATCTCCGCCGAATCCTTCGAGATCCCGTTGGTGGTCGGCGGCAAGCATCGACCGGGTATCGGCGAACGCCACTCCATCGTCGCACCGCACCGGCATGCTCACGTCCTGGGGACCTACACCGATACCACCCATTCCGAGGCGCGCGTCGCCATCGAGGCGGCGATCGCCGCCGCTCCGGGCTGGCGCGCACTGCCCTTCGACGAGCGCGCCGCGATTCTGCTGCGCGCGGCCGACCTGCTGGCGGGCCCGTGGCGCGAGACCATCGCCGCCGCGACCATGCTCGGGCAGTCGAAATCGGCGATTCAGGCAGAGATCGACGCTCCCTGCGAACTGGTCGACTTCTGGCGTTTCAATGTGGCCTTCGCCCGCGAGATCATGGAACAGCAACCGCAGTCATCGTCCGGGGTGTGGAATCGTCTGGAGTACCGGCCGCTGGAGGGGTTCGTCTACGCGATCACGCCCTTCAACTTCACCGCGATCGCGGGGAATCTGCCGACCGCGCCCGCGCTGATGGGCAATACGGTGGTCTGGAAGCCGTCGCCGACCCAGACCCTCGCCGCCTTCTACACCATGCGGCTGCTCGAAGCCGCGGGCCTGCCGCCCGGGGTGATCAATATGGTGACCGGCGACGGGGCCGACCTGTCGGAGGTCGCGCTGACCGATCCGCGGTTGGCCGGAATCCATTTCACCGGTTCCACCGCGACGTTCCAGTACCTGTGGCAGCAGGTCGGGGTGAATATCGGCCGGTATCACGGCTATCCGAGGTTGGTGGGGGAGACCGGCGGCAAGGATTTCATCGTCGCGCACCCGTCCGCCGATCCGGATGCGTTGCGCACCGCGCTGATCCGCGGCGCGTACGAATACCAGGGACAGAAGTGTTCGGCCGCCTCGCGCGCCTATATCGCGCGATCGGTCTGGCGTGAGATGGGCGACGATTTCCTGGATCTGACCGCGCGACTCGAGTACGGCGATGTGGCCGATCTGACGAAATTCGGTGGTGCGCTGATCGATCGACGGGCCTACGACAAGAACGTGGCCGCCATCGAGCGAGCCAGGGACGCCGGGGTCACCATTCCGGTCGGCGGCGATTACGACGATGCCGAAGGCTGGTTCGTGCGTCCGACGGTGCTGCTGTCCGACGATCCCCGCGACGAGTCGTTCACCACCGAGTATTTCGGGCCCATCCTGTCGGTGCACATCTACGACGACGCCGAACCGGGCTCCTACGCCGCGATACTGGCCGAGGTGGACTCGGCGTCGCCGTACGCGCTCACCGGCGCGATCTTCGCCCGTGACCGCAGGGCGATCGAACAGGCCGGTGCCGCGCTGCGATTCGCGGCGGGCAATTTCTACGTCAACGACAAACCCACCGGCGCGGTGGTCGGACAGCAACCCTTCGGCGGCGCACGCGCCTCGGGAACCGACGACAAGGCGGGCTCACCGCTGAACCTGCTGCGGTGGGTCGCGCCACGGACCATCAAGGAGACCTTCGTGGCGCCGGTTGATCACCGGTACCCGCATATGGACGAGTGAGGACGACCGACCCGATCTCCCCGGCGTCCGGATTCGGTCGCGACGACGACAGAGGAGGCATGGTGCGCGAGACAGGACAGCTTCCGGTTCCCGGTGCGCGGCGATGAATCCGCTGCGGCCCGTCATCCTCGCCGCGGCCGGCTCGCCGCGCATGAAGAAGGTGCTCACCGGCACGCCGGTCACCGCCGGTATCGTCCGCCGCTTCGTGGCGGGGGAGACACGGCGGGATCTACTGCCGGTCGTGGTGGACCTGCTTGGCAGCGATCGGCTGATCAGCGTCGACTTCCTCGGTGAGTACACCACCGATCGGGCGCGCGCCGACGCGACCGTGGCCGAATACCTCTCGCTCATCAACGATCTCGCCGCCCTCGGTCGCCGCGATCCGCCCGGTGTCGAGCCCGCGCCGGTGGAGGTGTCGGTCAAGTTGTCGGCCCTCGGCCAGGCCTTGCCCGTCGACGGGCCGGCCATCGCCACCGACAACCTGCACACCCTGTGCACCAAGGCCGCCGAAGCCGGGGTCTGGGTGACCGTCGACGCGGAGGATCACACGGCCACCGACGCCACCCTGGCCTCGGTGCGCGCGCTGCGTCCCGAATTTCCCTGGCTCGGCACGGTTCTGCAGGCTTACCTGCGACGCACCGAATCCGACTGCGCCGATTTCGCCGGACCAGGCTCGCGAATCCGGTTGTGCAAGGGCGCCTATCGGGAACCGCACGGCGTCGCGTTCCAGCATGCCAGCGAGGTGACCGACTCGTATCTGCGCTGCCTCGAGGTGCTCATGCGCGGGGCGGGCTATCCGATGGTGGCGACGCACGATCCGGTGCTCGTCCGCGCGGCCGAGGCGATGGCCGCCGAAACGAACCGTCCCGCGCAGCGATTCGAACACCAGATGCTCTACGGCATCCGCGAGGCCGAGCAGCTGCGGCTGACCGAGGCCGGATACGCGTTGCGGGTCTACATTCCGTACGGGAACGAGTGGTACGGCTATCTGACCCGCCGCCTGGCCGAGCGCCCGGCCAATCTGAGTTTCTTTCTCCGGGCGCTGGTCTCGCGATCCTGATCAGACCAACGGCTTGCCGAGACGGTGCCTGCGACGCATATCCCATAGGCAGGCGTTGAGCGGAAAGAGCTTGACGGGCTTGGGGAATCGGCGTTGGGTCGCGCCGATGGCGTGCATCAGCGCGTTCATGACCCGCTCGTCCCGGTCCGTCCAGGTCATTCTCATCTGCTCGCGCAGCTGCGGCGGCAGCAGTCCGACCACGAGGAAGCGCTGGAACGGCGCGAAGACGCGCAGCGGCTTGGCGATCATCTTCAGATTGATCATGTCGTTGAAGAAGGCGCGGGTGCGCGGGTCGATCGTCTTGGTCGCCAGTTCGGAATTCCAGTACTCCTCGAACGCCGCGCGGTCGGCGGGCCACATCTCCCTGCGCATCTGCAGGGTGGTGCCGAGCCGGGAGGCGTACTGGTAGAACACCTCAGCGGTGTCGGGATCCAGCGGACCGTGGAGCCGTTCCTCCAGGTCGACGATGCCCCAGTACAGGCAGGCCGCCACCCACAGCTGCAACGTCGGATCGAAGGCGTTGTATTTGACCGGGCTGTCGGGTCCGGAGCGGATCTGGCGGTGCGAGATGTTGACCGCCTCCTTGTAGATCCGCTTGTCCTCGTCGGTGCCCATCAGCGCGACGGCGAGATAGGTCAGCGTGGTGCGCAGGCGCTTGTACGGGTGGACGGTGATCCGGCCCGATTCGACGGGACTCTCCATCACGCCGTAGGCGACCGGTTGCAGGCTGAGCTGCATGATGACGTTCGCGGTGCCGCCGAGGAAGGCGGTGATCCCGGTCCAGAACTCCTCCATGTCGAAGTCGTCTGCCGTGCCGTAGCGGCAGGTCAGGGCAGGTTCAGGCGTCGTTGCGCGAAGCGGCGCGGTCATGGGATCCCCGTCTTTCTGTCTTCGTCGGCGGTGACGAAAATGAGAAGATTACTTTCTAACTCTCTCATCGTGTCGGTAGGCTGTCAATCGGTATGAACCCCGGCCGGCGATGACGTTATGCGATGCTTGCATCGTCATCGTTTCTCCGGAATCGACAGCGAATAGGGTGAGAACATGGCGAGGCTGACGAAGCTGCTGCCCCTGGTGCGCAACGCGGGCCCGGAGGATCGCAATCAAGCGCGCGTTCTCGATGCCGCCCTGCTTGCCTTCCTCGACTTCGGGATCAAACGCACCAGCATGGTCGAGGTGGCCAGGCGCTGCGGACTGTCTCTTGCCACGCTCTACCGGCGCTTTGCCAGCAAATCCGATCTCATCCAGGCCGTCGCGCTGCGGCAGTCCCGTGATTTCATCGATGAGGTCGACGCGGTGCTGCAACGTCAGGTCGACCGCGACGCGAGCGCCGAGGATCAGATCGTCGAACTGTTCGCCGCATTCATCAACGGCCTGCGCGGCAACGAGTTGGTCCACCGATTGCTCGCCACCGAACCCGAACTCGTCCTGCCATTCCTCACCACGCGGGGCGCGCCGATCATCGAACTCGGCCGCGACTACCTGGCCGAATTCGTGACCAGGCTCCAGCGCGAGGGCAAACTGCCCGATTACGACCCGGCGCCGCTGGCCGAGATGATCGCGCGCACCGCGGTATCGCTGGCCCTCACACCGCAGACGGTGATCCCGCTGAGCGACGACGAGGCCATGCGGCGTTTCGCTCGCGACCACGTCGTCGTCTCGTTCCGGGTGCCCTGACGCCGTTTCCCGTGCTCGGCTGCTCGCCTAGACCAATCGCAGGCCGAGACGACGGCGCAGCCGCATATCCCAGAGGAAGGCGTTCATCGGCAATGCCTTGACCTGCCTCGGCATACGATCCTCCACCGCGCCGACGGTGCTGAGCAGTCGGTCGAGCAGTCGGTCGTCGTGTTCGCTCCAGCTCATGCCCATCTGCTCGCGAAGACGGGCGGGCAGCATGCCCGCGGTCACCCAGCGGTGGAATCGGCCGAACGCCAGCTGGATTGGCCAGGGGAACATCTTCAGGTCGACGATATCGTCGAACATCGCACGCACCGGCGGGTCGATCCTGGTTCTTGCCAGGTTCTCGGTCCAGTAGCGATCGAAGGCCGCGCGATCGGCGGGCCACAGCGCGGCGGGCATCTGTAGGGTGCTGCCGAGACGTTCGGCGTGGTGATAGAAGCCGTCCGCGGCGGCCTCGTCCATCGGGCCGTGCATGCGTTCGTAGAGGTCGCGGGCGCCCCAGTAGAGGCAGGCCGCCACCCATAATTGCAGCCTCGGATCGAAGGCGTTGTATTTCACCGGACTCGCAGGGCCGGAGCGCACCGCCCGGTGCGAGACGTCGACCGCCCGGCGGTAGGCGACGCGCTCGTCCTCGGTGCCGAGCATCGCGACCGCGAGATAGGTGAGTGTGGTGCGAGTCCGTTTGATCGGGTGCGTCATGATCTTGCCGCTGTCGACGGGACTCTCCAGCACGCCGTAGCCGACCGCGGGGGTGCTGAGCTGCATGATGACATTGGCTGCCGCGCCGAAGAAGGCGGCCGATCCGTCGATGTGGCGCGTGATGTCGAAGTCGTCGGCCCCGGTGCGCGGGGAGGCGGCGGCGCGCAGTGGTCTGGTCATCATCGACCTCGTTCTCATCGTTGAGAAAAGTGTGCATAAACCGTCTCACCGCCTCGGTGGGGTGTCAACCGCCTCGTCGTGCACGTCATCCAGCTGTGACGCGGGTTTCGGCCAGGTGTCGAGAATCGTTTCCGCCCCACCATGTCCCCTGCCCGCCGCGCCGCGAGGATCGCGCTCGCCGGCAGGTCGGGGCAGCGTCGCACGTCGCGTCGCGCGCACAGTAGCGTGAGCGGATGTCGTTCGGCCCGCCGCTGCTGCTCACCTCCCTGAACCCGCTCGCCGTCGCCGCGGGCGCGGATATTCCCGATGCGGTCACCATCGACGGAACCACTCTGTCGCGCAGTGATCTACTCGGCGCTGCGACCTCGGTGGCGGAGCGGATCGCCCGCGCCGACCGGGTGGCGGTGCTGGCCGCGCCGACGGTGACGACGGTGCTCGCGGTGGTCGGCTGCCTGATCGCCGGCGTCACTGTGATTCCGGTGCCGCCGGATTCGGGGGCGGCCGAACTCGCCCATATCCTCGCCGATTCCGGAGCCCAGGCGTGGCTCGGTGACGCGCCGGATGGCACCGAACTGCCGGTGGTTCCGGTGCGCGTGCACGCTCGCTCCTGGCACACCTACCCCGAACCGGACCCGGCCTCGCCCGCGTTCGTGCTCTACACCTCGGGCACCACCGGCCTGCCCAAGGGTGTCGTGCTCAACCGCGGCGCCATTGCGGCGGGTCTGGACGCCCTCGCCGATGCGTGGTCGTGGACCGCGAACGACGTACTCGTGCACGGTCTTCCGCTGTTCCACGTGCACGGGCTGATCCTCGGCGTACTCGGCCCGCTGCGGGTGGGTTCTGCGCTGATCCACACCGGTAGGCCGACACCGCGGGCGTATGCGCAGGCGGGTGGAACGCTGTATTTCGGGGTGCCGACGGTGTGGTCGCGTATCGTCGAAGATCCCGATGCCGCAAGGCGTTTGGCCGATGCGCGGTTGCTGGTGTCCGGTAGCGCGCCGCTGCCCGTGCCGGTTTTCGAGAAATTGCGCGAACTCACCGGGCAGGCCCCGGTCGAGCGCTACGGCATGAGCGAAACCCTGATCACGCTGTCCACACGCGCCGACGGTGAGCGCAGGCCGGGCTGGGTCGGCACCCCGGTCCGAGGCGTGCGGACCCGGCTGCGCGACGAATCCGGCGCGCCGGTGCCGCACGACGGCGAGAGTATCGGCGGGCTCCAGGTGACGGGCCCGATGCTGTTCGACGGATATCTGAATCGTCCCGAGGTCACCGCCGAGAGCTGGACCGAGGACGGCTGGTTCAAAACCGGTGATGTGGCCGTGATCGACGCCGACGGTTTCCATCGCATCGTCGGGCGCGAATCGGTGGACCTCATCAAATCCGGCGGCTACCGCATCGGGGCGGGCGAGGTCGAGACCGTGCTGCTCGGTCATCCCGCCGTCGCCGAGGTCGCGGTGGTCGGCCTGCCCGACGACGATCTCGGTCAGCGTGTCGTCGCCTTCGTCGTGCTGCGCGACGGTGCGGCCACCGACGTCGAGAAGGAATTGATCGAGCATGTGGCACAACAGCTTTCGGTGCACAAACGGCCCAGGGAGGTTCATGTGCTCGCCGCGCTCCCGCGCAATGCCATGGGCAAGGTGCAGAAGAAGTCGCTGAGCCGAGGGGATTGACCTCGAGTTAGGTGCAGGTTCTACGGTCACGGACATGAACGCACAGTTGACCCCCGAACAGATCGATTACCTGCGCACCCAGCGGTTGGGGCGGCTGGCTACCGTCCGCCCGGACGGCTCGCCGCAGAACAACCCCGTCGGCTTCCGGTACAACGCTGAACTCGGGACCATCGATATCGCGGGCTGGAATATGGGCGCGTCGTGGAAATTTCGCAATCTGGCCGATAACGACCGGGTCGCCTTCGTCGTCGACGACGTCGCCTCCGTGCAGCCCTGGCGCGTTCGCTGTCTCGAAATCCGGGGCACCGCGCAGGCATTGACCGATGTGCGGCCCTATATGGAAGGCCTCTCCCGCGAGATGATCCGCATCCGCCCGGACCGGGTCATCGCGTTCGGGCTGGAGGCCGCGCCCGCCCGGTGAGGCGGCGTGGGGCGTACGCAAGCCGCGCACCGGGCGCACGATTCGCGTTTCCGTACGGGCAATCGACCGCGACCGCCTGCCGCGCGACGATTCGAGTCGTGCGGCAGGCGGTTCAGAAACTCAGTCGTTCGCGTGCAACGCCGCGTTGAGTTCGATCCCGGTGCCCTTGCGGGAGACGACCTCGACCGCGCCGCTCTGGGAATTGCGGCGGAACAGCAGGTTGTTCTGCCCGGACAGTTCGGCGGCCTTGACCACGGTGCCGTCGGGCGTGGCGACCTTGGTGCCCGCGGTGATGTAGAGCCCGGCCTCGACCACGCAATCGTCACCGAGCGGAATGCCGACGCCCGCGTTCGCGCCGACCAGCGAACGCTCGCCGATGGAGATGATCGTGGTGCCGCCGCCGGACAGGGTGCCCATGGTGGATGCCCCGCCGCCGATATCGGAACCGTCGCCGACGACGACTCCGGCCGAGATACGCCCTTCGATCATCGAATTGCCGAGCGTGCCCGCGTTGAAGTTGACGAACCCCTCGTGCATGACGGTCGTACCGGAGGCGAGGTGCGCGCCGAGCCGGACCCGGTCGGCGTCGCCGATGCGCACACCGGTCGGGATCACGTAGTCGACCATGCGCGGGAATTTGTCGATGCTGTAGACGGTGACCGGGCCGCGGGCGCGCAGTTTGGCGCGGGTGGTCTCGAAACCTTCCACCGCCGCCGGGCCGTGATTGGTCCACACCACATTGCTCAGCAGGCCGAACTGGCCGTCGAGGCTGATCGAGTGCGGTGTGACCAGCCGATGGGACAGCAGGTGCAGGCGCAGGTAGACGTCGTGCGCGTCGACCGGCGGGGCGGAAAGATCGGCGATCACCGTGCGCACCGCGATCACGTCGACGCCGCGCGCCTCGTCGAAGCCGAGCAGCGCCGCGTACTCCGAGTAGCCCTGGGCCGCGTCATCGAGACGCTTGGTGCCGGTTTCGCCGAATTCGCCCAGCTCCGGGCTCGGGTACCAGGTGTCGAGGACGGTTCCGTCCGCCGTCACATTGGCGATGCCGACTGCTGCTGCTCCCTTGATGCTCACGTCGACAGAGGTTACCGACCCGCGGCGGCCCGTGGTGAACCTACCTGCGGCTTATCGGTCACAACGGGGTGCGGGCCGCCCAGGAAGCGTCGCATCGGTCTCCGTAGGCTGAGGTCGTGACCATCGACCTGCGCGAGGATCCCATCGCCCTGACCGCCGCATTGGTGGACATTCCCAGCGTTTCCCTCGACGAGACGGCGATCGCCGACATCGTGGAACAGGCGCTGCGCGAGCAGACCCCCGGCTTCGAGGTGCTCCGGCACGGGAATGTGGTGCTGGCGCGGACGAACCGGGGCAAGCCGACGCGGGTGGTCCTCGCGGGTCATCTGGATACCGTGCCGATCGCGGACAATGTGCCGAGCCGGTTCGACACCGACGCCACCGGCGCGGATGTGCTGTTCGGCTGCGGCACCGTCGATATGAAATCCGGTGACGCGGTATTTCTGCATCTCGCGGCGACCGTCGCCGATCCGGTCTGCGATCTGACGCTGATCTTCTACGACGGCGAGGAGATCGCCGCGGAATTCAACGGTCTCGGCCATATCGAGCGCGACCTGCCGGATTGGCTCGACGCGGATCTGGCGATCCTCGGCGAACCTTCCGGCGGCTGGATCGAGGCGGGCTGCCAGGGCACCCTGCGGGTCCGGCTCACCACCGAGGGCACGCGCGCGCATTCGGCGCGGGCCTGGCTGGGTGACAATGCCGTGCACCGCCTCGCCCCGGTCTTGCGGCGGCTCTCGGAATACCAGGCCAGGCAGGTCGATATCGACGGATGCGTCTACCGCGAGGGTCTGTCCGCGGTCCGCGTCCACGGTGGTGTGGCGGGCAATGTGGTGCCCGACCTCGCCGAGGTCGACGTGAATTTCCGCTTCGCGCCGGACCGTTCGGTGGCCGAGGCCGTCGACCATGTCCGCGAGGTCTTCGCGGGCCTCGACCTCCGATTCGAGGTCACCGATTCCGCGCCCGGCGCGCTTCCCGGTCTGACAGCGCCCGCCGCCGCCGATCTCATCGCGTCGATCGATGCCCACGGGGGCGGCGGGGTGCGAGCAAAATACGGCTGGACCGACGTCTCCCGTTTCGCGGCGCGCGGCATCCCCGCCGTGAACTTCGGGCCGGGCGATCCGAATCTGGCCCACAAACGCGACGAGCACGTCCCGACGGCGCAGATCACCGCCGTCACGGCCATCCTCAGGAATTACCTCACCGGCGGGGCATGAAGACCGCACCCCCGCCCCGTGCCGACACAGGCACGCGGGCCGACCGGCGCAGCGGCGGTTCCTACTCGGGCGGTTTGTCGAGGTCGGCTTGTTCGTAGCGGCAGCCGGTAATTGCACGCAGCACGGCCGCTTTCAAGGTGCCGAAACGTAGCAGGTTCCCGTCCTCGCTGGTGAAGGTCACATCGTGGTCGCCAGGGCGATCGATGACTGTCTCGACTGTGTTCAGGCCGAACGATCGTGCGATTTCGGTGGCCGAGCGCAGGATCTGGGGCCAGTCGGTATCGGGGATCGGTGTAGGTCTGGGGGCCGTCGAGCATGGTTTCTCCGCATCCGGTCAGCAGCAACATCGGCAGTAAGGCTGCGGTCATCAGGTGGGCTGTCGCGGTTCTGAGTCGACGCCGTGTCATCGGTACAGCTGTTCTGCGGGTAGTCCACCGATGACGACGGCCATGTTGTAGCCGGAGGTGCGCAGTTTCCCGTTCCACGGGCCTTCACCGCTGGGGCGGGGGTATTCGCTGTGGCCTGCCGGGCCTTCCCGCGAGACCCCGTCGGCGGTGGTCCCAGCGCCGACCGATAGTTGTTCGAGGTTGGTGGTGACCGGGTCGGGACCGAAGGTATGGGTGGTGTCGCCGAGGGTGATCGGGTCATCGGCCGAGCGCATCACATAGCCGTGGCCCTGGCGCAGTCCGAGGTCGGGTTCGTCGCTGGCGTTGATTCCGGGCGAGCCGTAGAACACGGCGTCATCGACCGGTTGTCCGGTTCCTGGATCCTGTAGCGCTCGGGCCAGGGTGTAGGAGCCGTAGGAGTGTCCGAGTCCGGTCAGATGCGCCCGTGGTGACCGGTGGTTCGTAGCCCAGCCATGAGATCGTCGCCACCTTCTCTCCTCCCCGTCCCACTCGGTCCAAGCTCGTCACCGGGCGCACCACGACGTAGACCCCGGCCGCGGCCGGGGCCATGTCCACATCGGAAAACGGCACGAAGCCTCGAACCCGTCCAGGTTGTACGACATCAACCCATCATGACCCGACTCCGCGACCTCTTCACCGTTCGTGGGAAAGGGCGGACAACTCGTCGAGGTGCTCGGCGAGTTCTGTCGGCAGTGGGATCTCGGTGAGGTTCTCGTCGAGTTGTTCGACGGTGCGAGGACCGATCAAGATCGAGGAAATGCCCGCTCGACTGCCTACCCACGACAGCGCGACGGCGACGGCGGTAGTGCCCAGTTCGGCTGCGACCCGCACTACTTCGTCGGCGATGCGGAGATTCCGGTCGGTGAGCAGTTCGCCGGCCCAGCGGTTGGCCATCGGCACCGGCGAAGCCAGCAGTCTGCCGAGTCGGCTGTCTGCGGCCGGGACGGCGTCGCGGTATCGGCCGGTGAGCACGCCCGACCCCAGCGGGCTCCATGCGGTGACCCCCAGGCCGTGACGATGGCAGGTCGGCAGGATCTCCGCCTCGATCGTGCGCGCGACCAGCGAGTACTGCGCCTGCAGCACGGTGAATGGTGTACCGCCGACACGCTGTGCGGCCCATTGTGATTCGACGATCTGCGCGGCGGTGAAGTTGGAACAGCCCAGGTACCGGACCTTGCCCGACCGGACGAAACCGTCCAGGGTCGCCATGGTCTCCTCGATCGGAGTGTCCGGATCCCACTGATGACAGTAGTAGATATCGACGTAGTCGGTGTCCAGGCGTCGCAGACTCGCCTCCAACGCGCGGGTCAGATGCGCCCGCGACAACCCTCGATGGTTGGGGCCATCCCCCTGGGGCAGAAATGCTTTCGTCGAGATCAATACTTCGTCGCGACGTCCGCGCACGGCGCGCCCGACGATTTGCTCGGATTCGCCGCCGGTGTAGGCGTCTGCCGTGTCGATCAGGTTGTGCCCCGCGGCCAGGAACCGGTCGATGATCCGCCGCGCGTCGGCCTCGCCACAGCTGGTGAAGTACGCCGACTCCCCGAAATTCATGGCACCCAAGCTGATACGGGAGACCTTCAGTCCGGATCTACCCAGGGGCGAGTGATGCATGAGTGTCCCATTCGCTCGATATAATCGGAATCATGATTCCGATTGGACGATACGGAATGTGGATTCCGCTTGTCAACGGGTTGGTGCCGTGACGGCCGAGCGAGTGTTGCGCGCCGATGCCCGGCGCAACCGGGCTCGGGTGCTGGAGGTGGCCGAGTCGTTGTTCACGACGCAGGGCATCGACGTGCCGATCGAGGAGGTGGCGCGGGTTACGGGAGTCGGGGTCGGCACCGTGTACAGGCACTTCCCGACCAAGAAGGACTTGGTCGAAGCGATCGTCGCCGAGCGCATGCGGCGTCTGGTCGAGAAGGCCCGGACGTCCGTCGCCCAACCTGATTCGCCGAATGCCCTGTTCGAGATCATGGATGGGATCGTGGCCGAAGCGACGGTGAAGAAGCACCTCGGGATTGCCGATGCCGTGCAGGCGACGGAGAAACCCGCGGCGATCGAGATCATCGCCGCGGATCTGCGCGCGACGATCTCGCACGTGCTTGTTGCCGCACAGACCGCTGGTGCCGTGCGTGCGGATATCGAACTATCCGATGTTCTGACCACGCTGTACGGTCTGAGCGCCGCTGCCGAACACTACGGCTGGGATGAGGCCCGGCGCCACCGTGCGATCACCACCATCTTCGATGGATTGCGATCACGCGAGACCTCGAAGGACTGATCGATTGTCCGACAGCCGGGGAAGCCAGGAATATTTCGGTGCGGCAGGCCCTCCGGCGCGGAGGCACGTGTTGCCGTGAATACGCACGGTGTTGTCCCCGTGGTTCGGCGCGCGAAATGTAGGTCCCGGTAGCGTGGTCTTCATGTCTACCGACGCCGCCGAACCCGAGGTTGCCAGCTCGCGGAAGTCGACACCCAAGTACCGCGGGCCGATAATGTTCCGCCGCGACCGCAAGGACGGTTTGGGCACCGCGGACCAGAATCTGCTCGACCGGCACGAGCCGAGTGATTGGGTGCACACCGATCCGTGGCGGGTGCTGCGCATCCAGGCCGAATTCGTCGAGGGTTTCGGCGCGTTGGCCGAGGTGCCGCGGGCGGTCGCGGTCTTCGGGTCCGCCCGCACCTCGGTCGATCACCCCGAGTACCAGGCGGGTCGCGCCATCGGCACCGCGCTGGCGCGAGCCGGCTTCGCGGTGATCACCGGGGGTGGTCCCGGCGCGATGGAGGCGGTCAATCGCGGGGCTTCCGAAGTCGGCGGCTATTCGATCGGTCTCGGCATCGAATTGCCCTTCGAGCAGAACCTCAACGAATGGGTCGATCTCGGGATCAATTTCCGGTACTTCTTCGCGCGCAAGACCATGTTCGTCAAGTATTCGCAGGCCTTCGTCTGCCTGCCCGGCGGATTCGGCACCCTCGACGAGTTGTTCGAGGCGCTCACCCTGGTGCAGACCCGCAAGATCACCCGGTTCCCGATCATCATGTTCGGCTCCAGATACTGGTCGGGGCTGGTGGATTGGCTGCGGGATTCGCTCGGTGGATCGGGCAAGATCTCGCCGGGAGATCTCGATCTGCTCTACGTCACCGACAGCGTCGAAGACGTCGTCTCGATCATCCTCGCGAACGTCGAGGCGGGCGGCGCCGCCGACGCGATCGGCTCGGAGGACCAGTGGTGAACGCCGCCGGGTATTCCCTGTGCGTGTACTGCTCGGCCAGCGCCGCGGATCCCGCGCAGCTTTCGCTCGCAGCCCGCGTCGGCACCGAAATCGCCAGGCGCGGCTGGCAATTGGTCTCCGGCGGGGGGCACGTCTCGATGATGGGCGCGGTCGCGACGGCGGCGCGCGCGGGCGGCGCGCGCACCATCGGGGTGATACCGAAACACCTTGTGCACCAGGAAGTCGCCGATGTCGAGGCCGACGAGCTGATCGTCACCGACACCATGCGCCAGCGCAAACAGGTGATGGAGGACCGTGCCGATGGATTCCTCACCCTGCCCGGCGGCATCGGCACACTCGAGGAATTCTTCGAGGCGTGGACGGGCGGCTATCTCGGCCAGCACGACAAGCCGGTGGTGCTGCTGGACGCGGACGGGTTCTACGCGGGTCTGGTGCGCTGGCTGGACGAACTGCGTGAGCGCGGATTCGTGAACAGGTACGCGATGGAGCGGATCACCGTCGCCACCGACCTGTCGTCGGCGTTCGCGGCGTTACGCGCACCGGGTGACGACACGGGGACCGACGAGGAGAACACGAACCGGTGAGCACCGATACCCGCACAACGGTCAACCTGTTCGACCTGGTCAAAGCCCTGCCGGGAATGGCACTCGACGCACCGGGGATGGTGCGCAACGCCTTCGGCATGCTGGTTCGTCCCGGTGACCGGGCCTCGATCGGGCTCTATTTCCAGCGCGGCGCGCACCGGCACCCGCAGCGGCTTTTCCTGCGTTTCGAGGGCCGCACGTACACCTATCAGCAGGCGAACGCGCAGGTGAACCGGTTCGCGAACGTCCTGACCGATCGCGGTGTGCGCCGCGGTGACGTGGTCGGCGTGCTGATGACCAACCGGCCCGAAACCCTGCTGGTGGCATTGGCAGTGGTGAAACTGGGCGCGACCGTCGGCCTGCTCAACCATCATCAGCGCGATCAGGTGCTCGCGCACAGTTTCGGGCTGCTCGGCAGTGTGCTCGACGTGGTCGGCGAGGAATGCGGCGAGGCGCTCGACTCACTGCCGGAGCCATTGCCGAATGTGCTGTTCAGCAACGATCTGCTGGACGCCGCCGAATTCGCCGATCCGGCCGATCCGGCGATCTGCGCGCGGATCACCGCGCGCGAACGGGCTTTCCTGATCTTCACCTCGGGCACCACCGGTCTGCCGAAGGCCAGCGTGATGACCCATCAGCGGTGGACGAAGAGTATGGCGGGCCTCGGCGGACTCGGAATTCGCCTGCGCGGCAGCGATACTCTGTACTGCTGCCTGCCGCTCTATCACAACAACGCGCTGACCGTCGCGCTGTCGTCGGTGCTCGCGGGCGGCGCGACCTACGCGCTCGGGCGTAAATTCTCGGCCACCGGTTTCTGGGACGAGATCATCCGGGAGCGCGCCACCGCGTTCATCTACATCGGCGAACTGTGCCGGTACCTGCTCAATCAACCGCCCAAGCCCGATGATCGGCGGCATCGGGTGCGTTTGGCCGTCGGCAACGGACTTCGCCCCGAACTCTGGGACGAATTCACCACCCGCTTCGGCATCGGCCGGGTGGTCGAGTTCTACGGCGCGAGCGAGGCGCCGGTCGCCTTCGTCAACGCGTTCGGCATCGATCGCACGGCGGGGTTCGGACCGCTGCCGTACGCGATCGTCGAGTACGACGACGAAACCGGGAAGGCCGCGCGCGGTCCCGACGGGAGACTGCGGCGCGTCCGCTCCGGCAACGTCGGACTGTTGCTCGCCAAGGTGACGGGCAGGCAGCCCTTCGACGGGTACACCGACGCCGCCGCCTCCGAATCCAAACTCGTGCGCGACGGCTTCGCCGACGGCGACGCCTGGTTCGACACCGGCGATCTGGTCCGTGACCAGGGCTGGTGGCATATCGCCTTCGTCGACCGGCTCGGCGACACCTTCCGCTGGAAGGGCGAGAACGTCGCCACCACCCAGGTGGAGGGTGCGTTGAACGAGACCGACACGATCGAGCAGGCCGTGGTGTTCGGCGTCGACATTCCCGGGACCGACGGTAAAGCGGGTATGGCCGCGGTGACCCTGCGTCCCGGTGCGGAATTCGACGGCAGGGCGCTGGCGGAGTCGGCCTACGAACGGCTGCCGGTCTATGCCGTCCCGCTGTTCGTCCGCGTGGTCGCCGAACTGGAGCAGACCTCGACCTTCAAGAGCCGCAAGGTCGAATTGCGCAAGCGGGGATATGCCCCGGATGGCGATAGCGCGCTGTACGTGCTCGCGGGCCGCGCCGAGGGATATGTGCCCGCCTACGACGACTATGCCGCCGACGTGGCCGCGGGGCGCGCGCCCAAGGGATGAGCGCCCCGCGCTGAGGTCACCTCGGGGGCGCCGACATCGCGGTGCCGGGTGCGGGCCACCGACGGGTTCAGGCGGCGACGCGCGAGGGGCGCAGGGTGTTCATCGGCGGCCGGTCGGCCAGCGACACCTCGGTGTGGTGCGCGGTGAATTCGTCACCGATCAGTGGGAACTGGGTGAGGGCCGCCCCGGAGTCGTGCACCCCGCTGCGCCTGAGGACGGTGCCGAGGATCTGGCGGCTCATCACGCCGAGATCGGCCAGCGGTCGATTCCTGTGCGTTCGCACGCCCAGATTGACCTGACCGATGGCATCGAGACCGAGCCGATCGTAGGTATCGAGGAGCAGCCCGATCTCCACGCCGTATCCGGGTGCGAAGGGGACCGAGGTCAGCAGTTCCCTGCTGCCCGCGTATTCGCCGCCGAGCGGTTGCAGCACCTGGGAGAGTTCCGGGCGCAGCGCCGCGAGCAGCGGACGTGCCACGAGTTCGGTGACGCGACCGCCGCCGTGCGCGTCGACCGAGCCGCCCTGGCGCAACGGACGACGGTAGTAGGCCTTGACCAGGTGCATGTCCTGGACCGTCAGCAGTGGGCCGAGCAATTTCGGCACGAAGGCCGGATCCGGGTCGATGAGATCGGAGTCGATGAAGGCGATCAGATCACCGGTGGTCACGGCCAGCGAGCGCCACAGCACCTCGCCTTTGCCCGGTACCGGATCGAGTTCGGGAACCGCCTGCTCGCGGCTGATGACCTCCGCGCCGGCGGCCTCCGCTCGTTCGGCGGTCGCGTCGGTGGAGCCGGAGTCGAGGACGACCAGTTCGTCGACGAGGGTGCCGAGCAGCGGACGGATACTGGCGACCACGTCGGCGACGGTCCGCTCCTCGTTCAGCGCGGGCAGCACCACCGAGACGGTGCGCCCGTTCTTGGCCTCGACGAGTTCGTCGACGGGCCACTCGGGGTTGTCGAAGGTATTCGTCGTCGCCCAGGCGGGCTCGCGGTGTTGGAATTTCATACCAGACCTCGCAGGGTTCGTGCGGGGGGCCGGATGCCCTGGATCGCGGCGATCATGTCCACCACCCGCCGGGTCGCGGCGACTTCGTGAACACGGAAGATTCGGGCGCCGGCCGCAGCAGACCATGCCGTTGCCGCCAATGTGCCCTCCAACCGTTCGGATAGATCGACACCTAAAGTCTCCCCGATGAAATCCTTGTTACTCAGTGCCATCAAGACTGGCCATCCGGTTTTTACAAGAACGTCGACTTCTCGCAACAGTGCGAGCCCGTGATAGGTGTTCTTGCCGAAATCATGGGTCGGATCGATCACGATCGAGTCCGCGCGCACCCCCGCCGCGAGCGCGTTCTGCGCGGCCCGCACCACGGTGTCGGTCACTTCCGCCACCACATCGGTGTAGCGGACCCGGTGCGGCCTCGTTCGCGGCACCGCCCCTCCGGTGTGACTGCATACGATGCCGACGCCGCGCTCCGCCGCGACACCGACCAGATCGGGATCGGCGCCCGCCCAGGTGTCGTTGATGAGATCGGCGCCCGCCTCCACCGACGCCAGCGCCACCTCGGCGCGCCAGGTGTCGACACTGATCAGGAGTTCGGGATATTTTCCCCGGATGGCGGCCACGAAGGGCACCACCCGGCGGGTTTCCTCGACCGCGTCGACCAGGTTGCCCGGACCGGCTTTCACCCCGCCGATGTCGACCACATCCGCGCCCTCGTCCACCGCGCGCGCGACCGCGTCCATGGCGGCGGAATCGCCGAAGGTGGCGCCCTTGTCATAGAACGAATCGGGAGTCCGGTTGACGATCGCCATGACCAGAGCCCGATCCGTCGCCACTGCCTTGCCGCACAGAGTCGGTGACGGCAAGGCGGTGGAGCTGAACATGCCAACGACTGTACCGACAGGTATTGCGGTCGCGTTCGGTACGGCCATCGGAACGCGGACCCGCCGCTCAGCGATGGATCGGCCCGTCGAGCCGATCGAGCGGAAGGGCGGATGCGCCACCGCGCACGGCGAGAATGTGCGCGGCGATGGAAATCGCGGTCTCGTCGGGGGTGTGGGCGTTGAGATCGAGGCCGAGCGGGCTGCGGAGGCGGTCCAGCCCGGCCTCTGTGACACCGGCCGCGCGCAACCGCTCGAGGCGTTCGGCGTGGGTGCGGCGGGAACCGAGAGCGCCGACGAAGGCCAGATCTTCGATGCCGAGCGCGAGCGCGAGCAACGGCACGTCGAATTTGGCGTCGTGGGTCAGTACGCAGACCACCGTGCGATGGTCGAGGCGGCCCGCGCCGTATTCGGAATCCAGGTAGCGATGCGGCCACGCGACGACCACCTCGTGCGCGGCGGGAAAGCGGTCCGGGGTCGCGAAGGTCTCGCGGGCGTCGACCACGGTGACCCGGTAGCCGAGTTGGCGGCCGGTGCGGCTGAGCGCACGGACGAAATCGTTCGCGCCCGCCAGAATCATCCGCGGTGCGGTGGCGAAGACCTGGACGAAAGTCCGCGGGCGGGTGGAGGATTCGGTACCGCGTTCCTCCGGACCGACGATTCCGCTGCGTCCGGCGGCGAGCAACGCGCGGGCATCGCGATCGACGCCGCGCCACGGCTCGCAATCGCCGGGGCGCAACACCTTCCATGCGGTGCTGGCCTCGAGTGTGGTGGCGAGTGCGGCAGGCTCGCCCGCCGCGAGCGCTCGGCGTAATTCGGTCAGCGCGGGCAGTCGGGTGGCATCAACCAGCTCGACGAAGATCTCCAATTCGCCGCCGCAGGTCAGGCCGATCTCGATGCCATCGGAGGCGGCGTATCCGAAACGGTCCGACGCGGCATGCCCGCTCGCCAGTACCGTGCGCGCCGAATCGAGTACCGCCGCCTCGACGCAGCCGCCCGACAGGGAGCCGACCACCGCGCCGGATTCGGTCACGATCATCGCGGCCCCCGGCTGCCGTGGGCCCGCTCCGGTCGTATCGATGACCCGCGCCAACGCGACCGGTCCTGCGGGGACCAGATCGATGAGCTGCTCGAGTATGGTGCGCACGGTCCCGGTCCTCTCCTCGGCGTCGCCCCGGATTCGACGCTCGCCGATACTTCCGAGCGTAGCCACCGAAGCGTTGTCAGGCGTGCGGGAATCCGTGCGTCGCGGGGGAGCGTGCGGTCAGGTGCGCACGTCGGGACGAATCACGAGTCCGCGTGTCGCCGGACGACCACCGATACGGTCCGGCGGGGGTCGTCGGCGGCGAGGGGGCGCTCCCCGGCGAGTCTGGCTTGAATTTCGGCCACCGTCAGGTGGTCGCGCGTGGAAACCGATCCGCGTAGTACGACGGCGAGGATGCCGAGCATGCCCGCGACGACGAGGACCACACCGATGACGACGACGAGGTTCACAACTGCCTCCCGTGGTGGGCGCCCGCCAGTGTCGTTCGAATCGCCTGTCATACGACCCGGCTCGGCTCGGTTTCGGACGTCGAACCCACGGAACGTGCACCCGCTTACATAGCGGTTATTTACCAGCAATCTATACGTAGATGGCGTGCTGGGGCCCGCGAGGGTCGGGTGAGCTGTGCCACATGGCGCGAATTGGGTGGGCGAGCGCTTCTGGTAGGCGATGAATCGCGGGGGATGGCTATTCTCCCGCAGCCGAGGCGCGGGAGAGTTGTGGCGTTGCGGCACGGCGGGATTCGGCGCGACGGACCCGCGTCGGCACGGGCGGGCGTGGCGGATTCAGCGACGTGCGCGGTTGACCGGCGATCTCGAATCGGGGGATTCGTGGCGGTAGACCGGCGTGAGCAGATCGGCCTCGACCGGCTCGCCGGTCGAGCGGTCGTAGCGGACCGCGATGAGGACCGAGAACAGATTGTTGGCCGCACGTTCGTGCAATGTGGCCAGGCGCGTGGCGAGCAGGCGGATCGCGCCGAGGGAACCGGGCGGATGCAGCCCGTCGATGAGCAGGCAGGTGCCGCGACCGTCGGGCCGGGGCAGCCGGGCCAGATAGGCGATATCGTGCGGCTCCGGGCCGCCCGGCCGGTACACGCGACGCGCGGCCCTGTCCTCGATACCGCGTCGCGCGTCGCCCGCCCTGGTCACGGCGCGGCGCAGCCGGGGGTCGGCGGCGATGAGTTGGCGCAGGCTCGGCGACAGTTCCGGTCCGCCGATGGCGATGAGTCCGTCCCGATTCAGGTCGATCGGGCGTCCGGGTAGGAAGGTTTCGACCGTCGCGGTGAATCCGAGTTCGCGGAGTAGTTCCGCCAGCCGGGTGCCCGCGTTGGGGTCGGGCGCGCCGAGCACCCGACCCGAACGGATCTCGGGGACGAGTACGGTGAGCGCGCCGTGCCCGAAGAACAATCCCTCGGGGGCCGGGCCCTGGGTGCTCACCTGATGGATGCGCGCGCGGGAAAGTCCCGCCGCCGCACCGATTCTGGCGAAGGTCCAGCCCTCGGCATGTAGTTCACGGATGACCGCCCTGCGGATCCGCGTTAGTTCATTGATGGTCTGCTGCGCCGCCGCCACCCCGTCGGTGGCCGCTTTCAGTCTCTCGACCTTGTCCTCGATCGCAAAGACACGCGCCACGTCATCGGCCGACATGTGCGAAGTCTAGACAGGTGAACACTCTCATGTGTCTAGACCGCTTGACTCGATGAACTTTACGACAGCCCAGTCTGTTTCGCCTGTCGGACCCGTTTCTACAGGTCAGGTGGCATCGTCGTCGATCGGCGGACGCTCGTTGCGCGCCAACGGCTTGTCGAGCTTCGGCATCGGATGATCCGGCATGCCGCTCGCCGCGCCGAACAGATCCTCCTTGCGCGGCACCGCCTTGTCGAGTTCGCGGAAGACCGAATCATCGCCGTTCAGCAAATGTTTGGTCACCACCGCGCGCGGGGTCATCCCGCGCAACTCGTTCAGATCGGCCAGTGGTTTGCGCAGTTCGTCGAATTCGGGACCGAGTTCCTGCTTCAGCTGCGCGGTCGCTCCACTCGCGTAGTCGCGCACCTGGCGCAGGCTGCGCGTGGTCCAGCGAACCGCGCCGGGCAGTCGCTCCGGGCCGAGGATCACTAGGGCCGCGACGAGCAAGATGAGCATCTCGCTCCAGCCGATGTTGCTGAACACGAATCCAGGCTACCTGGGTGGCCGTCGTCGCATATCAGTCGGATTCCAGCGTGACCGGCACGTCGACCTGCCTGCCATCTCGGATCAACTGCACGTTCACCTTCTCACCGATCTTGCGGGCCTGCACCGCGACGGTCAATTCCTCCGGCCCGGTCACCTCGCGATCGCCGACCTTGACGATCACGTCGCCCTCGACGATTCCGGCCTTGGCCGCGGGGCCGTTCGGCGACACGTCGGCGACCGCCGCGCCGCTCATGACATCGTTGGCGACGGTTTTGGTGCGGGCGCTGACACCGATGACGGGGTGGTGCATCTGGCCGTCGCGGATCAGGGTCTGCGCGACATCGGTCATCACATCCACCGGAATGGCGAAGCCGAGGCCCACCGAACCGCCCGTCTCACTGCGGATCGCGGAATTGATGCCGATGACCCGGCCCTCCATGTCCACCAGCGCGCCACCGGAGTTACCCGGGTTGATCGAGGCGTCGGTCTGCACCGCGTCGATCACCGCGTTGGTATCGCTGCCCTCGCCCTGCAATTTCACCGGGCGGTGCAGCGCGCTGACGATGCCGGAGGTGACGGTTTTGCTCAGTCCGAGCGGCGAACCGATGGCGAGCACGTCGTCACCGACCTGCACGTCGGTGGATTTGCCCAGTTCGGCCACCGTGAGGTTCTTCACATCGACCTTGAGTACGGCCAGGTCGGTCTTCGGATCACGTCCGACGATATTCGCGGGCACTCGGGAACCGTCGGAGAAGGTCACCTGGATCGCGGCCTTGTTGCTTTTGTCCTGGGCGGCCATCGAGATCACGTGATTGTTGGTGACCACGTACCCCGCGCCGTCGATCACGACGCCGGAGCCGGTCGCGCCGCTCTCGCCGACCGTCACGCGAATCGAGACGACCGATGGCAGAACGGCATTGGCCACCTGGGAGATCAGGCCGTGCGGGCGGTCGGTGTCGCTGCTCTGCTCCAGGGTCACCTTGCGGGAGGTGAGGGTGGTCGTCGCTTCGGCGGTGAGCCTGCCGACCAGACCGCCGATCAGTCCGATGGCGAGCGCGACGACGGCGAGCAGGGCCAGCGCCTTGGGCGCCACCCGGGAACCGAACAGCACGTCGCGGGCGGTGAGTTTGCGCGAGGGCGGCAGCGGCTGGGACCGCGGGGTCGGGACCGCGGGCGCGCCGAGCCTGGCCGAGGCCGCCGGGTCGCGCCACGGATCGGCCGGGCCCGCGACCGCGGCGGCGTCGTCGTCGGCATCGGGATCGCGCTGCAACAGTTCGGTGGAACCCTCGGGGCGGCCGAACGCCTCGCTGAGCACCGCGTCGGGCGGGCGATTCAGCAATTCGGGACCGTGCGGCGGCGTGCCGGATTCGGCGGCGGCCGGACGATGTTCGGAGAAGGAACCGACCTGTCCGCTCGGGCGGCGGAAAGCGTGGGCGGTGTGCGAGTCGACGTGCGGCCGATAGACCGGCCGCGGACCGAGCACGGGTGCGTCCGACGGCCTCAGGTTCCCCCTGCTGGCCGCCGAATCAGGGGTGTCGCCCGCCGTGGGCGCGTCAGACACAGGTCCGGTGTTCGGTGATTCGGTGGTCACGCGCCAAACTCTACTTGCGCCACCAGGTAGTCCACCGGGTCGCGGTGAACGAATCGGCCAGGAAACCGAAAACCGCCTCGTTGCGGGCGTTCCCGGCGGGCGGGCGGGCCGTGCCGTTCGCGCTGGGCAGTTCGGCGAGAGGAATGCGCGTCAGGCTGTCGTGCAGCCCGGTGGGAATCGACACCTGACCGGACTGGCGCAGCGCGATTCGCGCCTGCTGCTGCGCGTCCACCTCGGCCGCGCATTCCGGACAGACGGAAAGATGCTGGGCGGCGCGTAGGTATGCGTTCATCCGCAGTTCGCCGTCCACATAGGCCGCGATCGCCTCGCTGGCCAGATGTTCGGTGGGACGGAAACGCGGCGAAGGATCGGACGTGCTGAACTCGCCACTCATTCGGTGCTCACCCTTCCAACCGATATCGACCACCTGCGCGGATGATATCGACTCGTGACCGATCACCCGAGATTCGCGTCAGCGGCGAACCGCTGCTGAGATCCATTATGCGCAAGGTAGTCGCGTATTGCCTGACGCCCTCGGTGGATGCGGCTGCGCACGGTGCCGAGTTTCACCCCGAGCGTCGCGCCGATCTCCTCGTAGGACAGACCCTCGATATCGCAGAGCACGACCGCGGCGCGGAATTCCGGTGCGAGCGAGTCCAGCGCGGACTGCAGATCGGGATCGAGCCTGGCGTCGTGATACGCGTCCTCGGGGGTCGGCCCCTCGGCGGGCACCCGCTCGTAGTCCTCCGGTAGCGCCTCCATCCTGATCCGGTTGCGCCTGCGCACCATGTCGAGGAAGAGGTTGGTGGTGATGCGGTGCAGCCAGCCCTCGAAGGTGCCCGGCTGATAGTTCGACAGGGAGCGGAAAACCCTGATGAAGGTTTCCTGGGTGAGATCCTCGGCGTCCTGCGCGTCGCCGGACAGGCGATAGGCCAGCCGATACACCCGGTCGGCGTGTTCGCGGACCAGTTCGTCCCAGGATGGCATGACGGTCCGGTCGCCGGTGGCGTCGAAGGCCGCGGTTCCGGTCAACTCACCGGGTTCGGGCAGGGCGATCTCGACCGTCTCGTCCGTCCGCTCATTGTCCAACGGCGGCAAGTGCTCGGGCAGGGTGGCGTATTCGCTCGCCGCCGCGGGGCGAGAATCGGGTGTCGAGGTGGCTGCTCGAGTATCCGAGTAGTCCCCAGAGTGCCCCGGCAATGTCGCAAAGGAACCTTTGACCATGTGGATGGGGCTACCTCCTACTCGGGACCGTAAACGTTCGCGACGGTCGTGATGATCCGGAATCCCGGACCTCCACCTAGGGGATACAACCGACTTGCCGTATATCGTTGTTCCCTGGTCCCGTGTAAACGGTCGGATGGTCTTGCGTGTTCCCACTCTTTCGTGTCCCGATATGCCCCGGATATGGAGATCCTGAGGGACACCTGAGAAATTTGTCTTTTCGGAAGAAGTGGCAACTTCGGTCCACGCACTCACGAGCGGCGCAAGGACGCGGGGAGGCGGGCGAGCTAGCCTCATACGGTGGCATCGAACTTGGAGCGAAATCTCTCCTACGTGGAAGAATCCGTCGTGGAGGACGACATCCTGGTGAGCGCGCGCGAACGGGCCACCGAGCTCGGCGCCGCGCCGGTGCCGCCATCGGTCGGGGCGCTGCTCAGTATGTACGCGCAGTTGCTCGGCGCACGCGCGGTCGTCGAGGTCGGCACCGGCGCGGGGATCAGCGGGCTGTGGCTGCTCGACGGCATGCGCGAGGACGGCACCCTCACCACCATCGATTCCGAGCCGGAACACCAGCGTGCGGCCAAGGAAGCCTTCCGCGCCGCCGACATCCCGCCCGCGCGCACCAGGCTGATCAACGGCCGTGCGCTCGATGTCCTGCCGCGGCTCGCCGACGGGGCCTACGACCTGGTCTTCATCGATGCCGCGCCGTTGGAACATCCCCAGTACGTCGGCCAAGCCGTGCGATTACTCCGCGCGGGCGGCGCGATCGTCCTGCACAACGCACTACTCGGTGGTCGCGTTCCCGATTCGTCCCAGCGCGATCCCGCCACCGTCGCCGTGCGTGCCGCCACCCGCGCGATCGCCGAAGATCCCGAACTCACCAGTGTCCTCATTCCCGTCGGCGACGGGTTGCTCTGCGCGTCGCGCGGTTGATGTAGGGAATTCGACGGCGCGCGAATCCATTGCGGCACTTGGCATGTCCGCGCGCGAGCGGGAGACGCCCGAGGCTGCGGTCGGATCGGTGCCGGCACTGCGAGCGCGTCTCGGGTGCGACGGTCGTCACCGCTGCGGGCAAGGCACGACCGGTGGCAGGCGTGGCTTCGGACATGGCTTCCGACATGGCTTCGGAAATCGATGACTGCCCCGCGCGCCGCGAAAATGGCGGCGCGCGGGTGGAATTGCCGAGAGGGCGCGTGAATCCGATAGCGGCGGGTATGCGAGATTCAACCGTAGTTAGAGGTATCCCATGATTTGGCACCGTAGTTCAGAAGTCATCGAAACAGCCCACGTCGGCCATGTGGTCACCGAGCGATCGGCTCCGAGTTGGTTGATGTTGATTCTCGGCGTATTCGGTTTGGTAGTCGCGGCGGCGGTGATTGTGCTTGTCTTGGTCAGCAACGCCGACTTCGACACCGGGCCGCCGAAGGCCCCGCCCGCATCCGGGACGTGTGAGCCGTTCTGTACCGTCCCGCCGCCCGCCCCGAGGTAACCCGCCGCGACGATTCCGGACGTCACGGCCAGGACAGTTCCGAAAGGGACGTGATGTTCCAGAACAACGACGACCGCGGGGTGGATTGGGGCGGCACCGCCGTGGTGCTGGCCCTGCTCCTGGTGGCGGCGGTATTCGTACTGATCCTGGTGAGCACCGCGGACTTCGGGGATCGCGACCGGCCGACGGCTCCGCGCACACCCGGTCCCTGCGAGCCGTTCTGTCCGGCTCCGCCCGCGCCCTGACCCGGACGTGTGCGCGTCAGACCCAGATGCCCTTGCCGACGGTGACGATGCCGCCGTTGCTGATCGCGAACCGTTCCCGATCCCGTTCGATATCGACGCCGATGATCTCGCCTTCGGAGACCACCACGTTCTTGTCGAGAATCGCGCGCCGGACCACCGCACCGCGTCCGATGCGAACGCCGGGCATCAACACGCTGCCCTCGACGGTGGCGCCCTCGTCGATCACCACATTGGAACTGAGCACCGAATTGCGTACGGTCGCCGCCGAGAGAATGCTGCCCGCGCCGATGATGGATTCCTGGGCGAGCCCGCCCTGGGCGAATTTGGCCGGTGGCAGATTCTCGGCGGCGCCACGAATCGGCCAGTGCCGGTTGTACAGGTTGAAAACCGGGTGCACCGACACCAGATCCATATGGGCGTCGTAGAACGCGTCGATGGTTCCCACATCGCGCCAGTACCCGCGATCGCGATCGGTGGCGCCGGGGACCTCGTTGTCGGCGAAGTCGTAGACCCCCGCCTGGCCCGAGGCCACCAGTGACGGAATGATGTCGCCGCCCATGTCGTGGTCGGAATCGGAGTTCTCGGCGTCGGCGCGAATGGAATCCACGAGCACCTTGGTGGTGAAGACGTAGTTGCCCATGGAGGCGAAGGTCATATTCGGGTCGTCCGGGGTGCCCGGCGGATGGGCGGGTTTCTCCAGGAACTGGGTGATCCGCCCCGACTCGTCGGAATCGATGCAGCCGAAGGCGCTGGCCTCGCTGCGCGGCACCCGGATACCGGCCACCGTCACCCCCGCACCGGTTTCGATGTGGTGCGAGAGCATCTGCTCCGGATCCATCCGGTACACGTGATCGGCGCCGAAGACGACGATATAGGCCGGATCCTCGTCGTAGATCAGGTTCAGCGACTGCATGATCGCGTCGGCGCTTCCGGTGTACCACCGCGGGCCGAGGCGCTGCTGGGCCGGAACCGGGGTGATGTACTCACCCGCGAAACCGGACAGTCGCCATGTCTGAGAGATATGTCGGTCCAATGAATGCGATTTGTACTGGGTCAGGACACACAGCCGTAGAAAGCCTGCGTTCACCAAGTTGCTCAAGACGAAGTCGATCAGGCGATACGCACCCCCGAAGGGGACCGCAGGCTTGGCACGATCCGCCGTGAGTGGAAACAGGCGCTTGCCCTCGCCACCGGCGAGCACGATCCCGAGTACGTGCGGCTGGCTCCTCACAACTGCCAAACTACCGTGAAGTGCGGGTGTGAGTGGCCCCCGCAGACCCGAGCGTCTACTTTGAAGCCGTGAGATTCGGCACGGACGGCGGACGCTCGGCGGCGGGATCCGGTGAGACCGAGCAGGGGTGCGAGGACGCGGCGGCGACCGGTGACGCACCGCGGGACGGCGACGCCGCCCCGGTGAGCGACCGATTACAGGTCGCGATGCTGACCCGGGAGTACCCGCCGGAGATCTACGGCGGGGCCGGGGTGCACGTGACCCAACTGGTCGACCGGCTCGGTCGATTATGCGACGTCACGGTGCACTGTATGGGCGTGCCCCGTACCGATGCCGTGGTACACCAACCCGATCCGATGCTGTACGCGGCCAACCCCGCGCTGCAGATGATGTCGGCGCAATTGCGTATGGCCGATGCCGCCGGACATGTGGACGTGGTGCATTCACATACCTGGTACACCGGGCTGGCCGGCCACCTCGCGGCCACGCTGTACGGAATCCCCCATGTGCTCACCGCGCATTCGCTCGAACCGCGGCGGCCGTGGAAGGCCGAGCAGCTCGGCGGCGGCTATCGGCTGTCGTCGTGGTCGGAACGTAACGCGGTCGAACACGCCGACGCGGTCATCGCGGTGAGCGAGGGCATGCGCCACGACGTACTCGACGCGTATCCGGCGCTCGACCCGGGGCGGGTCCACGTGGTGCACAACGGGATCGACGCGACGCTGTGGCATCCGGGGCCCGCCGACGCGGGCGCGAGGCCCGTCCTGGCGGAATTGGGGGTGCGCACCGACCTGCCCATCGCGGCCTTCGTCGGACGGATCACCCGGCAGAAGGGGGTCGGGCATCTGCTCGCCGCCGCCCGCGATTTCGATCCGGATATCCAGCTCGTACTCTGCGCGGGAGCGCCGGACACGAAGGAACTCGAGGTCGAGACGGCCGCGGCGGTCGATGAATTGCGGCAGCGTCGCGGCGGTGTCTTCTGGGTGCGCGAAATGCTGCCGACCGAGCAGATCCGGCAGATCCTCGCCGCTGCCACCGTTTTCGTCTGTCCCTCGGTCTACGAGCCGCTCGGCATCGTCAACCTGGAGGCCATGGCCTGTGCCACCGCGGTGGTCGCCTCCGATGTCGGCGGGATTCCCGAGGTGGTCGCCGACGGGGTGACCGGGCGGCTGGTCCACTACGACCCGTTCGCCTCGGCCGACTACGAGCATGCCCTGGCGGAGGCGGTCAACGACGTCGCGGGAGATCCGCGTCTGGCCGCCGACCTCGGCGCGGCCGGACGGGCCAGGGCCATCGCGGAATTCGACTGGGCCGCCATCGCGGCGCGCACGGTCGAGGTGTACGACGAAGTGGGCAAGTTCTGATCCGCCCTCACGCGGGCCGGTAGGCGCAGACCACGACCGAGGCGGTGACCTCGGTCTCGTCGTCGAACGCGGCGATCCTCTCGTGTCCGGTCGCGTCGGTGTGGAAGGCCGATGGTCCCATACCGACGACATGCGCGATATCGGTGCGCGACAGTGTCATCGGATACTCCACGACCACCCGGTCGATAGCGGAGAAAAACCCCCCGAGGGATTCGGCGAGGCGGCGCTCCTTGTCCGGATCCACCGTCACCATATCCAGCGGACCGACGAGTTCGGCCAGATGACGGGGGGTGGGTGTGACGACGACGAACCGGCCGTCGGTGTCGAGCACCCGGGCGACCTCGGCCGGATTGCGCGGGGCGAAGACGGCGAGCACCCGGGACACGCCGTTGTCGCGAATCGGCAGACCTCGCCAGGCATCCGCCAGAATCGAGGCCGCGCGAGGGTGTGCGCGGGCGCAGCGGCGGGCCGCCGGTTTGGCCACGTCGAGTGCGATACCCCGGGCCGATGGCGCCGCGTCCAGCACCTCGGACAGGTAGTAGCCGGTTCCCGCGCCGACCTCGAGTACTGTCGCCGCCGGCTCGTCCGCGGCGGCGACAGCGGTGATCACCGCCCGCGCGATCGGCGCGAAATGCCGGGCACTCTGGAACGCGGCACGGGCGTCGAGCATGGCCGGGGTGTCACCGGTCATCTTGGTCGACGCGCCGGTCAACAGGCTGACGTAGCCCTGTTTGGCGAGGTCGAAACTGTGCCCGCGCTCGCAAAGCAGCGCCCGGTCCGCGGCTTCGAGTCCGAGGCCGCATTCCGGGCACGCCAGCAGCGCGGCCACCTCAGCGAGTGCCGGGTGCATGGGCGGCGTTTTCCGACCCCGTTTCGTGGGGATGATCGGTCGGGCCGCCCTCGGCCCGGCACTCGCGTCGCTGCGGCCCGCTAGCTCGTGACACTCTTCAATTCGTCGCCGAGCGCCGCTGCCTCATCCGGCGTGAGTTCGACGACCAGACGCCCGCCACCCTCGAGTGGAACCCGCATAACGATTCCACGCCCTTCTTTGGTTGCCTCGAGGGGACCGTCCCCGGTGCGGGGCTTCATGGCCGCCATCCTCTGCTCCCTCCAGATCTGCGCGGTTTTCTGCGCACTTTCTTGGAACTCCAGTTGTCACCAACCAGCGAGCTCGCCGGCATTTGGCGAGCTACACCGGTCCCATTCTTCCCTATTGCCGATGTGGACGGATACCTGAGTTCGAAATGTGACCGTGAGGTCGGTGCTCGGCGGGTCGAACTAGACCCAGCAATCGCTCAGATGGTCGTCGACCATTCCGGTGGCCTGCATCAACGCGTACGCTGTCGTCGGTCCGATGAAACGGAATCCGCGCTTCTTCAATTCTTTTGCAAGAGCGATGGATTCGGGACTTGTCGCGGGTACGTCGGCGAGTTCGCGCGGTCGTGGACGCGGTGGCGGCGCGAAGGACCAGATCAGCTCGTCCAGGCCGGTGCCGAGATCGCCGGCAACCCGGGCATTGGCGATGGCCGCCTCGATTTTCGCCCGGTTGCGCACGATGCCGGTATCGGTCAGCAAGCGCGCCACATCATCGTCGCCGAAGGCGGCCACCCGTTCGATGGAGAATCCGGAAAATGCTGTCCGGAAGGCGGGTCGCTTGCGCAGGATGGTGATCCACGCCAGCCCCGACTGGAATGCCTCGAGGCACATTCTCTCGAACATGGCGTCATCGCCGTGCAGTGGACGTCCCCACTCCTGATCGTGGTAATCGCGATACAACTGGGACGCCTCCGACCACGGGCAGCGGAATCGGCCGTCTCCGCTCAGCGGTGGCGTCGTCACGGCGCGTCGGGGGTCGACGGGGCGGATCCCGGCGCGGTGGGGTCGGCCCGCTCGCCGCCGTGGTTCTCCTGACTCGTCCGCGGTGGTGCGGCGGGGCGCGTCGGTTCGGTTCCGACCGCCGGTGTCGTCGGCGGCTTCGGCCACGGCGCGGCCGATCCTGGCCCGGGGGATGACGTGGCGTCTGGAGCGGGGGTGACCATCGGTTGCGGGCCGGTGAGGCCTGCCAGCGGCAGCGAGGACGCTTCGGGGCTCGGCTCGGGCTGTCCGGGCGCGACGCCCCACGGAGCGCGCGGCGCCGGGGGCGTCACCGGCCAGGGAAAGCGCGGCGGCACGGGAGTCGCGGCGGTCCGTTGCGCACCCGCCGCGACTTCGCCCTCGCCGCCGCGCGCATGCGCCAATTCCAATTGCAGCTCCTCGATCCGGGCGGCCAGTCGCGCCAGCGCCCAGTCCACTTCACCCGCCTTGTATCCGCGCACCACCTGCTGGAAACGCAGCGCGCGCACATCAGCGCCGCTGATCCCCTCGGCGGGAAGGACGGTCGCCGTCGTGCCCTCCGGCAGCGGACCCAATTCCTCCCCCCGGCCGAACACCACACTCGCGAGCAGGAAGAGCATCGCGGCCACCAGGCCTACGATCAGCACGTAGAAAAGCAGCGTGAGCATGCCGATGAGCTTATTGGCACCCGCCGACACGTGGCGCATGTCCTCGTGCGGCGGTTACCGCCGGGCTGTTACAGATGGCGCGTGGTGTCGATGCCGAGGGACATACCGGCCAGGCCGCGACGCCGTACGGCCAGCTTGTCGGCGACCTCGAGCAGTGCCTTGGCCGCGGCGCTCTCGGGATCGCGCAGCACGATCGGGGTACCTTCGTCGCCCGATTCGCGCACGGCCTGTTCGATCGGGATCTGACCCAGCAGGGGGACGTTCGCGCCGACGGCCCGGCTCAGGCTGTCCGCGACGGTCTGGCCGCCGCCCGATCCGTACAGATCCATCCGGGTACCGTCGGGCAGATCGAGCCAGGACATGTTCTCGACGACGCCCGCGATGCGCTGACGGGTTTGCAGGGCGATGGAACCGGCCCGCTCGGCTACCTCGGCCGCCGCGAGCTGCGGGGTGGTGACGACCAGGATCTCGGCGTTCGGGATCAGCTGGGCGATGGAGATGGCGACGTCACCGGTGCCGGGGGGCAGGTCGAGCAACAGCACGTCGAGGTCGCCCCAGAACACGTCGGCCAGGAACTGTTGCAGCGCCCGGTGCAGCATCGGGCCGCGCCACACCACGGGGGTGTTGCCCTGGGTGAACATCGCGATCGAGATGACCTTCACCCCGTGCGCGATGGGCGGCATGATCATCCGCTCCACCTGGGTGGGGCGCTGGTCGGTGCCGAGCATGCGCGGCACCGAGTGGCCGTAGATATCGGCGTCGAGGACGCCGACCGACAGTCCGCGCGCGGCCATCGCGGCGGCGAGATTGACCGTGACACTGGACTTTCCGACGCCGCCCTTCCCCGAGGCCACCGCGTACACGCGGGTCAGGGAACCGGGCTGGGCGAAGGGGATCACCGGCTCCGCGGAGTCGCCGCGCAACTGCTTGCGCAGGTTGGTGCGCTGCTCGTCGTCCATCACGTCGAGTTCCACGGTCACCGCGCCGACACCCGCCACATCGGCCACGGCCTTGGTGACTCGTTGGGTGATCTCCGTACGCAGCGGGCAGCCCGCCGTCGTCAGGTAGATCTCGATATGGACATCGCTGTCGGCACCGATCCCGATGCTCTTCACCATGCCCAGTTCGGTGATCGGCTTGCGAATCTCCGGGTCGTCGACCTTTGCGAGGGCGCCCCGCACATCCGCTTCCGTTACCACTGGCATTCCAGGAATTTTAGTCGTGTCAGATCCTGGGCAGTTCCGCGGGCTTGGGTGCAACCCCGTTGTTGTAGGAGTTCGCCCATGCCATGACGTTCGCGACATAGGCCATCGAGTTGTTGTAGCGCAGGATCGCACGGGTCTGCTGAGACAGGTCGCGCATGTTCAGACCGCCGCTGCAGAGGTACTTGCCTGCCGTCAGCGCGGCGTCGAAGAGATTCTGCGGGTCGGCGATGCCGTCGCCGTTGCCGTCGGCCGCGTAGCGCTTCCAGGTGTCGGGAAGGAACTGCATCGGGCCGATGGCGCGGTCGTATCCGCTCAGTCCGTCCAGTGCGCCGTCATCGCTGTCGTGGATGACATTGTTGCCCGAGAGCGAGCCGTCGAGCACCGGGCCGTAGACCGGGGTGAGCGGATTGCCGTCGGCGTCGGCTTTGCCGCCGAAGGCGTGGGTCGATTCCACCCGGCCGATACCCGCGAGCGTCGACCAGGACATTCCGCATTCCGGATTCTCCGCGAGCAGGGTCTTCTCGGCGTTCTGGTAGGCGGCCACGGCGACGCCGGGAATGCCCAACGGCCCGGCGGGCAGATCGGCCCGCACCCGATTCTCCGGTAGCGCAACGGTTTTGACGACCGGTGGCGCCGCGAACCGCTGTGCGGCCATGGCGTGACCCGCGGTCTCGTCGAGGGCGGCCGCGAGTCTGGCGCCGAGCGCGTCGATGCCTTCTTCGGGGGATGGCTGGATATCGGCCTGCAGGGCGGGATCCAAGTCGGAGGCGCCTGCGACGGCGACGAGTCCGGCGGGGAGCAACCCTGACAGAGCTAGAACAGAGCTTCGTCCGATGTTCACAGACGAAGGTTTACGGTGACGCCCCACGGTGTGGTGCCCTCCTCCGTTTCAAGAACCAAACTGAGGACAGGATACCGCATTCGAGATCTTTTTGTTACTGCTTCGTGACCTGCTGCGAGGTTTCGTCATCACCCCTGGGGCGGAAGTGGGATAACGATATTGAACGGCAACGTGATGCCCGGTTGCGCCGTCGGTGCGGGAGCGACCTCCTGTGGCGCCTCGGGCTGCTCCGGTTCGGGAGTTCTGGCCGGACCGGCCTCCTGCGTCGGTTCCGGCGCGGGCGCCTGCTGCTCCGTGATATTCGGCTGTGCGGGCATGCACGCCTGCGACGGCTGCCCGGCTTGCGCCGGATTCCGCTGTTCGCCCGCGCCGAAGGTCTGACCGGCGGCGGGTGGCAGCGCCGGTTCGCCGGGGCGCGGCATCGGGGCCGGAACCGTCTGTATCTCACACGAATTCGCGGGCGGCGGGGGCGGAGGACAGAAGACGCCGCAGGGGATCGGCGGCAGGCCGGGGATGGTGATCATCACCTGGGTGGGGGTGGTCGGGTCGACCGTGGTCGGCGCGTTCGGCGGTAGTTCGGCCGTGGTGGTCGGGCTCGGCGTCGTGGTGTTGGCCGCCAACATCTCCGGGTTGGCCTGCATGGGCATGCGCCCCGGCGGGATCAGGCCGGGCGAGATGCCGACCTGGCTCGGGGTGCCGCCGGTGCGGTAGGCCGCCGACCAGCTCAGCACGTTGGCGGCGTAGGACATCGAGTTGTTGTAGCGCAGCACCGCGCGTAGCTCCTGCGCCGGATCGCGCAGGTTCAACCCGCCCGAGCACAGGTATTTGCCCGCCGCGAGGGTGGCGTCGAAGACATTGTGCGGATCGGAGATTCCGTCACCGTTGCCGTCGGCCGCGTATCGGCTCCATGTACTCGGCAGGAACTGCATCGGCCCGACCGCGCGCACGTACCCGCCGTCGCCGGCTTTGATGACCTCGTTGCCGGGCAGGGTGCCGTCGAGTGCGGGGCCGAAGATGGGGGTGACCGATGTGCCCGCGGCGTCGGTCCGTCCGCCGCTCGCGTGGCCGGATTCGATACGCCCGATACCCGCGAGCAGATTCCACGACACGCCGCAGTCCGGCATCGCGGATTCCATCGCCAGTTCCGCGTTGCGGTAGGCGGCCAGCACGATCTCCGGAATGCCGAGCGCGCCACCGGTGGCGGGCAGGGCGATGTCACGAAGCGGAACAGTTCCGGCGAAGGGGGCGTTACCGTCGGAGGGCGGCGTCATTGCTGTCAGTTTGCGGGGCGTCTGGGGCGTGACGGGTAGTAGCCCTACTGTCCGAGACAGCTGAGTTTCATCCGTGATGTCTGCGGCGTTGCTGGTGCCGCCCGATGTGCTGGATGCCGCGAGCAATGCCTCGGGCGCCTGTGGAGCCTTGGTCTCATCGGTGGTGTTCGTGGTCGATCCTGTGGCAACGAGACCGGCCACTACCAGGGCCGACACGGTTATCGGAGTAGATATTCGCATTCGGCCACACCAATCCTCGACGTCGTGAGAGCGGCTGTCCGGGACATTTCGCATCCGACCCGCTCGGGACAACGTTCTCCAGGTTACCCATGGGTCAAGTGGTTGTTGAGCATTTCCGGTCAATGATCAGTTACTGGTGGTGAAATCGGGTCGCTTGTCTGCTTCTGACCGGAGGTTTTCTTGCGACGCGCCTTTGATGTCTGACCGGTATCGAGCACACGATCCGGTGTCGCCGCGGCATCGATTCGGTCGAGCACCTCCCGCATCTCCTCGAGTTCACGGCGCAGATAGTCCCGTGTCGCCACTTCGCCGACCGCGATCCGCAGCGCGGCGAGTTCGCGGGCGAGGAATTCGGTATCGGCCTTGGTCTGCGTCGCCCGGGATCGGTCCTCCTCCAAGGCGACTCGATCCCGATTGTCCTGGCGGTTCTGCGCGAGCAGGATCAACGGCGCGGCATACGCGGCCTGCGTGGAGAAGGCGAGATTCAGCAGGATGAACGGGTACGGATCCCACCGCAGCGCCACCACGAAGACATTGAGCAGGATCCAGACGATGACCAGCACCGTCTGCATCGCCAGATACCGTCCCGTGCCGAGGAATCGGGCCACCCGCTCACTACTGCGGGCCAGCGCCTCGGCATCCCAGTAGATACGGAAGCGTGTCTGCAGCGGCGTCTCCAGTCGCTGCCGAGCCGAACTCTTCTCACTCATGCCCGACTACCCCCTCGTGTGATTCCTCTTGCTCGCGCCAGTCCTCGGGCAGCAGATGATCGAGTACGTCATCGACGGTGACCGCGCCGAGCAGGTGGTTCTCCGTGTCGACCACGGGGCCGCAGACCAGGTTGTAGGTGGCGAAATAGCGGGTGACCGCGGACAGCGCCGCTTCCACCCGCAGCGGGGACAGATCGGTGTCGAGTATGCCGCCGACCAGATGCGCCGGTGGTTCCCGCAACAGTTGCTGCAGATGGACGCAGCCCAGATAGCGCCCGGTCGGGGTCGCGGTCGGCGGACGCACCACGAAGACCATGGAGGCGAGCGCGGGCGTCAGGTCGGGATTGCGAACTCGGGCAAGCGCCTCGGCGACCGTTGTCGCGGGTGTCAGGATCACCGGCTTCGGCGTCATCAGGCCGCCCGCGGTGTCGGGGGAGTGCTGGAGCAGCCTGCGCACCGGCTCGGATTCCTCCGGATCCATCAGGGCGAGCAGCGATTCGCGTTCGCCCGTGGAGAGTTCGCCGAGCAGGTCGGCGGCGTCGTCGGGATCCATCGCCTCCAGCACGTCGGCGGCCCTGCGGACCTCCAGGTGCCCGAGCAGGTCGACCTGGTCGTCGTCGGGCAATTCCTGGACGACGTCGGCGAGGCGCTCGTCATCGAGAGCCTCGGCGACTTCCATCCGGCGTTTCTCCGGCAGTTCGCGCAGCCGATGTGCGACGTCGGCGGGGCGCAGATTTTCGTACTGTGCCAGCAGAGTCGTCACATCCTGGCCTGGCCTGCCGAGTTCGTACGGGGTCAGACCGGATGCGCGGGACCAGTCGACCACGTGCACGGTCCGCCTTCGCCCGATCCGCCGATGCCCGCGCACCGCGACCCGCGACACCCGCCAATCCCTGGTACGTGTCTGCTCGATTCCGAGATCGACCACGAAGACGTCGACGCCGTGCAGGTCGGGAAGGTCGGGATCGTCGACCCGGACGGCGGAATCCACGATCTGCGCGATGGCGAGCAGTTCGCCGGGCCGTTGGGCGAAGCGGCGCAGACTCACGGTGCCGGTGTTCAAGGTGACGATACCCGGCTCGATCGCGGTCACCCGCAGCATGGGCACGAAAATTCGCCTGCGGCTCGGCAGTTCGACGACAAGGCCGTGCACTCGGGGTTGCTGGCGGTCGTACCTGATGGCCACGACGACATCGCGGATACGCCCGATAGACTCGCCATCCGGTCCCAGCACCACCAAGCCGGCCAGCCTGGCGACGTAAACCCTGGTTGCTGCCATGGCTGCCAGGCTAGAGGTTCGAGGGTTGGCGCACCTGCCACGCCACGAACGACAGGAGTGTGAGATGAAGCCGCGCCGTTCCGTTCTCGCCTGCCCCGGCAGCAGCACGAAAATGATCGCCAAGGCCAAGGGACTGCCGGTCGACGCGGTATTCCTCGATCTGGAGGACGCGGTGGCGCCCGCCGCCAAGATCGAGGCGCGCGCGAATATCGTGGCGGCGCTCAACGAATCGGGGTGGGGAACGCAACTGCGGGTGGTGCGGGTCAATGACTGGACAACCCCGTGGACCTACGCGGACGTGATCACCGTGGTCGAGGGCGCGGGAGCCGCGCTCGACGCGATCCTGCTACCCAAGGTCACCGACGCCGGTCAGGTGCGGGCGCTGGATCTGCTGCTCACCCAGTTGGAGAAGACCTGCGGACTCGAGGTCGGAAGAATCGGTATCGAGCCGCAGATCGAAAACGCCATCGGCCTGCGCAATATCGATGAGATCGCCACCGCGAGCCCGCGGGTCCAGACGCTGGTCTTCGGGCCCGCCGACTTCATGGCCAGCATCAATATGCGCACCCTCGTCGTCGGTGAACAGCCCGAAGGCTATGACACCGGCGATGCCTACCACCACATCCTGATGACCATCCTGCTCACCGCTCGCGCGCACGGACTGCAGGCGATCGACGGCCCCTACCTCCAGATCCGCGACCTCGCCGGATTCGAACGGGCCGCCGCGCGGACCGCCGCCCTCGGCTTCGACGGTAAATGGGTGCTGCACCCGAGCCAGGTGGATGCCGCGAACGCGATCTTCAGCCCGCGCCAGGCGGATTACGACCGCGCCGAGGAGATTCTGGACGCCTACGCCTATCACACCTCGTCGGCGGGCGGCGCCCGCGGCGCGGTGATGCTCGGCGAGGAGATGATCGATGAGGCCAGCGCCAAGATGGCTCAGGTGATCGCCGACAAGGGCAGGGCCGCCGGGATGAGACGGACCACGCGTTTCACACCCCCGGAAAACCCGGCGTGATAGCGCAGAATGGTGATATGACGAATCCCTTAGGAGGCTCGAGCCGTGCGCGGCAGGGTCTTCCGACCCCGCCGTCGGGCTGGCCCGTCGGCTCCTATCCGACCTACGCCGAGGCGCAGAAGGCCGTCGACTATCTGGCCGACAACCAGTTCCCGGTGCAGGACGTGACGATCGTCGGCGTCGACCTGATGCAGGTCGAACGGGTGCTGTATCGGCTGACCTGGGGCAAGGTCATCGGCGGCGGCGTGGTGAGCGGCGCGTGGCTCGGTCTTTTCCTGGGTCTGCTGCTGAGCCTTTTCACCACCAGTGGCGCCTTCGGACCGTTGCTCGTCGGACTGGTCGGCGGCATCATCTTCGGTGTCATCACCACCACGATCCCGTACGCGGCGACCAAGGGACAGCGCGATTTCGCCTCGACGATGCAGTTGGTCGCGGGGCGCTACGACGTGCTGTGCGATCCGAAATCGGCCGAGCAGGCGCGCGACATGCTGGCGCGACTGGCGATCTGACGGATGGAAGTAGTGGACAGGGTCCGCGCCGGAGTGCTGGACCATTACCGCGTGGACGCGGCGGGCGTCGACTCGGCCTCGGTGACCTTCCTCGGACTGGAGGCCATCGAGATCCTGCGGATCGTCGACGGCGATCTGGTGCGTTACGTGACACTGGGCGGATCCCGTCATCCGATGGGCGATCCCGGTGATCTGCTGGCGGATCCGGTGCGCGGGCCGCGTGCGGAACTGGTCCTGACGCTGCGCTCCGGAATCGGCGCGACCGCGGGACTCGTGCGTGCGCTCGGTGTCCTCGTCGCCACGCCCGCGGTGGAGGGCGTCGTGCTCCAGGCCGACGCGCTACTGGATCTGGGTGAGCCGATGTGGTCGGGCGCGAATTTCACCGCGGTACTGCTCGGCGGCAGCGATATCCCCGACGTCGTGCTGCCCGAACCCGCCGATCCGGTGCGGTATCTGACGGTGACGCCGGTGACGGCGACCGAGGCGGCGTGGGTCCGGGTGCGGGGCGCGGGGGCACTGCGTGACGCCTGGGCCGAGGCCGGGATCGACGTGCACGATCCGGGGCGCGGGGCAGCCTCGCTGTAATCGGATCCCGATCGCCGCGCCGCTGCCCCGGTCTGTCGCCGGGAGGTGGCTCAGAGCCAGTGGTTGCGGCGGAACATGATGAGCAGCCCCGTGCATATGCTGAGGATGATGCCGAAGACCAGCGGATATCCATATGTCCATCGCAGTTCCGGCATGTGATCGAAGTTCATCCCGTAGATGCCCGCGATCATCGTCGGCACCGCGGCGATGGCGACGTAGGCCGATATCTTGCGCATATCGGTGTTCTGCTGCACGCCGATCTTGGCGAGCGCGGCACTGATCAGCGCACTGAGCGAGCTGTCGAAATCGGTGATGCGCTCGGCCACGCTGGTGTGATGGTCGGCGACATCGCGCATATAGCGCCTGATCTCCTTGGGCAGCGGCAGATCCGCTTTGTGCCCGAGTAATTGCAGTGGGATCGCCAGCGGGTTCACCGCGCGGCGCAACTCGACCACTTCGCGTTTGAGTTGATAGATCGATTCGATGGCGACCTGGCTGCGCGGAGTGAAGACCTCTTCCTCCATGGCGTCGATATCCAGTTCGACCGAGGCCGCGACCTCGATGTAGGTGTCGACCACATAGTCGGCGACACCGTGCAGCACCGCGCCCGTCCCGTACATCAGCATCGCCGGATCGGATTCCAATCGCCTGCGCACCGAGGCCAGTCCCGAATGTTCGCCGTGCCGGACGGTGACGACGAAATCGGGCGCGGCGAACACCATGATCTCGCCCGTCTCGACGATCTCGCTGACACTGTGCAATTCGTGTTCGACATAGGCGACGGTGCGCATCACCAGCACCAGGGTGTCGTCGTAGCGTTCCAGTTTCGGACGCTGGCGGGCATTGACCGCATCCTCGACGGCGAGTGCGTGCAATCCGAACGTCTCCGCGATATCGGACATCTGGCCGTCGTCGGGATCGTGCAGACCCACCCAGACGAAACCGGCCCCGCGATTGCGCACCTCCGCCAGCGCGTCCTTATGGGTGAAGCGCCCCGGCAGCCGGCGCCCCTCGACGTAGACGCCGCAGTCGACGATGGCGCGTGCGGTCGGGACGGGGATACGCGCTAGCTGGTGACGCGCCGCCGCGCGGGCTGCGCGCCCGGACGCGCGGAACGACGGCATGGGCGGAATGGATGGCACCTGCCGATGCTACGTCGGCGTCAGTCGTTGCCATCGGCGCCTGCCACCGGCGCCTGCCATCGGCGAACGGTTGACACCGTGTGAGGGCCTGCGCGTGCGCACCGGAGATCACGCACTGTATGACTGAAGGCGTGCGCATCGATCTCCACACCCATTCGACCGCGTCCGACGGCACCGACGCTCCGGCCGAACTCGTGCGGAAAGCGGCGGCGGCGGGTTTGGACGTGGTCGCGATCACCGATCACGACACCACCTCCGGCTGGGCCGAGGCGGTGGACGCGCTGCCCGAGGGGCTGATCTTGGTGCGCGGCATGGAGATGTCGTGTGTCGGACTCGGTGAGGACGGCTGGCCGGTTCCGGTCCATCTGCTCGCCTATCTCTTCGATCCGGGCGATCGGTGTTTCGCCGAGGAACGGGAGCGGTTGCGGGCCGAGCGCATCGAGCGGTTGCGGGGGATGGCCGAACGGATGCGCGAGGACGGTCTGCCGATCGATCCGGACGCGGTGCTGGCCTCCGCCGGAGCATCGGCGGGGCGTCCGCACCTGGCCAGGGCGCTGGTCGATGCGGGCATCGTGCCGAATGTGGGCGCGGCCTTCGCCCGGCTGCTCGCGCCGAGCGGCCCGTACTACGTGGACAAGGCCGACACTCCGCTGCGGCACGCGGTGGAGATGATCGCGTCCGCGGGCGGGGTGAGTGTGCTGGCCCATACCAGGGCGAGGAAGCGTGGGCGGATGCTGGCCGTGGAGGATATTCGCGATCTGGCCGAACTGGGTCTCGGTGGCCTGGAGATCGACCATCCCGACCATTCGGCCGCCGATCGTGCGGTGCTGACCGAGCTGGCCGCCGAACTCGGTCTGCTCACGACCGGGTCGTCGGATTACCACGGCGCCAACAAGACCATTCGACTCGGCGAATTCGGTACCGACCCCGCACAGTTCGAGGAGATCGTCGGCAAGGCGACGGGTGTTCCGGTGGTCACGCGGTGAGAGTTGTCCGCTGGCTCAGCGGCGTGGTGGCCGCAGGAACTGTCGTACTCGCCCTCGTGGTGGTCGGTACCGCCGTCATCGCAGGGCGACGCGGATTTCCCGGTCCGGGTGGGGAATCCATCGCGTGGCATCTCGTCTCGTCGATGACAGCCGTTGCCGCCCAAGTTTTTTCGGACAGACATCGGGGTTTCGCCGCTTTTTCCGGGTCTGTAGTTGTTTTTGTGGTCACGGGAATATTGCTTTGGACACAGTGGTGGGGTTGATCTTCGTGTAATAGTTGCGGCCGGGTGAATTGTGGCCGAACATTTCTCCTTGTGGGTGATCTGGAGGCGGAAGTTCTGGTCCTCGGCGGTGGTCCCGCCGGCGCCTGGGCCGCTGTCTCGGCCGCCGCCTCCGGTGCGCGAGTGGTACTCGTCGACAAAGGCCGTTGCGGCGCAAGCGGGCCCACCGCATTCGGATTGACCTCACTGTGGAATATGCCGCCGGGACCGGCTCGTGACGAGGCCGTGCGGCGCGATCACGCGCACGGCGGCCACCTGGGTGATCCGGAGTGGATCGACCGGATGCTCGACGAGACGTATCGCCGCGTCGAGGAATTGGCGAATGGGGGCTACCGATTTCCCGGAGCCGGCCAGAACGGCCGCCGCGACTCCTCGAGAATCTGCGTCGACGGCGCGAGCTATCTGCGCCGGATGCGCCGACGCCTGCGCGAGGCCGGAGTGCGTGTCCTCGACTACCACCCGGCCCTGCAATTGCTCACCGACCGCGACGGCGTCGTCGCGGGCGCGACGGGCGTGCGGCAGCGTGACCGCTATCTGCCGTGGACCGTGCGGGCGGGCGCCGTGGTCGTCGCGACCGGGGGTTGCGCCTTCCTGTCCGGCGGTGCCGGCACCGATGTCGACACCGGTGACGGCCTGTTGCTCGCCGCGGAGGCGGGCGCGGAACTGTCCGGGATGGAGTTCTCGAGCGCCTACGGCCTCGCTCCCGTCTTGCCTTCGCCGTCCACCGCGACGCATTCGAGTGCCGCGCCCGGCCTCGCCCTGCACTTCCCCACGCTGTACGACGAATCCGGCGCCGTGATCGGCGGCCACCGATCCGCGGCGTTCGCCGCGATCGCCGAAGGCAGGCGCGTCTACGCGGCGCTCGACGACCTCCCCGAGATCGTGGGGATCTGGCTGTCGCGCCAGGGTGTGGTCGACCGCATGCGGCGCATTCCGCTGCGGGCCGTGCTCGAAGGCACCGTACGCGGCACCGGTGGGCTGCGCATCACCGGAACAGGCTGTGCGACAACGGTTTCCGGGCTCTACGCGGCAGGTGACGCCACCACGAGGGAAGCGATCACCGGGGCGGTCAGCGGATTCGGCGGACAGGGCGGCGCGTGGGCGATCGCCTCGGGCGTCTGGGCGGGCGCGAGCGCGGCCGGATTCGCACGGACCAGGGGGATACCCCGGACCGCGGCTGCGGTGCGGGGCGCGGGACTGCACGATCGGGCCCGCATCGATCCGCGCGCGGTGGTCGGGCTGGTGCAGGAGCACACGCTGCCGTTGCGCCGCAGCTACTGGCGCAGCGCGGGCAGCCTGCGCGACAGCATCTCCGAACTGGACGCGATATGGCCCGCCGCCGAATTCGAACTGGGCGGCCACGGTGCGGATCGGTTGCGCGCCAGACAGGCCGCGGCACTGCTCGCGGTAGCGCGCTGGACCAAGTACAGCGCGCTGGCCCGCCCCGAGACCAGGGGTATGCACCGTCGCACCGACCATCCCGGTGTGGCCGCCGATTGGCGGGTGCGTTTGACCTCCGGCGGACTCGATGAGGTCTGGGTGCGCGCCGAGACGCGACCGTGCCTCGACCCGCGCGACGACGCCGGTCACGAGTCGGTTCCCGTCGCGCGCGCGATCGCGAGCCAGGAATCGATACTCGCCGTCTCGCCGCGCCCCCCCGATCCGGATGCCCCGGCTCCCGAACCGCAGGGCCGGACCCAGGCCGGACAGGAGTCCGTGCTGGCCGCGCGTGCGCCGACGTCGCGTCCTCTACCCGTTTCGACCGACGAATCCGCTGGTGGACGCCACCGAGGAGCGGCTGATCCGCTGCCGCTGTGACGGGACTGTCGGCTCCACCGTTGTCCGCGCGTTCCGCCGAACTCACCGTACCGGCCCGCGTGCGCTGCGGTTTCTCACAACGGCCCGTCGCGGAGGTGCGAGTTTCCCCTTACCTCGGGGTAATTCCTTGGCCTTACCCTCGGAATATGACGCGCGACCGGTATGACGCACACCGGTTTGGCAAGTCGTCATCGATGCTGGCAGAATGTTGCGGATTCCCGCCTTCGCCACCGCCGGGTCAGGGAACCATGACGGTCTTCTCCGCGCGACGCACCGTCGCACCCCGAGGATCGCACCGCATATCCGTCCGGAACACCCTCCGGCTCCCGCTCCGCGGATCAGCGCCGCGTCTCGTTTTCGATGTCCTCCCTCGGGTTCTCCGCATCCGATCGGAAGGCGAAACGGATCGGCCGGAGCACTCGATGAGCGGTCCGAATCATGTATCACCTCAATACCCGGCGGTAACTGTCCCCCGGTTTAGCCCGACCCGAGCAGGAGTGAAATCGTGTCACCTGTGACTGACGCACCGAATGCCACCGCGGTGAACCGCACCGAAGATCCGGCCTCCCTTTCCTCGATCACGTCGGAAGAGATTTTCGCAGGGCACCTCGGCGGCAAGCTTTCGGTCGAACTGTCCTCGCCGCTGGAGACCCAGCGCGACCTCTCGATCGCCTACACCCCCGGTGTCGCGCAGGTCAGCCGGGCTATCGCCGCCGACGAGTCGATGGCGAAGCAGTACACCTGGACCGACCGGCTGGTCGTCGTCGTCAGCGACGGCACCGCGGTGCTCGGCCTCGGCGATATCGGCCCGCGCGCCTCGCTGCCGGTGATGGAGGGCAAGGCGGCGCTGTTCAAGAAATTCGCCGGGCTGAACTCGATCCCGCTCGTGCTCGACACCAAGGATTCCGACGAGATCGTCGAAACCCTGATCCGCCTGCGTCCGAGCTACGGCGCGGTGAACCTCGAGGACATCTCGGCGCCGCGCTGCTTCGAAATCGAGAAGCGCCTCATCGAAGCGCTCGACTGCCCGGTCATGCACGACGATCAGCACGGTACCGCCATCGTGGTGCTCGCCGCGCTCAACGGTGCGGCCAGGGTGCAGGGTCGCGGTATCGAGGGGCTCAAGGTCGTGGTGTCCGGCGCCGGTGCGGCCGGTGTCGCGTGCACCAACATCATGCTCGCCGCCGGCGTGCGGGATGTGACCGTGCTCGACTCGCGCGGCATCGTCAGCCGGGACCGCGCCGACCTCAACGACGTGAAGTCCGAACTGGCGCAGCGCACCAACCCGCGCGGCCTCAGCGGTGGCGCGGCGGAGGCCATGGCGGGCGCCGATGTCTTCCTCGGCCTGTCGGCCGGGCTGATCGCGGAGGAGCTCATCGCCTCGATGGCCCCCGAGTCGATCGTGTTCGCGATGTCCAATCCGGATCCGGAGATCCACCCCGAGGTGGCCCGCAAGTACGCCGCGATCGTCGCCACCGGCCGCAGCGATTTCCCGAACCAGATCAACAACGTTCTCGCCTTCCCCGGCGTCTTCAAGGGCGCGCTGGACGCGGGCGCTCGCCGCATCACCGAGGGCATGAAACTCGCCGCCGCGAACGCCATCCTGAGCGTCGTCGCCGACGAGCTGGGTCCGGAGCGGATCGTCCCGAGCCCCCTCGATCCGCGCGTCGCCCCGGCTGTCGCCGAAGCGGTCGCCAACGCGGCGCGCGCCGAGGGCGTCGCGTAAGTCAGCGGTTTCGGCAGAGCGCCCCGTTCGGGATGAACGGGGCGCTCTGTCGTGTGGGCGCTACGTCGCTGGATCTACGTTCGCTGGATCTACGTCGCTGGATCTACGTCGCGGGCTCTCCCTCGCGGCGGTGACGGGCGGACAGTGCGGTGCGGCGCAGGCGGTTGGTGCCGGGGACGCTGAGCCGGACCGCGAAGGCCAGGATGCCGTCGATGACCATGGCGAGCACCGCGACGAGGATCGCGCCGACCAGGACGCGGTCGTAGCGGTAGAGGCCGATTCCGTCGAAGATGTAGCGGCCGAGTCCACCGAGGTTGACGTAAGCGGCGATGGTCGCGGTGGCGACCACCTGCAGGGTGGCCCCGCGCAGGCCGGTGAGCAGAATGGGCATGGCATTGGGGATTTCGACGCGGAACAGGATCTGACGTTCGGTCATGCCGACCGCGCGGGAGGCGTCGACCACATCGTCGGCGACATTCGCGATGCCCGAGTAGGCGCCGGCGAGTAGCGGCGGGATGCCGACGGTGACCAGGGCGAGTAGCGGCGGGATCAGCCCCAGGCCAAGCAGCAGCACCAGGAATGTGAGCAGGCCGAGGGTGGGCAGCGCGCGCATGGCGTTGGCGAATCCGACGAGTGCCGCCGCACCCCGATCGGTATGACCGATCACCAGTCCCAGCGGCACCGCGACCACGGCGGAGGCGGCGACCGCGAGGAAGCTGTACCAGAGATGCTGCCCGATCCTGGTCTCGATACCGGCGGGCCCACCCCAGTTCGCGCCGTCGGTGAGATAGGTCCACGCGTCGATGAACAGGTTCACGCCACCGCGCCTTTCGCCTTCTTCGTGCCTCCGCCGGCGCGCGTCCACGGGGTCGCGAGGCGGCCGAGGACGAAGATCAGGCGGTCGAAGATCAGCGCGAGGGCCAGTGTCACGATGATGCCCGCGATGATCTCGTCCGGATAGTCGCGCTGGTAGCCCTGGGTGAAGAGTTTGCCGAGCCCGCCGACCCCGATCAGCGCGCCCACCGACACCATCGCGATATTGGTGACGACGACGACCCGCAGGCCGGCGACGAAAACGGGGATGGCCAGCGGCATATCGACGGTCAGGGTGCGCCGCAGCGGGCCGTAGCCGACCGCGTCGGCGGCGTCGATGACATCGGCGGCCACCGAATCGAGAGCGGTGGGCACCGCGATCACCAGAAGCGCCGTCGAATAGACGGACAGGGCGATGATCACATTGAGCGGATCGATCGTCGAAATGCCGACCAGCGGCGGGATGATGACGAACAGCGCGAGCGACGGCACGGTGTAGGCCAGGCTGGCGACGGTCACGGTGATCCGGCGCAGCCACGCCACCCGGCGCACCAGCGCGCCCACCGGAATCGCGATCACCAGTCCGATCGCCAACGGCGCCAGCGCCAGGTACAGGTGCGTCCGGGTGAAACCCATGACGGTGGAGAAGTTGTCGATCAGATAGCGCATCGCGTACCTCGGGCCCGCACCGCGCCGATCATCGCGTGCCGCCCTGCTCGTAGGCGAGGCGGTTGCGTGCGCAATCCTCGGCCGCACGCTGCTCGGCGAGGATCCGCACCACGTCGCCGGCCCGCACGCCACCCCGGACCGCACCGGAATCATCCACTGCCACGCCGATTCCCGACGGTGAGGAGATCGCCGCGTCCATCGCCAGGCGCAGATCGCCGCTCGGCGTGAACAGTGATCCGCCCGCCGCCGTACTCTCGGCGAGTGCGCGCCCGGCGCGCACCGATGCCACGCCGGTCGCATCGATCCACCCGGTGGGTCGGTCCGCGGCGTCCACCACGAGCACCCATTCACGTGGCTCCAGGCGAAGATTCGCCACCTCGTCGGCGACGACGGTCCGGATCTCGTGCAGGGTGAGGTCGGCGGCGCTGCGGAAGGACAGACCGCGGTAGCCGCGGTCACGCCCGACGAAATCCGCGACGAAATCCGTGGCGGGCTGGGCGAGCACCCGCTGGGGCGGGTCGTATTGCTGGAGGACCCCGCCGCGTCCGAAGACCGCGAGGCGATCGCCGAGGGTGATCGCCTCATCGATATCGTGGGTGACGAAAACGATGGTTTTGCGCAATTCGGCTTGCAGCCTTCGCATTTCGGTCTGGAGTTCGGCACGAACCACCGGATCGACCGCGCTGAACGGCTCGTCCATCAACAGGACCGGCGGATCGGCGGCCAGAGCTCTCGCCACACCGACACGCTGCTGCTGCCCACCGGAGAGCTGCGCCGGATACCGTTGCGCCAGAGCGCGATCCAGTCCGACGCGGTCGAGCACCTCCAGTGCGGCGGCCCTCGCGGCCTTGCGTGAATCGCCGCGAAGGACCGGGACGGTCGCGACATTGTCGAGCACGGTGCGATGCGGTAGCAATCCACCGCTCTGGATGACGTAGCCGATGCCGAGGCGCAATGTCACCGGATCGGTCGTCGTGATATCGACGCCGCCGATGGTGATATTGCCCGAGGTGGGCGCGATCATCCGGTTGATCATCCGCATCGACGTGGTCTTGCCGCAGCCGGAGGGGCCGACGAAGACGGTGAACGAACCGGATTCGATCCGCAGATCGAGATCGGTGACCGCCCGTGTGCCGTCGGGATAGGTTTTGCTGATACCCCGGAATTCGATATCGGACACCGGATCTCCTATCCCACGGGCTTGTTCAGCCCCTTGGCGGCGACCCAGGCCACGGCCGCCGCCTTCGGTTCGGTTTTGCCGCTGCCGGAGACGGCTTCGTTCAACGCGAGTAGTTCGTCGGTGGTCAATTTCGCGGAGACGGCATTCAGCGCGGCGAGCGCCCTGTCGGATTTCTTCGCGGCGTTGAACAGCGGCACCACATTCTGCGCCGGGAAGTTGTTCTTCGGGTCCTGCAGCACCACCAAGCCGTTCTGCGTGATGGCCGGGGAGGTCGTGAAGATATCGGCCGCGGTCACCTGTCCTTCCACCAGCGCGCGGACGGTGGCCGGTCCGCCGCCGTCGGCGATCGGGACGAAATTGTTCACGGCGATGTCGAGGCCGTAGTTCTGCTTCAGGCCGGGCAGACCGCCCGCCCGTTCCTGGAATTCCGCGGGCGCGCCGAATTTCACCTCGGCCGCGTGCGGCGCGAGATCGGCGATGGTGCGCAGGTTCCAGCGGTCCGCGGTCGCCTTGGTGACCACGACGGCATCGGAATCCTGGGCCGCGGCCGGGGCGCCGATGGCGAGTTCGGAGCCGAGGGCCGTGGCCAGCGCGGCGTCGACGTCGGCGGCGCTGGTCGCCGTCGCCTTCTTGTCCAGATATTGCAGCAGGTTGCCGGTGTACTCCGGGATCACCGAGATCGCGCACTGGCGCAGCGCCGGGATGTACGCCTCGCGACTGCCGATATTCAGCCGGGTGTCGACCGTGAAACCATTGACGCGCAGCACTTCCGCGTAGATTTCGGCGACCGTCTCCGACTCGGGGAAATTCGCGGACCCGACGGTGAGGGCATCGCCCGAACAACTACCGTTGCCGGCCAGAGGGTCAGAGTCACCGCACGCCGACAGGATCATGGCGGCGGCCAGAGCCGCCGCGGCGATGAGAAATCGGGTGGCGCGCAATGTCAGGCGCAGCGCCGAGCGCCGGCGCCGCGCGGCACCGGGGGTCACCGTGGTATTCACTGAGGTCCTTCCGGCAGGGCGAGCTATGCGGGCGGCCGGGTGGGAACGGCCACCGGTACATTCTGGTTGTCCATACTGCCCGCTGCTGAGCCTTTGTGTCGGCTCGGTCGACTTCGGAGAGTTGGTGTCGCCGGATGTTGCTGGCCGCGTCGAAGCGGATGCTGGCACGGTTGCTGGTGGTCACGGCCGCTGTCGCGGCCGTCTCCTGTGGAACCGAAGACGCGACTCCGGTATTCGTGATCGGCGCGGGTGATTCGGTGGAATCCGGGGTGCTGGCCGAGATCTACGCGGGCGCGCTCGCGCGCACCGGGTTACCCGTGTCGGTGTCGTCGCGGCTCGGGCAACGGGCCGACTATCTCGCCGCGCTCGACGCGGGCCGGGTGGCGCTGGTCGGCGAGCACAGCGGTGAACTGCTGTCGTATTTGGATTCCGGCTCAAGCGCGCGAACCCCGCAGCAGGTGACCGAGGCGCTGAACCGCGCGCTGCCCGAGGGAATCGTCGTCGCCGATCCGGCCGAGGGAACCGATCTGCGGCCACGGGTGCTGCTGCCCGCCGAGATCGCCGACCGCGAGGATCTGCGATCGGTCTCCGAACTGGGCCCGCGCTGCCCGCAGTGGGAAGCCGCGCTGGCGCCCACCCCGGATATCCTGCGGTCGCCGTCCGCGCCGACGACGGTCGCCGGATGCGAATTCGCCGCGACGCGGGCCCTGCCCGATGCCACCGCGCTGCGGACCGCCCTGCTGGACGGTGCTTTACCGATCGGGGTCCTGTCCGGGCCGCTCGCGCTGACGCGGGCGACGGCCGAAGGTCTCGCGGTGCTCACCGACGAGGATTACGCGCTGCCCGCCGAGAATGTGCTGCCGGTCTTCCGTAAAGGGATGCTCGATGATCGGCGCATCAAGAAGCTGAACTACGTCGCGGGCGAGTTGACCACCGAGGAGTTGGTGGACATGATCCTGCGGGTCCGTGGCGGAACCTCGCCCGCCGATGTCGCGCGCGACTGGCTGGACGCGCACGCCCTGTAACCGGATCACCCCGCGCCTGCGCCCGCGCGCCCCCGCCCCGCGCGTCTCCACGCCCAGCGGCCCCACGTGCCTCGACGGGGTTGTCGCCCCGGCACGATCATCGGCCTCTTGTCGGAGTAATGTCCCGAGCCGTATATTCCAGCTGGAGTATTTGATACCGACTATGTCGATTCGCGGGAGCAGCACGCGGATTCGGCCACGCGGATTCGGGGCCTGCCCTCGACGCGGCACGATCGAGAGGGAACGGAATGGGACAGCAGTCGCGCCCCGCGGTGACCGCGCTGGCGGTCGCGGTCCTGGCGCTGCTCGCTGAGCGACCCATGCATCCGTACGAGATGTACCAGTTGCTGATCAGTCGCGGGGAAGATCTTCTCGTCAAGGTCAGGCCGGGATCGCTCTACCACACGGTCGCGCGGCTGGCCGACCAGCAACTCGTGTGCGCCGAGGGCGTCGACCGGGCGGGTAACCGCCCCGAGCGCACCACCTACCGCATCACCGAACACGGTGCGGCGGCACTGCGGAACAAGATCGCCGAGGTCATCCGGTTTCCGCACGCCGAATATCCGCTGTTCCCACTCGCCCTGGCGGAGGCGCACAACCTGCCCGCCGCCGATGTCGTCGCCCTGCTCCAGGAACGGCTGCGGCACCTGCGCGCCGATATCGAGGATTTCGACCGCATGACGGCGTGGGCCACCGAGCACCTGATACCGCGCCGCTATTGGATCGTGCTGCCCTACCTACGCGCCACGGTCGGCGCCGAGATCGCGTGGATCGACGGATTCCTGGCCGAACTCGACAGCGGCGCGCTGGAATGGGAACAGTTCGATCCGGCTACCGGCGACCGGATCGCGGAGCCGGAACACCCGTGGGCCGACGGTCAGCATGCCCAGCGCCCGCCGCAGCCGCGCCGCGCCGCTGCCTCGTACAGCCCGCCTCCCTGACCTGTCGAAGGAATCCGGTGCGCCGCACGGGATCCGCCCGACCACAGACCTCCAGTATTTCCGAGATTGGAACGAAACCTATGACCGCCCAACGTAATCCGTGGCTCGCGCTGATGGCGCTAGTCGTCGGTTTCTTCATGATTCTGCTCGATATGACCATCGTCGCGGTCGCGAACCCGGCGATCATGAGAGATCTGGGGGCCGATGTCTCCTCGGTGATCTGGGTGACCAGCGCCTACCTGCTGACCTACGCGGTGCCGCTGCTGGTCACCGGCAGGCTCGGCGATCGCTTCGGCCCCAAGAACGTCTACCTCGTCGGCCTGGCCGTCTTCACCGGCGCCTCGCTGTGGTGCGGTCTGTCCGGCACCATCGGCATGCTGATCGCCGCGCGCGCCGTGCAGGGTCTCGGCGCGGCGCTGATGACCCCGCAGACCATGGCGGTGATCACCAGGACCTTCCCGCCGGACCGGCGCGGCGCGGCGATGGGCCTGTGGGGCGGCGTCGCGGGTCTGGCCACCCTGGTCGGCCCGATTCTGGGCGGTGTGCTCGTCGACGGTCTCGGCTGGGAATGGATCTTCTTCGTCAACGTCCCGGTGGGCGTCATCGCCTTCGCGCTGGCGGTGTGGCTGGTGCCGTCGCTGACGACGAGCGATCACAAATTCGACGTGCCTGGCATCGTGCTCAGCGGCGTCGGCCTGTTCCTGCTGGTCTTCGGCATTCAGGAGGGCAATACCTACGACTGGTCGCCGCGCATCTGGCTGATGATCGGCGCGGGCGTACTCGTGCTCGCGGCGTTCATCTGGAATCAGGCACGCAACCGCGGTGAGCCGCTGCTTCCGCTCGTCCTGTTCAAGGACCGCAATTTCGCCCTGTCGAGTCTCGCTATCGCGACAATGGGCGCGGCCGTCACCGCGCTGATGGTGCCGGCGTATTTCTACCTGCAGGCGGTGCGGGAGATGTCGCCGACGAAATCCGCTCTAGTCTTCGCGCCGATGGCGATCGTCACCGGTGTATTCGCGCCGTTCATCGGCAAATTCGCCGATCGACTGCAGCCACGGCTCGTACCCACGATCGGCTTCACCCTCTTCGCCGCGGCGGTCTTCTGGTTCGCGGGCCTGATGACGCCGGATTCCTCGATCGTCCTGTTCCTCGTCGCCGCGGCGCTGGCCGGATTCGCGAATTCCTGTATCTGGGCCCCGCTCGCCTCCACAGCCACGCACAATCTGCCGATGCGATTGGCCGGTGCGGGGGCCGGTATCTACAACACCACGCGCCAGGTGGGTTCGGTACTCGGCAGCGCCGCGATCAGCGCCCTCATCGCCTCCCGGATGAGCGCCAACGGGCTGGGCGGCGGCAAGGTCACCGAGGGCGGTGCGGGCGCGGTCCCGGCGCACGTCAAGGACGCCTTCAGTTCGGCACTCGCCGAATCCATGTTGCTGCCCGCGTGCGTCCTCGTCATCGGCATCGTGGCCTCGGCCCTGTTCGTCAGCCACACCCGTGGCGAGGCGGCCGGACCCGCGGACGAACCCGCGAAGGCCGACACCCTGGCCGGCTGAATCACGTCAACGGGTGAGCCCGGCGAGCCTGCTCCAGTCCACCGTCATGCCAATCGGTGACCAGACACTCGCCGGGCCCGCCATCGGCGTCAACTCGACGTGCGGTCGGTACTGCCCGAGCGTGTGATCGAGCACGTGGACCTCGATGGACGACACCTCGTCATCGACGACCCAGACGATCCAGTACCACGGAATTCCCGCGACCGCGTATTCGGCTTTCTTCTCCACCAGATCGACCCGGCTGGTCCCCGGCGACACGATCTCGACGACCAATTTCATCATATGGGCGGGCAGCGGCCGCAGATCCGATGGCGCACAGTCGAATACCCCGATATCGGAACGCCGGATGGTCGTGCGGGGCGCCTCCCACAGCAGCACATCGAAGTCCGTATTCACATCTAGGCAATCGTCGGGGGACCGACGCAGGTGCGCCGTGATCGCGGTATCGAACATATCCGCGAGGCGGCGTGCCGCCGTCTGGTGCGGACGTGTCGGCGATTCCGCGCGCACCGCTTCGCCGTTGACGACTTCGACCAGACGGCAGAACTCTTCCGGAAGCTCGCGCCAGAGTTCGACCGTGATGGGTTCGGGTTGCAGGTTCTCTTCCCTGGCCCAGTCGGATACGGCGGACATGCTGCGCTCCTCGGGTGGGCGACGGATTCCGTGCTCGATCCTAGATCCCGGCTCGCGAACCCGCGTCGATCGCGGTGTGGTCCAAGCGGTTATCCGCGCTCATCCGACGGTGAAGGTGACCGATGGGTGACCGGTGGCTCCGTCGGGCAGCACACCGCCGCGTTCGGCGGTCTGGACCGCCCCGGTGCCGTCGGTGGCGCGCGCGGAGACGGTGTGTCTGCCGGGGGTGGCGTTCCAGTCGTAGACCCACTGTCGCCAGGTGTCGATGGACTGTTCGGCGGACAGCCGGGCGGGTTGCCACGGGCCGTCATCGATCTGGACCTCGACGGCGCTGATACCGCGATGCTGGGCCCACGCGACACCCGCGATCGCGACGACGCCCTTCGACACCGAGGCACGGCCGCGCGGAGTGTCGATGCGGGTGCCGGTCTTGATCGGGCCGTACGCGGACCAGCCGCGCCTGGTCCAGTAGGCGGTGGCGCGGTCGAACCGGGTGACCTCCAGTTCGGTCACCCACTTGGTGGCCGAGACGTAGCCGTACAGCCCAGGCACCACCAGTCGCGCCGGATAGCCGTGCGATACCGGCAGCGGTTCGCCGTTCATGCCGACGGCGAGCAGGGCGTCGCGACCGTCGGTGAGGGCGGCCAGCGGGCTGCCAGCAGTCCAGCCGTCCTTGCTGTGTGAGAGCACCATATCGGCGTCGGGATGCGGTCCCGCCTCGGCGAGCAGTTCATCGATCCGGTAGCCGCGCCACAGCGCGTTGCCGATCAGATCTCCGCCCACCGGGTTGGACACGCACGCCAGCGTCACCGGTCGTTCCACCGCTTGGCGATTCGCGAGATCGTCCCAGCGGATGACGATTTCGCGATCCACCATGCCGTGGATGCGCAACGACCAGTCCTGCACCGATACCTGCGGCGTGATGAGCGCGGTATCGATCCGATAGAAATCCGCGTTGCCGGTGAGGTACGGAGTCAGTCCCGGAACGCGTAGATCCGCTTCCGGGGCAAGGGAAACCGGCGGACCACTCGGTTCCGGTAGTCGCACCGCCGCCCGTTCGCCCGAGACATCGGCCCGCTGCGCGCCGATCCATCGACCGCCGAGGCCGGCGACCAGCGCGAGCCCACCGGTGACGGCGACTCCCCGCAACACCTCTCGCCGCCGCACCGCGTTCGCACCGTCCGGGACCCGCGCGGCTTCGCCGTCGGTCGTCGCGATATCGGTGGCGTCGATGCGGCGGGTGAGTACGCGCAGCGCGTATATCCCAGCGACGACACCGACGACGGTGGCAAACGCGCCGGAGATGCCGTGGCGTTCGACCGCGACACCCGCGGCGACCAGGCCGAACAGTGCCAGCAGCGACGAACCGAGTGCCCTGTCGGTACGTTCGACCGCACCGACGAATGCGGCCAGCAGTACCGCCACGACCGTCATACACAGATAGAGCACCGATTTGTCATGGGTGCCGAAAGTCTGGATCGCCCACTCGCGCAACCCGTCCGGCGTGTGGTCGACCACCGTCGACCCCAGTACCTGCGACGGCGCGGTCTCGGCGCCGACGAAGGCCGCGAGTATCTCGGCGACGCCGAGCGCGAGACCGGCCGAGACGACCCCGGCCGCCATCCGAAACCCCGGTCGCGCCATGCGTCGAGCCTACTGCCGCCCGCACGCCGCCATTGTGACCATTTTCTGACGTTCGGGCGGGTGGAACGCGAACGGCGCCGCCCGCGAATTCGTATCGCGGACGACGCCGTTCGCGCCGGGGGAGGATCAGCTGTAGATCTTGTCCACCTCGGAGGCGTACTGCTTCATCACGACGGCGCGCTTGAGCGACATCTTCGGGGTGAGCTCGCCGGTCTCCTGGGTCCAGTCGACGTCGAGGATCTTGATCTTCTTGATGGCCTCGGCGTGCGAGACCTTCTTGTTGGTATCGGCGACTGCCGCCTCGACTTCGGCGACGAGGGCCTTGTTCTCGATCAGCTGCTCGATCGGGGTGTCGGCGGAGACGCCGTTGCGTTCCTTCCAACCCGGCAGCGCCTCGGGATCGAGGGTGATCAGCGCGCCGACGAACGGCTGGCCGTCGCCCACCACCATGACCTGGCTGATCAGCGGGTGGGCCCGCAGCGAATCCTCCAACAGCGCGGGAGAGACGTTCTTGCCGCCCGCGGTGACGATGATTTCCTTCTTGCGGCCGGTGATGGTGACGAAGCCGTCGGCGTCGATGGCGCCGAGATCGCCGGTCTTGAACCAGCCGTCGGCGAAGGCCTCCTCGGTGGCCTCGGCATTGCCCCAGTAACCGTCGAAGACGACCGAACCGCGCAGCAGCAGCTCGCCGTCCTCGGCGATCTTGACCGCATGACCCTCGATCGGCTGCCCGACGCTGCCGACCCGCAGATTCTCGGGGGTGTTGACCGTGACGGCCGCGGTGGATTCGGTCAGGCCGTAGCCCTCGTAGATGGTGACGCCGGCGCCGCGGAAGAAGTGACCGAGCCGCGCGCCGAGCGGACCGCCGCCGGAGACGGCCGCCTCGCAGTGGCCGCCGAGCGCGACCCGCAGTTTGCTGTACACCAGTTTGTCGAACAGGGCGTGCTTGAGCTTGAGCGCCAGGCCGGGGCCGCCGCTGTCGAGTGACTCGCTCCACGCGATGGCGGTATCGGCGGCGGCGTCGAAGATCTTGCCTTTACCGCCGTCGTGCGCCTTCTGCTTGGCGCTGTTGAACACCTTCTCGAAGACGCGCGGCACGGCGAGGATGAAATGCGGATGGTAGCTGCTGAACTGGTCGACCAGGGTGGTCCAGTCGGAGGTGAACGCGACGATCACCTTGGCGTCGAACGAGGTCAGCGTCACCGCGCGCGCGAAAACGTGCGCCAGCGGCAGGAACATCAGGGTCTTCTTGCCCTCTTGGATGTACTTGCGCAGCGCGAGCCGGTCGGATTTCGATTCCGCCCACAGGTTGGCGTGCGAGAGCATCACGCCCTTGGGGCGGCCGGTGGTGCCGGAGGTGTAGATCAGGGTCGCGGGCGAGGCCGCGTTGACCTGCTTGCGCCGGTCGTGCACGACCTGATCGTCCAAATCGGCGCCGCGCGCGATCAGCTCGTCGACCGCGCCCTTGTCGATCTGCAGGATCTCCTTCAGATCGGGCAGCGCGCCCGCCTCGATCTCATCGATGGTGGCGCGGTGCTTGTCGTTGTCGAGTACAAGCAGTTTGGTGGCGGAATCCTGCAGGATCCACTTGGCCTGCTCGGCGGCGGAGCTGTCGTAGATGGCGACGGTGCAGCCGCCCGCTGCCCATACGGCGAAGTCGATGACGACCCATTCGTACCGGGTGGGGGCCATGATGGCGACGCGATCGCCGAGTTCGATACCCGCGGCGATCAGTCCCTTGGCGACACCGGTGACGGTTTTCGCGAATTCCGCGGCCGTCACATTCCGCCAGCCGTCATTGCCGTCCGACAGGTTGAACAGCACCGCATCGGGCGTCTGTTCGGCGTGCCGGAAGACGTTGTCGGAATTGTTCGCGTCTTCCGGGATGGTGTAGGAAGCCGGAACTTCGAACTCGCGCATCACTGCCCTTCCACGTGGTTTACTCGCCAGTAATCTACGACACGTACAAGAGTGTCGTTACGCCGACCACCGGAAATTCGTCCGAAACCGTGTTCTGGGCGGAGCCATCGGCCGGTGGGTATGGGTGCTTGCTCATCCTAGATCCCGCACGAACACCGGCTGTGACGGTTCGCGCAGGAAATCGGACAATTCGCGGACGGCGTCCGCCGCGGGTCCGATCAGCGCGGCCTGCAACTGCGCCACATGCCACAGCCCGCGAGTCTCGGTGAATCGGAGGTCGACGCCGGCCTCGCGCAGCGCGGCGGCCAGGTCCACGCATTGGCCGTATAGCAATTCGCTCTCGTCGACCTGGAGGTAGGTCGGCGGCAGGCCGGACAGTTCGCCGCGCAGTGGCGCGTATCCGGGGTCGTCGCCGTCGCCGTCGCCGAGGTAGGCCGCGGCGCAGGAACGTGACCAGCGCCGGTTGATGACGAGATCGCGTTCGCGTTCGGGGATCAGGTTCGGGTCGGTCCACGGGGCGATGAGGCCGAGCGCGGCGGGAGTGAGTCCGTGGTCGGCGATCAGCCGCTGCGCGGTGGCCAGCGCGAGGCCGCCGCCCGCGGAATCTCCAGCGATCGCGATCCGCTCCGGGAGATGCCCCAGTTCGCGGACCAGTTCGAGGAAGGCCGCCTGGGCGTCTTCCAGCCCGGCGGGGAAGGGATGCTCCGGCGCCAGCCGGTAGTCGAGTACGTACACCGGGCGGCCGGTGCCGTGCGCCAGTCGGGCCGCGAGCGACCGGTGTGTGGTCATCGAGCCGACCGCGAATCCGCCGCCGTGCAGATACAGGATCGCGTCCGCGGTCGCGGCGCTCGGCCCGGATCTCCCGTCAGCGGAGCCGGCCGCCGTGAGGCGCTCGGCCCGCCTGCCCGCCAACCGCAGCCGGTGTACGACGGTATCGCCTGGCACCAGTTGGGCGCGCGACATCACGTCCATGAGGACGCGCTGCGCCCGCCATGGCAGCCGATTGTTGAGGATGACGCGGAAGACGGGGTTCAGCAGCGCCCGCGCGATGGGAAGTGGGATATCGAAGTCGCGCATCGGTTTACGGCAGGAACGGCCGGTTCACGACGGAGGCGATCCGCTGATAGCCCGATGCGGTGACCCGCACGAACAGATCGAGCAGCTTGGCCTCCCAGCCGATGAGCACGCGACCGTGACCCTTGCGCACGCCTTCGGTGATGGTCTGCGCGGCCATCTCCGGGGTGTGGATCGCCAGTTTGGCGTCGAACATCGAGGCCGCTGATTCGGCGTCGATTCCCTCGGCGTAGGTGGCGTTGCGGGCGACGGCGGTTTTGATGCCGCCGGGGTGCACGCAGGTCACCTGGACCGGATGCTTGCCGACCAGCATTTCCTGGCGCAGCGATTCGGTGAAGCCGCGCACCGCGAATTTGGCCGAGTTGTAGGCACTCTGGCCCGGAACGGCGATGAGGCCGAACAGGCTGGAGACATTGACGACGTGGCCCGCTCCGGATTCCATGAGCAGCGGCAGGAAAGCCTTGGTGCCGTTGACGACTCCCCAGAAGTCGACGTCCATGATCCGTTCGATGTCCTTGAACTCGGACTTGATCACTTCGCCGTGGTAGGCGATACCCGCGTTGTTGTAGATCTGGTGCACGACACCGAAATGCTTCTCGACCGCGTCGGCGTAGAGCAGCACCGCCTCGCGCTCGGCCACGTTGAGCCGATCCGATTTCACCTGCGCGCCGAGCTTTTCGCAGCGACGCACGGTTTCGGCGAGTCCGTCGGTATCGATATCGGACAGCGCCAGTTTGGCGCCACGTCTGGCGAGATTCTCCGCGAGCGCGCGGCCGATTCCCGAACCCGCGCCGGTGATCACACAAACCTTGCCGGTGAAATAGGCATCGTTGCTCACTGTGCCGCCACCACTTTCTGATCGTTTCTGGAGGCCGCCGTCATCTGGTACGCGCCTATATCGAATTTCTTTGTCAGCCTGCGGAATTCGAAGGTGAAGTCGGGCCACAGCGTGGTGTTGTTGCCGTGTTTGTCGAGGTACCAGCTGGCGCAGCCGCCGGTGTTCCACACACTCTTGCCCAGTTTCGCCTGCAAATCCCTGTTGTAGTCGGCCTGTGCGTCCTCGCGTACCTCGACGGTGCGCAGACCCATCCGGTCGACGGTCGCCAGGGCATCGGCGATGTAGTTGATCTGCGATTCGATCATGTACACCATCGAGCTGTGGCCCAAGCCCACATTGGGGCCGAGCAGGAAGAACATATTGGGGAAGTTCGCGATCGCCGACCCCTTGTATCCCTGCTGGCCGATCTCGTCGAACACCTCACTCAGGGTGCGGCCGTCCTTGCCGGTGATGGTTTCGTAGGCAGGGGAGTCGGTGACGTGGAAGCCGGTCGCCACGATCAGCGCGTCGATCGGGCGTTCGGTACCGTCCTTGGTGACAATCGAATTCGCGCGCACCTCGGCGATGGCGTCGGTGACGACGTCGACATTCGGGCGGCCCAATGCCGGGTAGTACTCGTTCGAGATCAGCATGCGCTTGCAGCCGATCCGGAAGTCCGGGGTGACCTTCCTGCGAAGTTCGGGATCGCGAATCTCATACCGCAGCTTGGCTTTCGCGAGGAGTTCGAAACCGCGCATGAGCGCGGGAACTTTGGCGAGGCCGACGACCTGGGTCTCGCGGGCGGCGTAGATGGCGGCGCGCGAGAGGCGTTGGAAGCCGGGAATATGTTTGAAGGCAAGGCGTTCCGGCAGCGTGTACGGGCGATCCATGCGCGGCAGCAGCCAGGGCGCGGTGCGCTGGTAGACGTCGAGATGGGCGACCTTCGGTGCGATAGTGGGCACGATCTGGATGGCCGACGCGCCCGTGCCGATGACGGCGACGCGTTTGCCGGTCAGGTCGGCCTCGTGGTTCCAGCGCGCGGAATGGAAGATCTCGCCTTCGAAACCGTTGATGCCCTTGATATCCGGGAGGGCGGGCTCGCAGAGCGCGCCGACCGCGGAGACCACCGTCTCGGCGGTGAAATCGCCCTTGGAGGAACTGATCTCCCACCGCGCCGCATCGCTGTTCCAGCGGACGCCGGTCACGTCGCAGTCGAATATGTGCTTGTCGAGCACGTTGTAGCGCGCGGCGACATCCTGGATGTACTGGTAGATCTCGCCCTGCCTGGAGAACGAGCGCGACCAGTCCGGATTGAGCGCGAAGGAATACGAGTACAGGTGCGAGGGCACGTCGCACGCGGCGCCGGGGTAGGTGTTGTCCCGCCAGGTGCCGCCGACATCGCCGCCGCGCTCGAGGACGAGGTAGTCGTTACGGCCCTCTCGGCCGAGCCGGATCGCCATCCCGAGACCCGCGAACCCGCTGCCGATGATGATCGTCTTGGCGTGGCGGGTGGGCTGGTTGCCGACAGCTTTGTCTGTAACCTTGCGACTCATATAAGCCAGACTACGGTCATATTGAGTGTCAGTCAACAGCTATTGAACCACGTTCAGTAGGATGTCGCCGTGGCCAAAGAAGCGGGAGAGACCAAGCGCGTCCGGCTCAGCCCGGACCAGCGCCGCCTGCAACTGATAACCCTCGGGGTCAAGATGCTCGGCGAACGTGCCATCGAGGACATCTCCATCACCGAGATCGCCGAACAGGCCGGTATCTCGCGCGGCCTGCTCTTCCACTACTTCCCGACGAAACAGGATTTCCAGCTGGCCGTGGTGGCGCAGGCGAACGCGGAGCTGCTCGAGCGGGTCGCCCCGGATCCCGCCCTCGGGGTACCCGAAATGCTGCGCGATTCGATCGGGCGATATGTCGACTACGTCATCGAGAACCGCGCCTCGTACCTGGCGCTGCTGCGCGGCCCGACCAGTGTGAGCCCCGATCTGAAACCGCTGGTCGATCAGACCCGCGACGTCATCATCGGAATCATCCTCGCCGAAGTGCCCGCGCCGATCGAGCAGCAGCGCAAGCCCCGGTTGACGCTCGGGATGCGGGGGTGGATCGCCTTCGTGGAGGAAACCACCCTCACCTGGTTGCGCGAGGAACCCATCACCAGGGACGAATTGGTCGATCTGCTCGTCGAATCTCTCATCGCCCTTGCCGCCGCCCTCGACCCGGTGCTCGCCGACGCGCTGAGCGCGGTCGAGGTGTCCGCCGGACCGGTCGGGTTGGACCTGTCGTCGGCGTGAAATCCGCACTGTGGGGCGAGGTCGCGCTCGCCTGGCTCGCCGAGACACCGGCGGCGTGTATGACGCCGGTGATATCGCCCGACGCGGTGGCGGTGAGCGCGTGTACCGACTCGCGGTCGGAGACGTCCGACGCTCGCCGCTCGGTTCACGCTCGGGCCAACAGTGCGCCCGCCGAGACGCCCGCCGCCGACGGACTCGCACTCCTCGCCACCTTGGCCGCTATCATCGCCGACATCGACCGGCGGTCCCGTCCCACCGGCGAGTAGAGCCCGATCGGTCGTCCGCGCGTGATGCGCAGACGTTGCCACGCGTATTGCCGCGTTGGTTACAGCAGGAAGGGTGCGAGCTGGGGAATCGCCTCGACCGGATGGTTCGCCTCGATGGCCACGCCGATCGGCTGATACTGCCATCCCAGCGTCGTCCGTACCAGCTTTCCCGGCACGAATCCGGTGCGATCCGGTCCGTTGTCCAGGATGTAGCGGGCGAATTCGACGTCGTTGACGCCGTCCACGAAGCGGCAGAAGGCATTGTCGATCTGCTCGAACGACTGCCCGGCATAGGAGGTGACGAGGAATACGACGGTGGTGGCGTTCGGAGAGATCCTGGTCAGATCGACGGTGAGCACCTCGTCGTCGCCCGGTCCCTCACCGGTGACGTTGTCGGCGAGCAGTCGCACCGAGCCGTCCTGTGACATGAGTTGTTCGTGGTAGACCGCATCGATCAGCACGTCACCCTCGAACAACAGCGCGGCCGCGTTGAGATCGATATCCGGCCTTCCCCCCGCCAGCCACCGACCGGTGTCCGGATCCCATCCCAGACCCATCGTGACCCAGGCAAGCCCCTCGGCCCCTTCGTTATCTACCGGCGTGGACAACGGACACCCTCTTTTCGACGCGATATACGGCACAACCGCTATCGCGCCGTCCGACCGCTCCCACCCTAGGCGCACAGCGCGCCACAGGAAGCGTCGATCACCGAACGACCCTGTCCACGCTCATTCCCACAGACGCGCGCAGGGCAGTGGCGGCGCGTCCTCCTTCACCTCGTCGTCGACGGTCACCTCGAATTCCGGAAATCCCTCGGCCAGTTCATCGGCCACATTGCGGGCCTGCTCGGCCGAGGCCGTGTAATCCAGTGAAATGTAGTCGGATTCGATATGAACATGACGCTTCGACGCACTCATACCCCCTCCTTCCCGTCACCGATTTCGCACCCCCGACATAATCCAGAGTCCCCCCGGAGGGTCGACAGTTGGACACGGCCGGATACCGAGTCGGTGTGCGTTCCGGTGCCGCGCACCCATCGCCGCCCGCTGAATCGGCGGAAATTCGGGGAGATGTCCGGCGCGCTCGCTCGCCCGACTAGGTCGGCGGCCGATCCCCCGCGGTCGTATTCGGCTTCCACGATCGGGCCGGAATACGAACGCCGGGTGCGAATCGCTCTCAGGGGAGAGCGGATTCGCACCCGGCGTCCAGTCCGTGTCAGGTCGGATCAGCTGGTCGGCTCGAATGCCTCCGCGACGATCTCGGCCTGCTCCACCGCGTGGACCTTGCTCGAGCCCGAGGACGGGGCCGACATGGCGCGACGGGAGATGCGGCGCAGCTTCGTGAACCGCTCCGGGAGGTTTTCGGGGAGGTTCAGGCCGAAGAAGGGCCATGCGCCCTGGTTGGCCGGTTCCTCCTGGACCCAGGCGATATCGGTCGCGTTCGGGTAGCCGCTCAGCGATTCGTTGAGGCGGCGGACGGGCAGCGGGTAGAGCTGCTCGATCCGCACGATGGCGACATCCTCGCGCTTCTGCTTCGCCTTCTCCGCGGCCAGCTCGTAGTAGAGCTTGCCGCTGGTCATCACGACCCGCTTGACCTTGCTGCGGTCACCGACTCCCTGCTCGTAGGCGGGCTCATCGAAGACCGAGCGGAACTTCGACTCGGTGAAATCCTTCAGATCCGAGACGACGGCCTTGTTGCGCAGCATCGACTTCGGGGTGAAGACGATCAGCGGGCGGCGGATGCCGTCCAGCGCGTGACGGCGCAGCAGGTGGAAGTAGTTCGCCGGGGTCGAGGGCACCGCGACCGTCATCGAACCCTCGGCGCACAGCTGCAGGAACCGCTCGATACGGCCGGAGGTGTGGTCGGGGCCCTGACCCTCGTGGCCGTGCGGCAACAGCAGCACGACATCGGAGAGCTGGCCCCACTTGGCCTCACCCGAGGAGATGAACTCGTCGATGATGGACTGCGCGCCGTTGACGAAATCGCCGAACTGCGCCTCCCACAGCACAAGTGCGTCCGGGTTGCCCAGCGAGTAGCCGTATTCGAAGCCGACGGCGGCGTATTCGCTCAGCGCCGAATCGTGCACGGCGAACCAGCCGGGGTTGGCGCTGCCGATGTTGTGCAGCGGGGTGTACTCCTCGGCCGTCTTGCGGTCGATGATCACCGAATGACGCTGGGTGAAGGTGCCGCGACGCGAATCCTGACCGGTCAGGCGCACCGCGAGGCCCTCGTCGATGAGCGTGCCGAAGGCGAGCAGTTCGGCGAAGGCCCAGTCGACCTTGCCCTCGTAGGCCATCTCGCGGCGCTTCTCCAGCACCGGCTTGACGCGCGGATGCACATTGAAGCCGTCGGGCACGTTCAGGAAGGCGTCGCCGATGCGTTGCAGCAGCGCCTTGTCCACGGCCGTCTGCACGGTCGTCGGCACCTTCTGGTCGTCCTCGACCGATTCGCTCGGCTCCGGCGTGTACTTCTCCAGCTCACGGACCTCGTTGAACACCCGCTCCAGCTGGCCCTGGTAGTCGCGCAGTGCGTCCTCGGCCTCTTTCAGCGAGATATCGCCACGGCCGATCAGGCTTTCGGTGTAGGCCTTGCGGACCGAACGCTTGGTGTCGATGACGTCGTACATCGACGGCTGGGTCATCGACGGGTCGTCGCCCTCGTTGTGGCCGCGACGGCGGTAGCAGACCATATCGATGACGACGTCCTTGCGGAACTTCTGGCGGAAGTCCACCGCGAGGCGGGCCACCCAGTCGCAGGCTTCGGGATCGTCGCCGTTGACGTGGAAGATCGGCGCGCCGATGAATTTCGCTATATCGGTGGAGTACTCGGTGGAGCGGCTGTTCTCCGGCGCGGTGGTGAAGCCGATCTGGTTGTTCACCACGATGTGGATGGTGCCGCCGACCCGGTAGCCGCGCAGGCCCGACAGGTTCAGCGTCTCCGCGACCACACCCTGACCCGCGAACGCGGCGTCACCGTGCAGCATGAGCGGCATGACCGAGAAACCCTCGGGGCCGTCGCCCTTGTCCAACAGGTCCTGCTTGGCGCGGACCAGACCCTCGAGTACCGGGTCGACCGCTTCCAGGTGCGAGGGGTTGGCCGTCAGCGAGACCTCGATCTCGTTGTCGCCGAACATCTGCAGGTAGGTGCCGCGCGCGCCGAGGTGGTACTTCACGTCGCCGGAGCCGTGGGTGGCCGCCGGGTTCATATTGCCCTCGAACTCGGTGAAGATCTTCGAGTAGGGCTTGCCGACGATATTGGCCAGCACGTTGAGGCGACCGCGGTGCGGCATGCCGATGACGACCTCGTCGAGCGAATGCTCGGCGCACTGGTCGATGGTCGCGTCCATCATCGGGATGACGGCTTCGGCGCCCTCGAGGGAGAAGCGTTTCTGGCCGACATACTTGGTCTGCAGGAAGGTTTCGAACGCCTCGGCCGCGTTGAGCCGGTTCAGAATGTATTTCTGCTGCGCGACAGTCGGTTTGGCGTGTTTCTGCTCGACCCGGTCCTGAATCCACTGCAACTGATCGGTTTCCAGGATGTGGGTGTACTCGATGCCGATGTGGCGGCAGTAGGCGTCGCGCAGGATGGAGAGCACGTCGCGCAGTTTCATGCGCTCCTGGCCGTGGAAGCCGCCCACGTTGAATTCGCGGTCCAGATCCCACAGGGTCAGCCCGTGCTGGGTGACGTCGAGGTCGGGATGGCTGCGGAACTTGTCCTTGACCAGCCGCAGCGGGTCGGTGTCGGCCATCAGGTGGCCGCGGTTGCGGTAGGCCGCGATCATCTCGAGCACGCGGGCGCTCTTGTCGACGCCGCGTTCGCGAATGTCCTTGCGCCAGCGCACCGGCTCGTAGGGCACGCCGAGGCCGTGGAAGATCTCGTCGTAGAACTCGTCGGAGATCAGCAGGGTGTGGATGGTGCGAAGGAAATCGCCCGATTCCGCGCCCTGGATGATGCGATGGTCGTAGGTCGAGGTCAGCGTCATCAGTTTGCCGACACCGAGATCGGCGATGCGCTCGTCGGCCATGCCCTGGAATTCGGCCGGGTACTCCATCGCGCCGGCGCCGATGATCGCGCCCTGACCGTTCATCAGGCGCGGCACCGAGTGCACGGTGCCGATGGTGCCCGGGTTCGTCAGTGAGATGGTGACGCCGGAGAAATCCTCGGCGGTCAGCTTGCCGTCGCGGGCGCGCCGCACGACATCCTCGTAGGCGGTGTGGAACTGACCGAAGGTCATGTGTTCGGTGCCCTTGATGGCGGCGACGACCAGCGAACGGCTGCCGTCCTTGCCGGGCAGATCGATGGCGAGACCGAGGTTCGTGTGCGCGGGGGTGACCGCGTTCGGCTTACCGTCGACCTCGGCGAAATGCCGATTCATATTCGGGAATTTCCTGACCGCCTGCACGATCGCGAAGCCGAGCAGGTGGGTGAAGGAGATCTTGCCGCCGCGGGTACGGGCGAGGTGGTTGTTGATGACCAGACGGTTGTCGATCATCAACTTCGCCGGGATGGCCCGCACACTCGTCGCGGTGGGGATGGCCAGCGAGGCGGACATATTCTTGGCGACGGCGGCTGCCGCGCCTCGTAGCACCTTGGACTCGTCGGTGGCCGAATCCGCGGCCTTGGGCGCACCCGAGGTGGGTGCGGCGTTCGACAACGGAGCCGGGGTGGTCCGAGGGGCGCGGGCGGTGACCTTCGCGGGGGTTTGCGCGGGAGCCGCGGGCTTGGTCGGCGCGGGGGCCGGGGCGGACTTCACGGCGGCCGGGGCGGACTTCACGGCGGCCGGTGCCGCGGTCCGGGCGGGCGCCGCCGATGTGGTGGTCGAGGTCGCGGTCTGCGTTGTGGGCGGGTTGTCGCCGGTCGTCTCAGGGGTGTAGTCGGCGAGGAACTCGTGCCAACTCGCGTCGACAGAGGATGGATCTTCCTTGTACTTGAGATACATCTCGTCGACTAACCACTGGTTCTGTCCGAACTGGGAAGTTGAGCTGCTCACAGCAGGTGTTCGCCTCATTTCGTTCTTCGCGCTGCGACGTTTGTGACGTGCCCGGCACGGGGATCAGCGGATGCGCGCCGATGCGCCCTAATTGAGGATAGGCCCAGCAGCAAATCGGCGATGCCAGCCACCACCGGACATTCCAGAACTCACCTGTGCAGACTCGTCCGGGGACGAGAATATTCCCTCGCTTTCGTGGGCTGTTGCCCGTCCCACATTTGGCGCTCAACGGGAGGGCGACGCGGCCGCGTCCCAGAGACGGGAGTACTGTCCACCGGCCGAAATCAGTTCGTCGTGAGTGCCGATCTCGGCGATTCTGCCGTGGTCGACGACCGCGATCCGATCGGCTCGCGCGGCCGTGCCGAGCCGGTGCGCGACCACGACGGTGGTCCGCCCCCGTGCCAGTGATCGGTTCGCTACCAGCATCGATGCCTCGGTTTCCGGGTCGAGGGTGGCGGTGGCCTCGTCCAGCAGCAGCAGGTCGGGATCGACCAGTTCGGCTCTGGCCAAGGCGATCAGCTGGCGTTGCCCCGCGGACAGACCTCGCCCCCGTTCGCCGACCGGCTGCCGCATACCGAGGGGGAGGGCGGCGATCATGGCGGAAGCGCCGACCGCTTCGGCGGCGGCGGCGATCTGATCGGCGGTCGCCGAAGGTTGTCCGAATGCAATGTTGCTGGCGATGTCGCCGGTGAACAAGTGAGCTTCCTGCGGCACGATCCCGAGCCGGGACCGGTAGTCGGCCAGGCGGTATTCGCGGATATCGACCCCGTCCACCCGGATGGCGCCGGACCCGGCGGCGGGTGGCAGATCGTAGAGGCGGGCAAGCAGTTTGACGATGGTCGACTTACCCGCACCGGTCGGACCGACCAGTGCGAGGGTCGTGCCCGCCGGAATCTCGAGCGATACCCCGTCCAATGCCGGATTCGTCGTCCCCGAATAGTGGAATCGGACTCCGTCGATGCCGACTTCGCCCCGCAACGACCCGCTGATCGGGACCGCGTTCGGGGGATCGGCCGCGATGGACGACGGGGTTCGCAGGAGTTCGCCGATCCGGCGCAGCCCGACCCGCGCCTGCTGATAGCCGTCGAAAACCTGGGACAGCTGCATGATCGGCCCGAACAGCAGTTCCAGATAGAGCACGAAGGCGATCAGCGTGCCCGCGGTGGTCGCGCCGGTCGCGACCTCGCGAGCCCCGATGAACACCACCGCGGCCAGTGCCAGATCCGCCCATGCGATGACGGAGGCGAAGTACGTCGCGATCGCCCACTGCGCCCGCATCCGCGAATGCCGGTAGCGCACGGAGTATTCGGCGAAGCGCCGGGCGGCGACCGGTTCGTGCCGGTTGGCCTGGACGGCGCGCAGGCCGGTGACATTCTCGGTGAAGTGGGCGTTCACCGCCGATACCCGTTCCCGCGACACGGTGTACGCGCTGTTCGATACGCGACGGAACAGCAGGGTCGCAAGGAACAGCGGGGGCAGCGCGAGCAGCACCGTCACGGCCAGCGAGGCATCGATGACCAGCAGCGCGACCCCGATACCGATCAGTGTGAGTCCGCCGATCAGGGTGGTCGCGACCCCGGTCTGTAGGAAGGTCGACAGCGCGTCCACATCGGTGGTCATCCGCGTCATGATCTTGCCGGACAGTTCGCGCTCGTAGTAGTCGAGCCCGAGCCGCTGCAGATGGGCGTAACTGCGTATGCGCAGGCCGTAGAGCACGCGTTCGCCGGTGCGGGCGGTCAGGACCGTGGTCACGGCTCCGACCAGCAGACCCGCCGAGACCAGGACGCCGCCGATCACCGCGGCGCGGGCGAGCACGCCCGAGTCGTCGCCTCCGACACCGTGGTCGATGGCGTAGCGCACCAGCGGCGGGAAGGCGATCGCGATCAGCGCGTCCAGGGCGAGCAGGGCGACCACGGTGAGGACGAGCGCCCTGACCGGGCGCAGCAGCCGGGCCAGCCGGAAATTCGGTTCGGGCTGCCGCAGGGCGCGGTCGTCGTCGATCGGCCGGTCGGTGGCCGCCGGCAGCCGCGCGATAGTCCGGCGCAGTTCCGGGGTTTCGCTCAGCGCGTTGGTGAGGCCGGACCAGTTGCCCGGACCCACGGTCGGTTGCGCGGCGCTGACGGCGGGCACGGCTACGGCGGTCCCGAGGACGGGTGCGCCGGGCGCGGGCAGGCGGATCACCCGGTCGGCCTGGGCCAGGGTGGATTCGCGGTGCGCGAGGATCAGCGTGGTGCGTCCGCCGCGGTCGGGCAGCGTATCGAAGATGGCGGCCTCGGTCACCGCGTCCACCGCGGAGGTCGCGTCATCGAGCACGAGGATGCGCGGGCGCGCCAGCAGGGTCCTGGCCAGCGCGATCCGCTGGCGTTGGCCGCCGGAGAGAGTGAGTCCGCGTTCGCCGACGACGGTGTCGTATCCGTCGGGAAGTTCGCCGATGAAATCGTCGGCCGCCGCGAGTTCGGCCGCGTGGCGCACCTCGGCGTCGGTGGCGTCGGGGCGGCCGAGCGCGATATTGGCGGCGATGGTGTCGGAGAACAGGAACGGATCGTCGAAGACCACGCCGACGGCGGATCTGAGGTCGGCGGCGCTGACGTCGGCGATATCGACCGACCGACATCGACCGTCGGCGGGGTGTCGCGGGACGGCTCCGTTATCGCCCGCGTCGTTATCGCCCGCGTCGTTATCGCCCGCGTCGTGATCGGCTCGCGCGCCGAACAGATGGATGCTGCCCGAATCGGGTGCGTAGAAACGCGGCAGTAGCAGCGACAGTGTCGATTTGCCCGAGCCGGCCGGGCCGATGATCGCCACGGTCTCCCCGGGACGCACCGTCAGGTCGAGATCGCGCAGCACTGGGACATCCGGATCGAATCCGAAGGTGAGCGATCGGATATCGATGCCGAGCGGGCCCTCGGGCAGCGGCGCGGGATGCGGTGGGTCGGCGATGACGGGTGCGGTGTCGATGACCTGGAATACGCGTTCGGCCGCGGCGCGAGTCAGCTGCGCCATGATCACCACCGCGGACATGGTTCTGGCCGAGGCGGTCATGGTCGCGACATAGGCGGCGAAGGCGAGGAAGGTGCCGATGCCGATGACCCCGTGCAGGGCGAGCAGTCCGCCGACGACGATCACCGCGACCATTCCGGCCTGCGGGACGGCCGCGACGACCGGCGCGAACCTGGAATCGATCCGCGCCGCGCGCAGTCGCTCGGCGTAGAGGTCGCGGCTGTGCTTCTCCAGCACGTCGACCATCCTGGCCTCCTGCCCGAACCCCTTCACCACCCTGACCCCGGTGACTGTCTCCTCGACGTGCTGGGCCAGGTCGGCCGCGCGCTGCTGCGCCGACCAGGTCGCCGCGTACAGCAGCGGCCGCATCCGATAGACCACCAGCGCGATGGCGGGCACGACGAGCAGCGCCACCGCCGCCAGCGGCGGTGACAGCCACACCATGACCATCGCGGCGAGCACGAATTGCAGCAGCGCGAGTCCGGACCAGGGCACCATGGCGACCAGGCCCTGCACCAGTTGCAGGTCGGTGATGGACCGCGACACCACCTGCCCGGTCCGGAGGGTGTCCTGCCCGGCTCCGTCCAGTCGCTGCAACGAGGCGAGCAGATCCACGCGAAGGGCGTGCTGTATATCGAGGGAAAGCCGCCCGGCCAGCACCCGCCTGGTCAGCGAGGAGACGAAGCGCCCCGCGGCGAGCAGCACGAGCAGTGCGGCGACCACCCCGATCACCTCGGTATCGCCGATACCAGCCGCGTCGACGGCTCGCTTTGTCAGCAGGGGCGCCGCGACCTCGACCACCGCGCCGAGCGCGACCGCGGCCGCGACCCCGGCCATCGTGCCCCGGTACACCAGGCTCGCCGCCCACAACCTGCGAATCCACCCCGGTCGTCGCACCGCGCGCCCGTCCACTTCCGTCACCGACACTTCCCGCTCGCCCCCGCTCATATCCCACGACGTTACGACGTGCGGCGGTACCGGTTGATTCCCGTCGCGCCGAGGGGGCGGATCAGAGGTCTCGGGTGCGCAGAGTCCACCAGCCCCCGCCCGCGCTGCCGATGGTCCACAGCAGCAGGACGACGACGGCGGCCGGTGTCGGCGCGAGGATATCGCTGTCGGGGAAGGAACCGGCGGCGACGGCGGCGATGGTCGCCGAACCCGGAAGCAGCGTGGCGACACCGCCGATGCCGATGGCATTGGCCACGACCCAGATCAGCGGTTCGGCGATCAGCAACCAGCCGAGCAGCGCGGCGATGGCGATACTCGACTTCCGCAGCATCAGCGCCAGCCCCGCGCCGATCAGCGACCAGCAGGTCGCGGCGAGCAGTCCGCCGCCGAGCACGGTGACAAGGCGCATGCCGAACTCGACCTTGCCGCGCCCGAAACCGAGCAGGCAGATGAGGCCGACGAGTTCGACAACGAAGGTGGTCGCCAGCGCGATGGCCCCGGTGACCAGAAGTTTCGACGCGACGAGGCGGTCGCGGTCGGCGGTGAACAGCGCGGTGACGGGCATGGATTCGTACCGGTATTCCGCTCCGGCCCCCACCGCGCCGAAGACGGCCGCGGCCAGGATGGCCGCCGCGATCGCGAGGTACAGCCCGATCGAGGCCGCGCCGGTCGCCGGATCGGAGCCGGGATCGGCCGGGCCCGAGACGAGGGCGGTGGCGGTGCACGCCACGAGCGCGACGCCAGGCAGCACGGCGGCCAGCATCAGATTCGCGCGCAGTGTGCTCGCTTTGCGGATCTCGGAGTTGACGGCCGGGACGAGATCCGGGGGCAGCAGGGTGATCACCGTGGAATCCCGTAGGGCGTCGGCTGCCGCGCGGGCACGGCAGGGTGGGGCGGATACGGAGCGTGCGCAGGTGGCGGCGCGGCTGTCCTCGGTGTGGTGAGCGAGGCGAGGACGCGGTCCGGGTGGATCGGATCGGGGGTGACGCTGTCGAGGCGCACGCCCGCGGCACGCGCGGCGTCCTGGATCTGGGTCTCGGACGCGTCGGCCACCGCCAGCCTGCCGTCCTGGCGGATCACCGCGTCGGTATAGCCGCGTGCGGCGAGCACGGTGGCCAATGCCACCGGCGTCGACGCCGCGACGACCAATCTGTCGGGATGCCCGCGCCGCAGCTTCGCCGGAGTGCCCTGGTAGACCACCGAACCCTCGCTCATGACGACGAGATTGTCGACCATCGGCACCACCGCGGCCAGCGACGCGCTCGACAGCAGGACGGTTCCGCCTCGGCGGGTATGCCCGCGCAGGAATTCCTGTAACCACCCGCGCTCGGCGGGATCGAGACCGTCGGCGGGGTCGTCGAGGATCAGCAGCGGGGGGTCGGCGAGTAGCGCGGTCGCCAGCGCGACCCTGGTCTGCTGTCCCGCGCTCAGCGCGGCTGCCCGTGTCGCGGCGTGCTCGGCCAGACCGACCGATTCGAGCAGTTCCTCGACCCGTTCGTCGGGCACCCGCGCGGCGGCGGCGTAGATCGACAGATGGTCGCGAGCCGAGCGAGCCGGGTGCAGTCCGCGGGGGGACAGCATGCCGCCGACAGGCGGGCCGCCGCCGATTCCCGCGACCGAGCCGGGGCTGCCCACCGACGCGGTGCCCGTGGTCGGCCGCACCAGGCCGAGCAAAATGCGCAGGACCGTGGTCTTGCCCGCGCCCGCGGGGCCGACCAGGCCGACGCTGGTACCGGTCGCGACGGTGAAACTCACATCATCGATCGCCGAGACCAGGTCGTAGCGCTTGCTCAATCCGCGAACGGCGAAGGCGGGGCGTGCCGCGGTCACCGCGGCCCCGCGGACCGCCGCGGCGCGGACGGATCGATCGCCTTCAGCGGATCCGCTTCGACGATCAGATGCCTGGCGGCGGGCCAGGTGGTCGGCGGGGGACCGAATGCCTTGTGCGCGTTGACGATCGTGGTCTTGCCGAGTGCCCGGTTGCCGACGCCGCCGATGACGGCGCCGATGCCCATCGGGATCACCTTGCCCGCCATCAGCGCCATCCGCTTGGTCAGGAACCGCACGATGAATCGCTTCATCAGTGAATCGTTCATCCCGGACAGACCTGGGATGCGGGTGGCCAGCAGCGTCCCCCAGTTCTTGGCCGAATGTCCGACCGATTTCTCCACGATTTCCATGCCCGCGTCACCGAGGACGACGGCGATCACCAGCGCGCGGCGCTGCTCCTTGGCCTCCGGCGCGATACCGTGCACCGCGGCGATGGCGAGGGTGTACAGGGCCGAAGCCTCCAGGAAGAAGGCCGTCTCCGCGGTGATGGCCGCCACCGAGGCGACGGTGCCGACGCCGGGCATGGCTGCCGTCGCGCCCGCCGCGGTCCCGCTGCCGGTGACGGCGAGCAGGTACTGCCGCTCCAGTCGCGCGGTGATCTGGGCCGGGGTTTCGTCGGGGTGGGAGCGCCGGATCAGGTCGATATACTTGTCCACCGCGGGGCCCTGCAGCTTCGACCCGTTCTCGAGCAGTGCGACCACGGTCTTTTCGAACGCGCTATGCCTCATCGGCGGGAACCCCTTTAGTCTCAGCCTTCGCTGGCAGAACTCTATGGCACCGAAGGTTGCTCGGCCCAACACGGCAACGAACCGCATCGTGTGATGGGTTCCCCGCGTACGGCGGTATACCCAGCTACGGCCGAAGTAGCGCGGGCACTTGTTCCGAGGGTGACGGCGGCGGGGGCGGGGTGCCCTCGCCGAAGGGGCGACCGCGCAAGGTCTCGCGGCCGTGCGGGGTCAGCCAATCGGCCAGATCCGGTCCCTTGGGCACGATCCGCGTCGGATTGATATCGGTGTGCACCACGTAGTAGTGGGTCTTGATCTGGTCGAAGTCGATGGTGTCGCCGAAGCCGGGAGTCTGGAACAGGTCGCGGGCGTATGCCCACAGCACCGGCATCTCGGTGAGTTTGCTCCGGTTGCATTTGAAATGTCCGTGATAGACCGGGTCGAAGCGCACCAGGGTGGTGAACAGTCGGACGTCGGCCTCGGTAATGGTGTCGCCGACCAGGTATCGCCGCGTCGCGAGCCGCTCGCTGAGCCAGTCCAACCGGGCGAAGAGCCGGTCGTAGGCCGCGTCGTAGGCGTCCTGGGCGCCGGCGAAACCGCAGCGGTACACACCGTTGTTGACGTCGCGGAAGACCGCCAGATTCACCTCGTCGATTTCCGCGCGCAGCGATTCCGGGTACAGCTGCGGCGCGCCGGGGCGGTGGTAGGCGGTCCATTCGGTGGAGAAATCCAGGGTGATTCGGGCGTAGTCGTTCGTCGCGACCTGCCCGGTCGGGATGTCGACGATCGCGGGAACGGTGATGCCGCGCGGATAGTCGGGAAACCGGGCGAGGTAGGCGTCGCGCAGCCGGGAGATCCCGAGTACCGGATCGACGCCGCCGGGATCGAGATCGAAGGTCCAGCTCAGCTTGTCGTGCGTCGGCCCGCAGAGACCGAGTGACAGCGCCTGCTCCAGCCCGAGCAGCCTGCGCACGATCAGTGTGCGATTTGCCCACGGGCAGGCGCGTGCGGCGACGAGCCGGTACCGCCCCGGTTCGACCGGGTAGCCCTCGCGGCCATCGGCCGTGATCCGGGTGGTGATGTAATTCGTGTCGCGCTTGAACTCGCCCGGCTCGACGTAGGAACCGGATTCGGATGCCGACTTGGTCACTACGACAGTCTCGCAGACGTGGGTTCTAGGCTGACCGAATGAGCGAATCGAAGGCCACCCGGCTGGAACGTGAAGTCACCGACGGCGGCGCGGAGGTGGCGACCCTCACCTTCGCCAACGCGCCGCTGAACTTGTTCGATCAGGCGATGTTCGACGCGCTTGTCGCCGATATCGCGGAATTGGCCGCGCGCCCGCCGAGGGCCGTGCTGCTGCGCGCCGAGGGCAAAGTGGTGTCAGGCGGCGTCGACGTGCACGTCTTCGACGGTTTGTCGGTGGAACAGGGCGCCGAACTGTGGCGCACCCTGTTCGCGCAGATCATCCACCCGCTGGAGGCGCTGCCGTGTCCGGTGATCTTCGCCGCGCACGGACTGACCCTCACCGCGGCGTTCGAGATCGCGCTCGCCTGCGACATCATCCTGGCCGCGCCGAAGGCCGAATTCGGTCTGGTGGAGACGGTGGTCGGCCTGACCCCGTCCATGGGCGGACCGCAGCGACTCGCCGAGCGTGCCGGATCGGGCCGGGCCCGCGAATTCGTGATGACCGGTGATCTCTACGACGCCGCGACCATGGCCGACTGGGGTGTGGTCAACGCCGTGCACGACGACGTCGACACCGCCGCCAGGCAATTGGCCCACCGGCTGGCACAGGGTCCGACCCGCGCGCACGCCGCGACCAAGCAGATCGTCGCGGCCTGGCGTTCGGGCGGTGTGGCACACGCCGATTCGGTGACACCGCAGGTTTCCGGGGTGCTGTTCGACACCGAGGATCTGCGCGGCGCGGTGCGCAGCTTCCTGGAGGTCGGTCCGGGTAAGGCGACCTATACCGGCCGCTGACGTTCGATGAGTGATAGGACACGAATGTTCGCTAACCCAGCGAAATTGTGATCCGCGTCATATAGTCGCAGATGCCCGGTCGCTCGAGGCGCGCGGAGGACGGATGTCGCAGCAGTTGTTGGTCGAATACCCCCTGGCCGGTCCGCAGGAATGCGCCAACCCCCTCGCCCGTGGCGCCGACGGTGTGCTCCGGTACGGCAACCTCACCCCCGCGCTCACCGAGTTGCTCGATCTCCAGGTGCACGCGTTCTCCCAGCGCGAGGCTGTGGTGGAGATCGGCGGTCCCCGGTTCACCTACCGAGAGCTGTGGCATTCCGCCGCGCGCATCGCGGGCGGTCTCCAGGAGCACGGGATCGGGTACGGCGACCGCGTCGCGATCCATATGCCCGTCGGCGCACGGTGGGTGCAGGCATTCCTCGGGGCACTGCTCAGCGGGGCGGTCCCCGTCCTGGTGCACGACGGCATACCGGCCGCGGTGGCCGAACGCGTGATCGCGGACAGCAGAGCCGATTTCGTATTCGACGGCAGTGGCGGCGGCGAACTTCCCGACGGCGCGGCGTATATCGATGACGGTGCGGCGCTGAGCGATCTGGCGCTGCTCTGTTACACCAGCGGCGCGGCGCCGGGCGCGGCCTGCGCGGACGCCGCGCCCAAGGGCGTCGAACTGACCAACGAGAATCTGCTCTCGGCAATCCGTTCCGTAGTTGGGGCGCTGGACCTGCCGACCGACGGGTTGCGCAATCTGCTGCTGCTCCCGCTCGCCCATGCCAGCGGATGCGTCGATCAGCTGTTGCCCACCTTCGCGGTCGGAGGCACGGTGGTCCTCGCGCCCGACACCGGCAAACTCGCCGAAGGTATCGCGGCCGAACGGGTCGACATGGTTTCGGCGACGCCGCGCGTCTTCACCCGCCTCCTGCCGGAGTTGGCCGCACTGCGCCCGGACGGACTGTCCACCGAAGGCGTTTCGCGGATCAGCAGCGCCGGACATCGGGCCGAACGCATGCTCGTCCCCGTCGCCGGCGCGACGCCATCGGTCGCCCTACGCGAGGTCTTCCCGGCCGCGCGGCAGTGGACGGTCTGGGGCGCGACCGAAACCAGTGGGATCGGGCTCGCCGTCGACGACCGCGGCGAAGCGGACGCCGCCATACTCGGATTCCCTTTCGGCGGCACCGAATTGGCGCTGTTCGGACCTCGGGCCGGAGCCGGGCGTGGCGAATTGCTGTGCCGGGGGCCCAATGTCACACGCCGCTACTGGAACGATCCGAAGACGACCGCGGATCGCTTCACCGGGAGTTGGTTCCACACCGGCGATCAGGTCACCATCGACGCCGATGGCCTCGTGCGCCGCGGCGCGTCCGGATAGGCGCGGGCAGCCTCGGATCGAGGCCGATCACTCCAGCATTTGCTCGCGCAACCGCGCGCGCAGTTCCTCGGTGAGGCCGATCGCGTCGAGATAGGTGTCGAAGTCGCCGTACTGTTCCAGCGCCGCGGCCACCGCGACCCGCAGGTACTCCTCCCGGACGCCGAGCAGATCGACCGTCAACTCGACGCCGGGGGGCATCTTCGGCGTCATCATCGCGCGCAGCGACGGCACCGCGTCGTTGCTGAGCAGGAAATCGGCGAAGATATCGGATTCGACGACATCCACCGCGTACAGCAGGGTGGCGACGGCCCAGCCGGTGCGGTCCTTACCCGCCGCGCAATGGACCAGTACCGCGCCCTCGCCGCGCAGCACCGATTCGGCGATGGACGCGATCGCGCGCTGCGCCTCGGGGAGCGAGGGGAAGTACCGGTAGACCTCGAGCATATGGGCCATGCCGAAGGAGGTCCGCGCGTCGTGCGGGGGCGCCTCGCGCATCCGCGAATCGAAGGGGGTGATGTTGAGCCGGACCTCTTCGGGCAGGTTGTCGTGGCCGATGTGGTCGATCTCCCGCGGCCCGCGCAGGTCGTAGACGTCGGCGACACCGAGTTCGCGCAGCGCCGTCCGGCCGTCGGGAGTCAGGCCGCTGAGCTGGGCCGAGCGGAGCAGGACGCCGGGGCGGATCTTCGCGCCGTCGACGGTGCGCAGCCCGCCGGTGTCACGGAAGTTGAATGTGCCGGAGAGGTAGAACTGATCAACGGGCGGGAGAGTCACCGATCCAGGCTATCGGCCGCGGGGAGCCGGCGGTATCGCCCGTCATCGAATTTCTGGTGACGGATTTGCGAGGTTTTCGACTGTGCGATATGCCACAGCGACACCTGGCTGCCCCGAGGTCGTCCGTACAGTTGATCGAGGCGTCTCTCGCGCCGAGGGTTCGCGAGACCCCACCCAGAACGGCGTTTCGTTGACGCCGCGTGATGGTCGCAAAGGCATTCCGTTTGGGTAACAAAACATTCTTTCAGTCTGAAAATACCCGCTGAACCCGTTCTTAAACCTTGATAAACCACTACCATTGGTGAACGTTGGACCGGGCAGCCGGGGGATCTCAATGATGAGGTCGGCCCGAGTGGTCGCAATGTTCAGCGAGTCGCGCCGCAGTTTGCGCGAGATTTTTCGCCGAGGGAGTCGTCGTTGAGCGCACGTGGAGAGATAGCAGAGGTGAGGCTCCGGCCGACGATCTGCGAGGCCGTGGAGAAGGCGGCCGCCTCGCTCGATTACACCGGAGTGCGGGCGCTGCGGGTGTTGTTACATGCCGCGGTCAGCGCGTATTGGCCGTCGGTCAAGGCCGCGCCGGCCAAGCAGGTGCAAGCGTACGAGGCGACGGTGCACGCATTACGCGAGCGGTGGGATGGCCGGCCCAATTGTGAGCCGGATCCGACCGCCGCCGCGGTGTTCAAGGATATGGATCTCGAGGTCGCGTGGTTCCTCGACCTCTGCGCGGCTCGTTCGGGTACGCAGTGGCTGGAACCGGTCGACTCCATCGCCGCCTACACGGTGTCGATGTTGCAGGGCACGGTGCTGCGCTGGCTCGCCGACTGCGATGACGAAACGGCGCTGGTCGTCCTGGACGACCTGGTCAGCGGCCTGGCGGGGCGCGCTACCGACGCCTACTGAAATCGCCGCCGAAAAGCTGGACGTCTGACCAGTTTAATGGTTGAGTGGGGACGATGACCTCGCCGATCGCCGGACTCCACGCGGCTACCGCCGAACTGGATCCGCCGCTTGCCGCCCTCGACCTGGCTTCGCTGCGGGCGAATGCCGCGGACCTGACGCGCAGGGCGGGCGGGCTACCGATACGGGTGGCGAGTAAATCCGTGCGGTGCCGCGCGGTCCTGGAGGAAGTGCTCGGCTCCGGGCTCACCGGACGCGGCGGTTTCGCGGGCATCATGTCCTATTCGCTGCGCGAGGCTATCTGGCTGGTCGGCCTCGGCGCCCGCGATGTGCTGCTCGGCTATCCCAGTGTCGACCGCTCCGCGCTGGCCGAACTCGCCGCCGACGACACGCTGCTGAATTCCATCACCCTCATGGTCGACGATGTCGAGCAGCTCGCACTCATTCGCGCCGCGCTCGGCAGTGATCGGGTCCGGCCCCGGATATGCCTCGACATCGACGCCTCGCTGCGGATCGGCCCGCTGCACCTCGGTGTCCGCCGTTCCCCGGTGCGCACCCCCGAGCAGGCCGCCGCACTCGCCCGCCGCGCCGCCGATCGCGGTTTCGAGGTCGTCGGCGTGATGACCTACGAGGCGCAGATCGCGGGTCTTCCCGACAGCAATATCGCGATTCGCCTGGTCAAGAAGGCGTCCGCCGCCGAAATCGCCACCCGTCGCGGCCGGGTGCTCGACGCCGTGCGCTCGGTGGTCGGCCCCTTGCGGATCGTCAACAGCGGAGGGTCGGGCTCGATCGAGGTCAGCATCACCGATCCCGAGGTCACCGAGGTGACCGCGGGATCGGGCCTGTACGTGCCGACCCTGTTCGACGACTATCGAGCGTTCACCCCGCGTCCCGCCCTGTTCTTCGCCACGCCGGTCTTGCGTAAGCCGACGCCGTCCATCGCGACGGTATTCGCGGGCGGCTACATAGCTTCCGGACCGACCGGTCCGTCTCGTGTGCCGAAGCCGGTGTGGCCCACCGGATTACGGCTCATCGGCACCGAGGGCGCGGGCGAGGTGCAGACCCCGCTGTCGGCCGCGGCCGGCCTTCGCATCGGCGATCGGGTGTGGTTCCGGCATGCCAAGGCGGGCGAACTGTGCGAGCGTTTCGACCGGATCCATCTCGTCGCCGACGACGGCACTCGCACCGCCGTTCCCACCTACCGCGGCGAAGGCCACTGTTTCGGCTGACCGCCGCGGCCACAGCGTCGGCTCAGGCCGTGCTTGTGACGGTCGTCGCGGTCAGCTCGAGGAATCCGGCCAGATCCGTCAATTCCCGGGACGTGGACGGCAGATATTCCGTGAGCAGCGTCGATCGGATGATGACGGCCTTCCACATGGCCCGGCACAGGGCGGCCAGCAGCACGCCGCGCGAGAGCAGCGACGACATGCCGTCGGGGGCGTCGGCGGGGGTGGAGGTCGTCATCGACAGCAGCACCACCGCCGCCTCCCTGCCGCGGAACCGATCCGGTGTGCCGACCAGGACATCCTCGATCTTGGCGCGGGCCAACATGGTGCGAATCCGGCCCACCTGCGCGCCATAGGGCGCGACGACGAAAATATCGTGCGGGTGCAGTCGGCGGGTGACCGTGCCCACCGTCCACGAGGCTCCGAGCAGAGTCCGCACCCGCCGGACCACCTCGCGCGCCTCCGCCTCCGATTCGGTGGTGTTGCCGTGGTGATCGACGAGCACGGCCTCGATACCGGGCGGCACCCCATCGAGTTGTCGTGCGAGCGTGACGGTTTCGTTGGAGCGCAGGCGGTCGTCGTAGTAGAGCCGGGAGATCGGCTCGCAGACGCGCGGATGCATCCGCCAGCTCCGATCGAGGAAGTACCCGCGTTCGACGGGCAGCGTGCCCGCGCCGTCGACGAGCCACCCCAGCACCGATTCGTCGACCGGCTCCGGATGCGCCGCCCGCGCCGGAGTCGGGGCCGGATCACCGAGCAGCAGCAGATTTCGCGCACTCGGCCCCACGGAGAGCGTCTCGGCCAGTGCGAAACTGCCCGCGTCGGCGATGACGAGCAGATCGAGCGCTGCCTGCCCGATCAGCTCCTCGTTCGCGAAATCCGCTGGGGCGCCGCCGATGACACAGCCGTTGACCGCGTTGTCGAGGAAGCGCCGGTATCGGCCCGCGTCGATGACGGCCCATTCCGGCGCGACCGATTCGACATCCTTCTTGGCCACCAGTTCGGGCAGTACGCCGAATTCGACGACCGTGTCCAACATGTTCTCGACGGTCGGATGGGACCGCGCGACCACGCCGACCCGCCATCTATGCCTGGTCACCAGGCGTTCGATCACCCGGGCCGCGGTGGAGGTCTTCCCGGTGCCCGAGGGACCCTGCACCGCGACATAGGAGTTGTCGAGATCGCGGATCGCCGCGGTGACAGCGGCCGCGTGATCGCCGTGCACCTCGGGTAGTCCGTTGTCGCCGCGCAGCCGGGGCGGCCTGCGCGCCAGGATGTCGAAAATCGCCGTACGGGGTATTTCGGGCAGCGTCACCAGCAGTTGCTGGGCGGCGAGTTCCACCGCGCCTTCGGCATTCTCGTCCGGGGCGGGTAGATGGGGTGCGATGGCGATGGGTAGATCGTCGTAGGGGTCGCAGCCCGCGGGCAGCAACTCCTCGAGGCGGACCGTGTCGTCGAAATCGGGATCCACCGAACAGCCGAGCACGATGGCGGTCGCGGTGGCGCGCCTGCCGACCGCCGTCATCATGCCCGCGGCCACCGGTCCGTCGTAATAGGTGTAGACGGTCGCGCCGGGCGCCAGTGTGGCGCCCGCGCCGCGCTCGGTGCCGATCCGTCCGGTGAGGGTGAGGTAGCGGCGCATGGTCGGCCGGTTCGGGCTGTGATGCCATTTGGTGTCGACGGCGCCCCAGTCCGCCACGAGCACACCCGCCGCCTCGGGCCATTCGTCCACCGGATGGTTGAGCCGGTCGATATGCGCCCACCACAGCGGCTGCCGTTCGCGCCGGTGATAGCCGAGGGCGGCGGCCATCAGCGCGGCGGGGTGCGGGGACGGTCCCGCCGCGCCGCGATCGGCCGCGAATTCGGCCAGGGCCGCCTCGATGGAGGAGGGACGCGAGGGCGGAATCGATTCCGCCGTGTCCGAATTCGGATCGGCGCACCACGACCGCGCGCGCTCGGTCACCGGTCCCGGATCGATCCGCTCCTCGGCGGCCCGCTCGAGCAGCCAATCGCGCAAACGCAGCACCGTCACGCAGTCCCGTTCGGCGTCAACATGACGGTCCGCGTCCTCGAAACCGGGTGCGGCGTCACGACGGCGTGTCTCGTCACGACGGTCCGCGTGCTCATGAACGGTTGTGTCACCGAATAATTCGCGCAGTGCGTCCAGTCGATAGGACCGCTGTCCGATGATCACGGCATTGCGCACGATCGGATAGAGATCGACCAGCACACCGTCGCACAGCAATTCGTCGGTGATCTCCTCGCCGACGCCGTATCCGCCCGTGCACCGCAGCAGCGCCGCGCGGACCTCGCGGGTGTAGTAGTACACCCGCGTCTCCGGATACATCCGCCGCCGTCGCGCCAGATAGTCGATGGTGTCCTGTACGGCCTCGCGTCGCGCCGCCTGCGCGGCGGACGGGTCGCCGGGAATTCGGAATGCTCGATGCACGCCGTCCGGCCCGCCGACTGCTATCCGCAGCGGCTCGCCGGGTGTGTCGTCCAGGACGAGCGAGAGATCACCGGGAGAGGGGAACGGTAATGCGCCCAGTGCGGTCGCCTCGATGACGGTGTACTCCGGTTTCCCGGAATGCTCACTGCCGAGTTGTGTTTCGGCCTGCCGCCGCAGTGCCGCGACGGTGCGGGGCGAGAGCCCAGCGATCGTGGATTCGGTGACTGCCAGTCGATCGATGGTCGCGACACCGGCTTCGCGCAGTCGCGTGCGGGCGGGGTTGCCGAGTCCAGCGACGAGCAGCAGATCGCGCGCGGTGGTCAGCGCGGCGGTACAGGTCGGGCACTGACCGCAGGCGAGGAAGCGCGGATCACCCCATTGCACCGGGAGCAGTTCGCTGAGTTTGTCCTCGACGATCCGTTCCAGTCGCCGCCTGCGCGCCCGGTAGATCGGAATGAGTTCGGCCAGTGCCAGATCGGAAGTGTCCTCGCCCCAATGCAATCGGATCACGGGCGCGGTGCGCGCACCGCGGCTGGCGACGGCCTCGGCGCACGCGGCGAGTTCGAGTGCCGCGAGTTCCAGTGCCGCGCCGACCGAATCCTGTTGGTGTGGTGCGGTGCCGTGCGCGGTGTAGCGCGACGAATCGCCCGCGCGCACCAGAAATTCGCAGGAGCAGGCGAATCGGTTGTCGAAGAAGGTTGCCCCGTGGATGACGTCCGCGCCCGCCCGCAGTGCCACGGCGGTTTCGGCAGCGGCGGCGCGCAGCGCCTCGACTCGGGCCGCGGGATCCTCGGGTTCGGCGCGCGGCGGTCGCACCTCGACCACGGTGTCGCCGAAGCGATCCAGGAAGTCGGCCAGCGTGCGCTCGCGCGCCGCGCCTGCTCCCGGCGGCGTGAGGGGACCGGGGAACCCGGCGGACCCGGGCTCGAAGGTGCCGAGTTCGGTGTCGAGGGCGCGTAGCACCGCGAATTCACAGCTCGCCGCGCGCACGAGATCAGCGGCGGCGCACACGACACGATCACCGAACACGAACAAACGCGGCCCTCCTGTGTCTTGCGGGACACCCGCACCCGCGGTGTCCTACGGACACCGGCACCCGAGCAACGCGGACGGCAACACCTTAGCTAGCCCATGTGACCTCGATGAACCCTGCCCGGTTCAGGAGCGTGGCTTACGCCTTTCGAACCGCTTGGGGCCGCTGCGCTCCGGGCGCGGGCCGCGGGTGAACGAGCGTTGCTGCGGCGGACCCGAATCCGGTTGCAGCTGGATCAGCACCCCGCTGATCCTGGTGCGCCGCAAGGCTTCGAGGGTCTCGTTGGACAGATCGGCGGGCAATTCGACCAGGCTGTAATCGGGACGGATGCTGATATGTCCGAAATCGCTGCGCCGCAGGCCGCCTTCATTGGCGATCGCGCCGACGATCGCGCCGGGCACCACCCGGTGCCGCTTGCCGACACTGATCCGGTACGTCGCCAGTTCGACGCCGCTGGTGCGGCTGAAACCGCTGCCGCGATCGTCCTCGAACGCGCGGGCGGGCCGATCCCTCGGCGCGCGCTGCGGACGTTCCACCGGCTCCGGTTCGGGTTCCATGAAGAAGTTGTCACCGTCGTAGGACCCGACGGCCAAGGCCGCGGCGATATCGACCAGCGAGATATTGTGCTCGCGTTCGTAATCCTCGATGAGCGTGCGGAACAGTGCCAGATTCGGGTTGGACAGGTTCTCGGTGATGGTGTCGCCGAATTTCGACACCCGCTGGGCGTTGACGTCTTCCACGCTCGGCAACTGCATTTCGGTCAACGGATGCCGGGTGGCCCGTTCGATCGCCTTGAGCAGATGCCGTTCTCTCGGCGCGACGAACAGCAGCGCCTCGCCGCTGCGCCCGGCCCTGCCGGTGCGGCCGATACGGTGCACGTAGGACTCGGTGTCGTGCGGGATATCGTAGTTGACCACGTGCGAGATGCGGTCGACGTCGAGCCCGCGCGCGGCCACGTCGGTGGCGACCAAAATATCGAGCGTGCCGGATTTGAGCTGTCCGATGGTCCGCTCACGCTGGTTCTGCGCGATATCGCCGTTGATCGCGGCGGCGGAGAATCCGCGGGCGCGCAACTTCTCGGCGAGTTCCTCGGTGCCCTGTTTGGTGCGCACGAAGATGATCATGGCCTCGAACGACTCCACCTCGAGAATGCGGGTGAGTGCGTCGAGTTTGCGCTGATGCGAGACCTGCACCCAGCGCTGGTTGATATTGATGTTGGTCGTGGTCTTCGTCTTGACCGTGATCTCGACCGGATCGTTCAGGTATTGCTTGGAGATCTTGCGGATCGCCGAGGGCATGGTGGCCGAGAACAGCGCGACCTGCTTCTCCTTGGGCGTATCGGCCAGGATGCGCTCGACGTCCTCCTGGAAGCCCATCTTCAGCATCTCGTCGGCCTCGTCGAGTACCAGATACTGCAGTTGCGACAGGTCGAGCGTGCCCTTCTCCAGGTGATCGATCACTCGACCCGGGGTGCCGACCACGACGTGCGCGCCGCGCCGCAGCCCCGACAACTGCACGCCGTAGCTCTGGCCGCCGTAGATCGGTAGCACGTTGAGACCGGGTATGTGCGCGGCATAGCGGCCGAACGCCTCGGCCACCTGGATCGCCAGCTCCCTGGTGGGGGCGAGCACCAGCGCGCGCGGCTGTTTGCCGATGATTTCCAATCCCATGAGGATCGGGATCGCGAAAGCCGCGGTCTTTCCCGTTCCGGTTTGGGCGAGGCCGACCACATCTGCGCCGGAGAGCAGCGGCGGAATCGTCGCGGCCTGGATCGGCGACGGCGACTCGTAGCCGACATCGGCGATGGCCGCCAGAATGCGGTCATCGATCCCGAGATCGGCGAAGGTCGGGCCGTCGTTGTCCCTGTCATTGTCGCCAGAAACGCTGTCGACCTCATTGGTGCTCATTGACCAGGAGTTTACTGCCTTGTAGTAGTCGTCCCGGCCAGGGGCCCAATACGGTGAGACCTATGCGACTGAATGACTCGCCCGCGCATCAGAACCCGGCCGCCGCGAAAATGTCGGTGGCCGTCATCCAGTTCGCGCCGGGAACGCGGCCTTCCGACAACCTCGCGGCGCTGCGTGAGCAGGTCGGGATCGCCTCCGAACGCGGCGCCGAGGTCGTCGTCGCCCCGGAATACTCGATGTACGCCGTCTCCCGGCTCGATGAACGGGTCGTGGCCGTCGCCGAACCGCTGACCGGGCCGTTCGCCTCCGGTCTCGGCGCGATCGCCGCCGAATACGGGCTGCATCTGGTGGCCGGAATGGTGGAAAAGGCCGAGCCCGGATCGGAACGCATCCGCAACACACTCGTTGCCTTCGATCCCGCCGGGACATTGATCGCGCGATACCGCAAAGTGCACCTCTACGACGCCTTCGGACAGCGGGAATCCGATGTGGTCGAGCCGGGTGCGATCGAGACTCCCGCCACATTCGCGGCGGGAGGTGTGACATTCGGCATGCAGACGTGTTTCGACCTCCGATTCCCCGAAGGGTTCCGGCGTGCGGCCGTCGCGGGGGCGCAGGTACTGCTACTGCCCGCCCAGTGGATTCCCGGCCCCGCCAAGGTCGATCAGTGGACCACGCTGGTACGTGCCCGCGCCATCGAGAACACCGTCTACGTGGCCGCCGCCGATCAGGCCGCGCCGCGCGGTGCGGGAGCCTCCATGATCGTCGACCCGGCCGGCCGGATCCTGGCCGAACTCGATGACCGACCGGGTGTGCTCAGCGCCGATATCGATCTGGAGGAACTGGCCGCCGTGCGCAGCGTGAACCCCAGCCTGGCATTGCGTCGATTCGCGATCACCGAGCGATCGGCGGAGTAGCGTTCGCGGGGATGGGCTATACCGATCGCGCGGCTGCCGGTCGCGCACTGGGGGCCGAGCTCGAGCACCTGCGCTCATCGACGCCGCTGGTGCTCGGGTTGCCGCGCGGGGGTGTTCCCGTGGCCGCCGCGGTCCGTGATGTCATCGGCGGCGACCTCGATATCCTGCTGGTCCGCAAACTCGGCGTGCCGTGGCAGCCGGAGCTGGCCATGGGGGCGATCGGGGAGGACGGGGTCCTGGTTCTGAATTCGGATGTGCTGGAGCAGATCCGGCTGCGACCCGGGCAATTGGAGGAGATCGAAGCGGACGAACGCGCCGAGTTGGAGCGCCGTCGCACGATATGGCGCGGTGAAACCGCGCCGATCCCGATCGCGGGCCGCACCCTGGTCATCGTCGACGACGGGATGGCGACCGGCGCGACGGTGGTCGTCGCCTGCCGGGTGGCCCGCCTGCGGCAGCCGAAGCGAATCGTGGTCGCCGTCCCGGTGTCGTCCCCCGAGGCCATGCGCCGGGTCGAGCGGGAGGCCGACGAGGTGATCTGTCCGCTGGTCCCGGATACCCTCGGCGGTGTCGGCGCCGCGTACCGGGATTTTCACCAGCTAGCCGACGACGAGGTCACCGGGCTGCTCGGCTGAGTCCGATACGCGGATCTCGGTGACACCCGTGCTGGCCCCACCCGATTCAACGGCGCTCGGCGCTCGCGCCGGATCGGCCCGCCGCGTTGAGCATGGGGCGCAACTGGGCCGTGAAGGCCTCGGCGTCGACCGGGGTGACGTCGACGTCGGCGCCGGTGCGCACCGCGTAGCGACCGTCGCCCGCGATATCGACCCAGCACAGCACCCCGAACGGGTGCAGTCCGCCGTCGGCGCGCAGGGCCGAGACCACGATCTGGCCGATGCCGTCGCGCGGTCTGCCGAGTAGGCGACGGATGCGGGCGGGCGCGGTGGGACCGGCCACCGGAACGGTCACCAGATCCCTGCTGTCCTCGCGCACCCGCGACAGGGGTGCGGTGAGCCGGGCCGCGGTGCCGGGTGGACTTTCCGGCAATGTCGAGATCACGCGGGCGGCAAGACTTTTGGGACCTCCCACGAAAAGCCGGATATCGGCGCCGCGATCCGGGGCCGAGCCGGGGCGCTGGGCGGCCACCACCGCGATATGGCCCGCCGACGCGCCGAGTACCCGCACCGGGCGCGGACCGAGCGCGGCGGCTGCTCCGGGATCGCTGCCTTCCCCTGTCGATTCGGCCCCGAGCGCGGCATCGGTCAGCACCGATCGGTCCGCCTCGCCCGCGCCGCGATCCTGCTCGGCGGTCGCCGCACCCCACTCGCCATAGACTTCCAGTCGTACCGTCGGCCGCGCCAGGACGCGCAATGCGGCCTCCAGATCGGCGTCGAGCACCCGGTCGCACCACGCGGTCAGCTCGGGCAGTTGCGCGGCCCGCTCCGCGGTGTCACGGGCCGACAGCCGGACGGACAGCGGATAGGGGATCCGGTCGCCGTCGGTGCGCTCCCAGGCCAGCGCGAACTGGTCGGGGGTCAGCGTCCAGTTCACTCCAGTTCGGTCCACTCGCCGACCACCGGTGGCGTGGTCGGTTCGAGTGCGCCGATCAATTCGCCCGGCTCATCGCCCGGTTCGAGGAAGGTCAGGTCGTCGTCATCGATCCATTCCAGATCGTCGTCGTCCTCGTCGTCGGTTCGGGCGGGGCGATTCGCCTGCGGCGCCGCGATGCCGGAACCGGGACGGGTGGTGTCGGTGGCGGCGAGAGCGCCGCCCATCAGGCCGCCGATGGCGCCCGCGCCCATGCCGTTGACGGTGTCGCCATTCGTGTCGCGATGCCGTTCCTCCCGCTTGCGCTCGTCCCCGGCGCTGTTCTGGCTGCCGTTGCCCGGCAGAGTCGGTGCGACCACGGGGGCCGCCGCGGCCGGGACGACCGGCACGCCGGAACCCGATGTGACAACGCGGTCGGGGACGACGGCGGCGGGCGTCTGCGCGGCGCCCGCGGCGAGGGTCTTGGCATGGGTGGGCGACGCGGGGAGGTCGACGGTGCTCGCCGTCGAGGCGAGCGGGGGAGCGGACGCCAGGGTGGAGGCAGGAACGGTCGCGGGCGCCGCCGCGACGGGTTCCTGGCGCGTTGCTGCGTCGTCCGGCGCTGCGGCCACCGGAGGGACGGTGCTCGGCGCGGCCGAGATCGATTGTGCGGCAGGGATTATCAGGTCGCTGACGGGAGCCGTCGGTGTGCCGGTCGTCGCGGCGGGCGCGGTGGCCGACCCCTGCGGGGTATCCGCCGGCGTCATATCCGGGAAGGCGGGCACGCCCGTTCCGGACCGGATGAACGCGTTCGCGTAGATGGTGTCCATCGCCCGCACCACATCTCGGCGGTCGTGTTCGGTGGACTTCTGCGCGGCGCTGTTGGCGGTGGCCTGACTCGGATCCAGCAGCGCGGCGGACAGATCCGGGGCGCTGTCGGAGGGGGTGCCCACCGCGGCGCGCAAGGTCTCCGCGGCGTCGCCCGCCTGACCGAGGCGCCGCGCCACCGCGGACATCACGTCGGCGAGTCGCTGCCCGTGCTGTTCGAACGAGCGCACCGCCTCGGCCGCGGTCTGTGCCGCGCCGCCGCGCCAGCCGTCGGCGATCAGCGCGCGGATCTCGTTGTGCGCCTGCGAAACCGCTTCGGCGACGCCGGTCGCCGAACCCTGCCATGCCTGCTGCCCGGCGGTGAGCGCGGCGGGATCGAGCATTTGCACCCCGGCGTGGATCTGGCGGTGCGTGAGGTTGTCGAAGATCTCGACACTCGGCGCGTATTCGGGGTCGGTGCGGGTGTGCTCGCCGCGTTCGGCGCCGTTCGGGAGTTCACGCATGAGTCGCCCCCGCGATGTCGGCGCGGCCGAGCGCGGTCGCTAGTTCGTCGTCGGAACGGGTGTAGGCCGCGGCGGCGGCGCGGAAGGTCTGGGCGAGGGCCCGCGCCGCGTCGGCGTATTCGCGCAGGCGGGTCACCGCGTCGTCGGCCTTCCCCTCGAAACCGCTGCGCAGTGCGGCACCCGAGGCGAAACCGCCGAAGCCGGGTAGCGACGCCGCCGCGCTCAGCACCCGGATCTGGGCTTCGACCTCGTCGGCCAACTGCTCGTACCGTCGGGCGCATCGATCGTGGGCGCCGTCGGCGACGAGTACCTCATCGATCCACAGCCGTCCCTCGTCGACCGCCCTGTTCAGCGCCGTGACATCCGATCCCACCGCGTCCCCCTTCCTCGTCGTGCCGTGCCGACGGCCGTGATCGGCTCGCTCGCCGCCGATCAGCTCGCCGCCGATCAGCTCGCCGCCGATCAGCTCGCCGCCGATCAGCTCGCCGCCGATCAGCTCGCCGCCGATCAGCTCGCCGCCGATCAGCTCGCC
>NZ_JBEXFQ010000018.1:150473-164728 GCF_040606855.1 Nocardia sp. NPDC005366
CCGCCGTCTTCGCCGTCGCCTTCACCACTGCCGTGTCAGTCCCACCACCGCGCTCTGCAGCCAGTTCGCGATATCCCTGGCGACCCGAGCGTGCCCCGGCTCGTGCAGCAGATCGTGTCCGGCCCCGGCGTACTCACGCAAATTTACCGTCTCGTGGCGTCCAGTCCATACCCTCATCGCATCGATCGGCGCCCTGCGATCATCGATGCCGTGTACCGCGAGCACAGGGAGGTTCGCCGGCAGCGGCGTGCCGAGTGCCCCGGGAACGCCGCCTCCGAGAGCGCGTTTGGGCACGCCGGAAAGCACGAGACCGGTCAACCGCTCGACCGGCAGACTCGGCGTCACCGGGAAGTTGGCCTCGACCGCGGACAGATCGGCCTCCGATCCCACATCGGGGATGGCCGCGCCGAGCATGCCGAGCGCGGTGACCGCGCCCAGCGAATGGCCCATCAGCACCATCGGCGCGTGTGGCAGTTCCGCTCGCACGAGGTCGACCAATGTCGTCGCGTCCGCCACCAGTTCGGCCAGGGTGCCCGGCTGTTCGGGGTCGCCCTCGCTCAATCCGTGGCCCGCGGTGTCCAGCGCCCACATCTCGACGTCGATGGCCTTCAGAATCCTGGCGAAACGGTGATAATGGCCGCTGTGCTGGCCCAAACCCGGCAACAACACCACCACTGCGGCATGGTTGTCGACCGGCCACCGCCGATAGTGCATCCGGCCCCGCGCGCCGTCGAAGAAGAGCATTGGAAGATAGTGCCAAAACTTTTGCGTCTCAGGGTACTTCACACAAACTGCGTCAATGCGACTAGACTGCGCGGATTCGCCCCCGCAGCCAGGAGGAACGACATGTTCGTGAAACAGCGTCGCCGTCGGGTTTTCGCGGGTCGGCTGGTCGCCGCGGCCCTCGCCCTGACGTGCCTGTGCGGCGCGCCCGCCGCCTCGGCCGACCCGGTAGCCGGGTGTGCGCCCGCGGTGGCGACACCGACACCAGCGCTATCGGCTCAGGTGCCGATCCTCGACTGGTCGGAGAATGTCGCGTTCGACGCGGACGGCAATCTGTGGGTCGCGCGGCTCTACCGCAACGCGGTGCAGCGCTACGACAGCTCCGGCGCTCTCACGGCGACGGTACCCGTCGAATTCCCCGGCGCGATCAGGCTCGGACCGGACGGGTTGTTGTACGCGCTCTACGGTGACGCGCCGACCAGCGCGGTGCGCACCGGTGGCGTGGTCCGGCTCGATCCCGCCGCCGCCACGCCGCGAGCGGAACATTTCGTCGACGGATTGGCCGGCATGCCCAATGGCGCGGCCTTCGGCGCAGACGGCGCCCTGTACGTGGCCGCGACGAACGCGGGCGTCATCCGGGTGCGCAGGGACGGTTCGATCGACCAGGAATGGACCGCGCGCGCCGCGATAACGGGCGCCAACGGCATCGTCATCCGCGATCGCACGATCTACCTGACCGCGAACGGGAATCCACACGGGCGAGTACTCGGCATTCCGATCGACGCCCCCGAGCGCAGAACGGTGGTCACGGACCTGACCTCGGGTGTGCCCGGCGTTCCCGATTTCGCCGATGATCTGCTCATCGATGACGCGGGATTCCTGTACGTGACCACTCTCTCGGGCAAACTCGTCCGGATCGATCCGCGCGGCGGTGCGGTCTGCACGGTGCTGACCGGTGCGCCGATGACATCGGTCGTCGCCGTGCCGGGACGGCGCGACGAACTGCTCGTCGGCACCGAAGTCGGTGCGGTGCTGCGCGTCCTGCTGGCCCCCTGATCCGCGGCTGACCGTTCAGACAGGGCCGGGTTCGGTCGACGGCAACTACTCGGGATCCACGAGGCGGCGCGGGGCGGCTTGACGCCAGGAGTCGAAGAGGATATCGCGCAATTCGCCCGCATCCTCGAGCGCGGACAATCTGGCCCGCACCCAGGATGACGACGCCTCGTGCGCGGGTACCCAGAATTTATCCGGTTCGGCCGCGATCAACTCGTCCCGGTCGGGTTTGGGGCAGCGCACCGCGAACGAGGTCTGATCGTCGGGCACGGTGACGAACATCTTGCCCGCGACGTCGAAGGTCGGGTGATCCCAGCGTTGCTTCTCCGTGGTCTCGGGGAAGGAAAGCGCGACGCGGCGCACGTCATCGGCATCGAGCACGTTCGTTGGCCTCCGGTCGGAAATCGAGACCCTATCCTGCACCATCACCGATCACGCGCGCGATGCGCGTCGAGATTCCGCGGGACGGAACCTCAGCTGCCGGAGGGAATTTCGCCCTGCACCGCGGCGCCCGCCGGCGGCTGCGGCGCGGCAGGTGCGGGGGCAGGAGCCGCCGGTGCGGGCGCGGGGATCTCGGCGGGGGCCGCGGGTGCGGCGGTGCCTGGGCCCGCCTGCGGCGCGGGTGCGGGCGACGGCGCGACCTCGGCGGGCGCGGCAGCGGGCAGTTCCGGTACGACGAAGGTGCCGACGGTCGGCGTCATCACGCAATTCGCGAAGGGATAGTTGATGACGCCCCACATCGAGGCGAGGACGGTGCCGGGGCCCGCGTCCACGGTTTTCGACAGCGTGGGCAGCCCGACCTCGGTGCGGTCGTCGAGGGTATCGATGCCGCTGCGGCCGTTGTTGATATTGACCCACGCCACCACGAGTCCCGAATTCAGCGGAGCGCCGGAATGCGCGGGCGCGGCGCTGAAGCGCAGGTTGCCCGGTTCGGGGCTGACGCCCTGGCTGCGATTGGGGCCCTCGGTGGTGCCCGCCGCGATGATGGTGGTGATCGGGCCGTTGCTACCGCAGCCGAAGGTGGGGGCGGCGTAGGCGAAGGGAACGAAGTTGGCCGCCACGTGACGCAGCTGGGCCACGTCGACGAGCTTGGTGTACTCCTGCAGTGCGCCGACGCCCGCCTGTGCCGAGGTATCCTCGCCCGCCTTGACGGCGAGGTCGGTGAGGGCCGCCTCGACCGGCGACACCGGGTCGGCGCCCGCGCTGCCGAGGGCGAGAACCGCACCGATGCCGAGTGAGGTCACTGTCGCGGCCGCGCGTGCGATGGCTCTGCCGTTCACCACATAACTCCCTTAGCTGTTACGCGTGGGTTTTCCCCTACCCACGTGCAGCAAGTTACCAGTTCGTCGGACTACGCGCCGGGGTAGCCGTGGCGATCGCCAGGTGTTTGCCTGGGTTTGCCCGTTTGCCTGGTGAGATCCCGCGGTCAGCGGGAGACTACCGAGAGGTAGGGTTTCACTCGGACGTACGAGACACCACGGGAGTTGTGTATGAAAATATCCCTGTCCCCCGACGAGGTCGCCTTCCGCGACGAGCTGCGCCATTTCTATCGTTCCGAGATTCCCGCCGACATCCGTGAGCGTGCGAAACACGGTAAGGAACTGTCCCGCGAGGACGTCGTCACCACGCACAAGATCCTGAACGACCACGGGCTCGCCGTGCCGAACTGGCCGGTGGAGTGGGGCGGCAAGGATTGGACGCCGATGCAGCGCCACATCTGGCAGGACGAGATGCAGCTGGCCTCGGTACCCGAGCCGCTGACCTTCAACGCCCAGATGGTCGGCCCCGTCATCGCGCATTTCGGCTCCCAGGAGATCAAGGAACGCTTCCTGCCACCGACCGCCGCACTCGACATCTGGTGGTGCCAGGGCTTCTCCGAGCCCGACGCGGGCTCCGACCTCGCCTCGCTGCGCACCACCGCCGTGCGCGACGGCGACTCCTACATCGTCAACGGTCAGAAGATCTGGACGACGTTGGCCCAGTACGCGGATTGGATCTTCTGTCTCGTACGCACGGATCCGAACGCGCCGAAGAAGCAGGCGGGTATCTCCTTCCTGCTGTTCGACGTGAAGAGCCCCGGCGTCACCATCCGTCCGATCAAGCTGATCGACGGCGGCTACGAGGTGAACGAGGTCTTCTTCGAAAATGTGCGCGTCCCCGCCGATCAATTGGTCGGTGCGGAGAACATGGGCTGGACCTACGCGAAATTCCTGCTCGGCAACGAGCGCACCGGCATCACCGGCGTCGGCCGGACCAAGGTCAAACTCGGTATCGCGAAGGAGTACGCGCGCCAGACCCGTTCGGGCTCGGGGGCACTGCTCGAGGATCCGCTGTTCGCGGCGCGGCTCGCCGAATTGGAGAACGAACTGCTCGCGCTGGAGCTCACCCAGTTGCGCGTGATCTCCAACTCCGCGGACGGCAAACCCAATCCGGTGTCGTCGGTGCTGAAGATGCGCGGCTCCGAACTGCAGCAGGCGGCCACCGAACTGCTGCTCGATATCGCGGGACCGGATGCCATCCCGGTCGGCGCGGACGATATCGCCTCGCCCGGCTGGGCCCAGCGCAGCGGTCCCAATTACCTGAACTACCGCAAGACAACCATCTACGGAGGTTCGAGCGAGGTGCAGCGCACCATCATCGCCTCCACGATCCTCGGATTGTGAGGCGTCGCCATGGATTTCGAACTCACCGATGAACAGGTCATGCTGCGTGACACCGTCCGCGACCTGCTCGCGCGCACCTACGATCCGGAGACCCGGCTCAAGGTGACCGATACCGAACTCGGTTGGAGCCGTGAGGTCTGGAACCAGCTCGCCGAACTCGGCGTTCTCGGTCTGCCTTTCGCCGAGGAAGACGGCGGCGTCGGCGCGGGCCCGGTCGAGACCATGGTCGTGCTGCAGGAGGTCGGCCGCAGGCTGGCGCCCGAACCGATCGTGGACGCGGTGTACGTGCCCGGCACCCTGGTCGCGCTGGCGGGCAGTGCCGAGCAGCGCGGGCGTGTCCTGCCCGACATCGTGAGCGGCGCCAAGCTGCTGGCTTTCGCCCACGCCGAGCCGGGGACGAGGTGGCCATCGTCCGAACTCGCCACCTCGGCTACCGCCACCGGCGATGCGTACACGCTGACCGGGACCAAGAATCCGGTGCCGCACGGCGGTTGCGCCGACGAACTCGTCGTCAGCGCCGTGCTGCCGGGCGGCGGGGTCGGGCTGTTCCTCGTCGCGCCGGACGCCGCCGGTGTGGTCCGCAAGTCCTACAGCACGGTGGACGGATCGCGCGGAGCCCAGATCGAACTGGACAACGCACCCGCCGAACTGCTCGGCGACAGCCTCGACGCCGCCGAACCGGTGCTGGCGGCGCTGACCCAGGCGCATGCCCTGCTCGGCGCCGAATCCGTCGGCGCGATGGAGGAGGCGTTGCGGCTGACCACCGATTACCTCAAGGCGCGCAAGCAGTTCGGCGTCACGCTGTCGAAGTTCCAGACGCTGACCCAGCGCGCGGCGAATATGTACGTCGCACTGGAACTCGCGCGCAGCATGAGCCTGTACGCCACGGCGTCGTTGGCCGATGGGGCCGTCGACCCGGTCATCGCCTCCCGTGCCCGGTTGCAGATCGGGCGCTCGGCCCGGCTCGTCGGCCAGGAAGCGATTCAGATGCACGGCGGCATCGGCGTCACCGCGGAGTATCCGGTCGGCCACTACGTCGCTCGGTTGACCGCGATCGAGCGGACTCTCGGCGGCTCACTCGAGCATCTGACGGTGCTCGCCGCGCGCGTCGGGGACTACGAACTGCCGGAGCTGTAGGGCGGCAACGACAATCGCCGGGTCGCCGGTTCGGGTTCGATCACCCGCACCGGGGCCCGGCGTTTCCGCGTCCCGAGGGCGGATCGAGCCCGACCGGCGATCTCGTTTCGATTTATCGTCGGCCGTGCCGAACGCCGGACCCGCTCGGCAGTCGGGGCCGAGGCGGGTAGTCGCTCGTGTCCGGTCTACTCGGTCTCGGCGATCTGTCCGTCGACGTTCACGCGCGTGGTCGTCGGGCTCGGGGCGATGGTCGGGCCCTCGATGACAGGCGATTGCGCGATAGGCGAATTGCCGGTGGGAGAAGTCCCCGATTGCCCGGCGTCGGGTACCACTGTTCTCGATTCCTCGAGTGCCGCCGACTCCTCGGGGGGCGTCGGGACGTGGGTAGGGGCCGACTCGCCCACGGTGCTCGGCTCGACCGACAGCGTGCGGTTTCTCGTCGTCGTTGTCGCGTCTTCGGTTTCGGTGACGGCGGCGGGCGGCGGCTCCGTCGTGCTCGTGCGCGGGGTGGTGGTTCGTGACGGCCGCGTGGAGGATTCCGGCGACTCCGGCGCCGATTCCGAGTCCGCGGCGGCCGAAGTCGATGACGGCGGGGTGTATCCGGCCGGTCGGCGCGGCGGGCCGGCGGGGGCCATCTGCCAGGTCGGCGACGGCGGGATGATCACCTTCGGCGCTGTCACGGTCGAACCGTCGCGCACGGTCGCCACGGCTGCGGCGGGCCCGAACTCGAGCGGCGGGGGCGGCACGTAGATGTCGTGGTGGCCGACGCCGCAGGCGCCGATGAGAACGAGACCGACGGATACCGCGCCCACTGCGATCACCGGACCGGCGATCCTGGCCCTGCTGCTCACCATCGGGGTCACTCCTCGTGTGTATCGAGTGGGCTCACCATAAACCAGGTCGATCGGCCGGGCCAGGCGGGACGCGCGCGCGTGTGCGAGCACCATTTTCAAACATTGCTCATTCAAATATCGAAATGATCTCGCTGGCGTGTCGTGAGTACGTGTCGCACCGTATTCACCGACGAGGGCCGTAGCGTATGTGATCGAAGTTACGCGTGAGACGCCCGGATCACGGGGAGAGACGCGCCGCTCGAGGCGCACGATGTCAACACTCTGACCGGCGTCATCGAGGAGTGGATGATGGGAGCTTACTCGACAACGTCGTTGCGCTCCGCGGCCGAAGCCGACGAGGCGCAAGTCCCGGCATCGGTGCGGCGCGGCGAGTCGAATCCGCCGGTGCGCGCAGTGTCCACGGTCCTGTTGCGGGTCTCGGCATGGCTTTTCTTCGTCGGCGGCATCATCGGAGCCGTGCTCGGCATCGCCGGGCTGCATGTGGAAATCACAGTCGTCGGTTTGATTCTGGCCTGCACCGCGGGACTCGTCCTGCTCAAATTGCGTGCCGACACCAGAAAGTCCGGCGAAAGCGACTGAGGTCGCGACCGTTTCGCTCGGGCAGACGCGTCGGATCAGGCGGCCCCGTCGGCGATTTCCTTACTTCTCCTCGCGCGCCTGGTTCGGCACGCACATGACGCCCGCCCAGGATCTGCGATTGGTTCCGGCCGGATTCGGATGCACGGTCGGCCGCCGCGGCGACGGCGACCTCGTCTCCCAGCGGCCCCGTCCCATCGGACGGCGACGCTCGGGCCGCGGCCTGCTCACGAGACCCCCATGGCGTCGATCTCGGGGGCGCTGCGGCCGAGTAATTCGGAGAGCACTTCTCGGGTGTGCGCGCCGAGATCGGGGCCGACAGTGCGGATGGGAAGGGATTTCCCGCCGATGACGGGGACGATGCCGGTAAAGCCGACCATCTTGGGTTCCGGCTCACCGACATCCACCGGGAACGGCTGAATCATATTGCGGGCCAGATACTGCTCGTCGGCGACGATATCGGCCGCGGTGTAGATGGGTCCGCACGGGATGGCTGCGCTTTCCAGAATCGTCAATGCCTCGTCTCTAGTGTGGCGAATCGTCCATTCGGCGATCGACGCGTCGAGCCTGTCCCGATGCCGCCACCGGCCCGCGTTGTCCCGGAGTTCGGGATCGGCGGCCAGGTCGGGGCGTCCGATCACCTCCATATAGCGCTGGAAGATGGCGTCGCCGTTGCCGCCGATGATGATGCTGACTCCGTCGGAGCACGGATAGGCGTTGCTCGGGGCGATGCCCTCCATCCTGCCGCCGACCCGTTCCCGGTTGATCCCGTAGGCGAGGTAGTCGGGCACCAGCGATTCCATCACCGACAGGATCGCCTCGTTCAGGGCGACGTCGATTACGCGCTCGGTCAACGCGATGGAATCGGCTCCGGCCCGCTCGCGCCGCAACAGCGCCATCACCGTGCCGAAGGCCGCGTAGATGCCAGCGATCGAATCGCCGATGGACACCCCGACCCGCACCGGCGGGCGGTCCGGGTCGCCGACGAGTTCGCGCAGCCCGCCGACGGCCTCGGCGACCGCGGCGAATCCGGGGCGCTCGGCGAGTGGGCCGGTCTGCCCGTAGGCGGAAACGCGGGTGATGACCAGATTCGGGTTGACGGCATCGAGAACCTCGGGGCCGAGCCCCCATTTCTCCAGCATGCCCGGCCGGAAATTCTCGAGCAGCACATCCGAATGCCGGACGAGATCGAGCACGATGTCGCGGCCCTGCTCGGTGCGCAGATCCAGGGTGATCGACTTCTTGTTCCGGTTTATGGTGCGGAACAGCATCGAGGTATCGCCGCCGTAGAGCCGCCAGTTGCGAAGCTCGTCGCCCACCTTCGGGCGCTCCACCTTGATCACCTCGGCGCCGAAATCCCCGAGAATGCGTCCGGCGGTCGGCGCCGCGATGTAATTGCCGAGCTCGAGGACGCGAATTCCGTCCAACGGCCGAATACTCATGGCAACCAGTGTGGACTATCGGCCGCCCGGCGACGGCGCGCACCTCGTCCGACGGCCTGCCGCGGCCAGGCACGGTGCCGTATCCAGCGAAGACCGTGCCTCCCCTCATCGCCGCACGGTCCGGCCGGGACGAGCGCCCGGGCCGGACCGCTCGGTCAGGCAGCGGCGATGTCCTCGATGATCGAGTAGTGCTCGGCATTACCGGCGACGACGGTGCTGCGTTTGCCGTCGACACCGACCGGCACATCCCCGGCCAGCGTTATGCGGGTCAGACGGCGCGGCTGATCGTCGTAGTCGTCGATCGCGTAGTGCTGGGTCGCGCGGTTGTCCCAGATGGCGACATCGCCGAGTCGCCAATCCCAGCGCGTGGTGTTCTCCAGCCGGGTCACCCGATCCTGGAAGAGGCGGAACAGCGCCTGGGACTCGCTCGACGACAGGCCGACGAAATGTTTGACGAAATGGCCGACAAGCAGCGACTTCTCGCCGGTCTCCGGATGCACCCGCACCACGGGATGTTCGGTCTCGTAATAGGTCGACTCGAATTCGGCGCGGTAGGCGGCCGAGTTCGGAGCCGTGTTGTGCGACGCGGCATAGTCGTAGACGTTGGTGTGCACCGCGCGCAGATTCTCGGCCAGCAGCTTCAGCGGCTCCGGCAGCGATTCGTAGGCGGCCACGGTGGAGGCCCAGGTGGTCGACCCGCCGTAGGTCGGTAGCTGGACCGCCCGCAGGATCGCCGCCTTCGGAATCCGGTCGACGAAGGTGACATCGGTGTGCCAGCTGTTGGCGCGGCCGTTCTCGGAATCGATGGCGAGACTTTTCACACCCTTGGAGGTGACCGTCGGATGCGGGGTGGTCGGGGTGCCGAGCAACTGCGCGAATTCGTACTGGGCGTCCTCGGTGAGGTGCTCCTGGCCGCGGAAGAAGATCACCTTGTGCTCGAGCAGCGCGGTGCGGATCACCGCGACGGTGGCGGCGTCCAGGTCGCCGCCGAGCCGGATATTGTCGACCCTGGCGCCGATGCGGGAGCCGAGTTTGGTCACCGTGGCGGTGGGAGTGGTGGCGTAGTCGACCGTCATGAGATCACCTTCGCTGCTCGAATCGGGTGGGTATGCCGTCGAGCACACCACCGCGGCGACCCCGCGACCAGGTTTGCCGTCGCGGTGATCGCAACAGCAGACGCCGCGTGCGGGACCGGAAGACGGGTCAGCCCACGTGTTCGCGCAGATACGCGAGATCCTCGGCGACCCCTTCGGCGGGGGTTTCCAGGATCACCGGTGCGTCGGCGGTGCGGCACACCTCGGCGAGCAGTTGCGGGTCGATGGTGCCGTCGGCGAAATTGGCGTGCCGATCCGCGCCGGAATTGAATTCGTCGCGGGAGGAGTTCAGGTGCACCAGGTCGATCCGGCCGGTGATGGCCTTGATCCGTTCGACCACACCGACCAGCTCCTCGCCCCCGGCCCAGGCGTGGCAGGTGTCGAGGCAGAATCCGGCGCCGAAATCGCCGACCGCGTCCCACAGCCTGCCGATCGAATCGAAATGCCGTGCCATCGCGTGGTTGCCGCCCGCGGTGTTCTCGATCAGGATCGGCACCGCGAATCCGCCCTTGTCCTGCTGACGTTCGAACAGCTTGCGCCAGTTGACGATCCCGTCCTCGATCTCGGCGTCCGACCGGACGTGCCCGCCGTGCACGACCAATCCGAAGGCGCCGAGATCCGCGGCGGCCTTCGCCTGCTGGGCGACGGCGTTGCGCGAGGGCATCCGCAGCCGATTGTTCAGACTGGCGACATTGATCTGGTACGAGGAGTGCACCACCACATCGATGGGGCTCGCGAGGATCTCCTCGGTTCGCGGATGCGGCGCGGGCTTGTCCCAGCTCTGCGGATCGACGACGAACAACTGGATGACCTCGGCGCCGAGTTTCTCACCGAAGCCGATCGGGTCGCTGTCGAGCCGTACGTGTGCTCCAATGCGCATGGGCTCAGCCTAATGAATGGCACCGACAGCTCGCGGACGGCCGATATTCCCGGTCGCGCCGGTGAATAATGGGATGTTGCGCCTGCGTGGTCCGAAGAGATACATCGTTAGGTCCACGTGCTCGACCCTACGAGGGGGGTGAAATCCACCGTGTTGCGGACTGGCGAGACCTTCGCCGGGTATGTGATCAAGCGTGTGTTGGGTCAGGGCGGCATGGGCACCGTGTATCTGGCTCAGCATCCGCGGTTGCCGCGGCTGACCGCGCTCAAGCTGCTCGAGCGCGATCTCTACGGTGATGTCGAGATGCGGACGCGATTCGAGCGCGAGGCCGATCTGGTCGCGCGGCTGGAACATCCGAATATCGTCACCGTGTACGACCGCGGCGCGGAGGAAGACCAGCTCTGGATCTCCATGCAGTTCGTGCCGGGATCCGACGCCGCGAGCGCCGACGTGAATGTGCTCGCCCCGGCGCGGGCCGTGCAGATCATCGGCGAAACCGCCGCCGCCCTGGATTTCGCGCATGCCAACGGGGTGCTGCATCGTGATGTGAAACCGGCCAACATCCTGCTGGCCAAGGCCCCGATCGGGCAGCCCGAACGGGTGCTGCTCACCGATTTCGGGATCGCGGGAATGCGCAACAGCGACACCACGCTCGGCTCGGCGGGCACCATCACCGCGACCCTCGCCTACGCCGCCCCCGAACAGTTGATCGGGCAGCCGCTCGATCACCGCGCGGACCAGTATTCGCTGGCCTGCACGCTGTTCTGGATGCTGACCGGCGCCGTGCCGTTCCATGGGACGAGTCCGGCCGCGGTGATGAACGGCCACCTGTACGGGCAGGTTCCCGCCCTGCGACCGTTGCGCGCCGGTACCCCGCCTGCCCTCGACGGCGTGCTCGCGCGGGCGATGGCGAAGCGCCCCGACGACAGGTTCGCCAGCTGCACCGATTTCGCGGTCGCGGCGCGGCGAGCGCTGGCGCCGGTCGGGCAGCCGCGCCCCGCCGGAGCGCCGTATCCGGGCGCGCGGACAGGACTGCCGCAGGCCGTCCATATGCGTCCGCCGGTTCCGCCCGGCCCCGGCCATCCGCGTCCGTCGACGCCCCGGCAGCCGGTGCAACCGCCCGCCGCGCTGCCGCCCACCGGCGTGCTTCCCCCCGGTTACGTCGAACCGACGCGCACCGCGGGCCAACCCGATCGCCCTCCATACCCCACTTCCGCCTACCAGGGCCCGCCGAACGTCACGCGGCCACCCCACGCGCCTCCTCCCACCCATGCCGGGCCCACTGGTTCCGGATATCAGTCGAGTGGAACCTCGCACGGTGTGGTTCCGCCGTATCCGGGTGTGCCGCCGCACGGTTCGCTGCCGCACGGTTCGACGGTGCATGGTTCGCTGCCGCATGGTTCGCTGCCGCACGGTTCGACGGCGCATGGTTCGCTGCCGCATGGTTCGACGCCGCACAGTTCGCCACAGTCGAGCGGAACTTCTCACGGCGTCGTCCCCCCGTTTCCCGTTCCGCCACAGGGTCGGGGTGCGGCGCCGTCCATGGACTCCTTCGATTCCGCTGTCGCGCAATCGAATCCCACCTCGGGTGAGGCGGCTCCGGTCACGCCGGAGCCGCCGAAGAAGCGACGTCAGGGCCGCCCGATCACGATCGCGTTGCCCGATGCCATGGTGCGTCGCGGTCGCCCGTCCGACGGCGCGTCGCCCGGCGGGCCTGGGCCGTCGGAGGCGCGCCCACCGCCATAGTCGCGCGCTATCGGGGTCGCGCCGGATCCGCCGGACTCGTTGGGCAACCATCGAGCACGCGACTGCTGCTATGGTTTCGATGTTTTCCGTGGTCGGGCGTTGCTCGGGCGCGCGTTCTTATGCTGTACGCCTGTTCATCGGTGGGTCCCGGTGACGGCGGGAAGTGGAGCAGACAATGCTGGCCAGCGGTGACGTTTTCGCCGGCTATGTCATCGACAGGCAATTGGGCCGCGGTGGCATGGGTTCGGTGTATCTGGCGAAGCATCCGCGCCTGCCGCGGATGACTGCGCTGAAGCTGTTGAACCGGGAGATGTTCTTCGACAAGGAGGTGCGGGCGCGGTTCGAGCGGGAGGCGGATCTGGTCGCCCGGCTCGATCACCCCAATATCGTCACCGTCTACGACCGCGGCCTCGATGACGAGCAGCTGTGGATCTCGATGCAGTACGTGGACGGTATCGACGCCGCGTCGGTGGATCCCAAGACGCTCCCGCCCGAGCGGGCCGTCCAGATCATCAAGGAAACCGCGGACGCGCTCGACTACGCGCACGGTATGGGGGTGCTGCACCGTGACGTGAAGCCCGCCAATATCCTGCTCGCCCGATCCGGCAGCGGTCGCGGTGAGCGCGTGTACCTGACCGATTTCGGCATCGCGCGGCTCCGTGACGACACCGGTCATCTGACGCAGACGGGAACGTTCACCGCCACCCTGGCGTACGCGTCCCCCGAACAGCTGACCGGCGCGTCCCTCGACCACCGTTCCGACCAGTACTCGCTGGCCTGCACCCTGTTCTGGCTTCTCACCGGCAGCGGACCGTTCGCGGCGACCAATCCGGCCCAGGTCATCCAGGGGCATCTGCAGACCCCGCCGCCCGCGCTGAGCAGCGTGCGTCCCGGCCTGCCCTACGCGCTGGACCTCGTACTCGCCAGGGCGATGGCCAAACGTCCCGAGGAGCGTTTCGCCTCCTGTTCGGAATTCGCCGCCGCGGCGCAGCAGGCGCTGTCCAATCAGAGCGCGCCCGCCATGCCGATCACGGGTATGCCGGTCACCGGCCCGCCTATTCCGGTGACGGGTCCGTATCCGGGGACGGGCCCGCAGCATCCGCTGACCGGCGCGCCCTATCCACTGACCAACGGTCCGGCGCCGACGAGCAGCGGCGCCCATCCGCTGACCGGTGCGACGATGGCCAATACCTCGGTGCCCAATACCTCGATGCCCAATACCTCGGTGCCTAACACCTCCGTGCCCAATACGCTGGTGAAGCAGCCCACCGGGCCGACGGCGCAGCATCCGAATCCGGCCGCGCCGTACAACAATCAGCAGACCTACGGTTTCGCGCAGCAGCCGCCCGGCCCGCCGCTCGGCGGCGGGCAGTTCCCCGGCCCGCATCAGCCGCCGCGCAAATCCAATACCGGCCTGATCATCGGGCTGGCCGTCGGCGCGGTGGTATTGATCGTCATCGTCCTCGGGATCGTCGGTGTCGTCGCGAACCAGGGCTCCGATACGCCGACAACGACGACGTCCGCGCGGCCGTCGTCGTCCGGCAAGACGTCGACGCCGACCGGCTCGCCGAACAACAGCGGCAGCGTGCCCGCCGACTCGGATTCCATCAGCAAGCAATTCCCGCGCATGGTGCCGGCCTCCAAATCGGGCGACACCGGCTACAACAGTGCGACCTGTGGCGCTTACAGCGCGAGTTCCCCGTCCGCGCCGACCACGGGAACCCCGGATTTCGGCAACTGGGTCTACCAGTGGGATTGCTTCGGCGGCGGTGGCAACGACGACCCGTTCTACACCTTCTACATCTACAACTCGGCGTCCGACGCCCAGAAGGCATTGAACAACCTGCCGAGCGACGCGGTGAAATCCACCGACAGCAACGGCGGGAAGTCCTACACCAACTACAAATTCGAAAACAGCGGCCCGAAGATGGTCACCGTGTTCACCGGCGACAAGGACCGGAGCCAGATCCTGATGTACACCGACGGCATCGTCGGCAGCATCGATGAGGTGCTGCGCTGGTGGCGTTCGGCCCCGCTCAACTGACCGGAAGCGCGAATCGGCCGACCGGACGGGACCCCGTCCGGTC